>JAEZYN010000087.1 GCA_023419095.1 Bacteroidota bacterium | reverse complement strand
GGCTCGTGGGCTTTGCGGCCGTTGTGGTAGTTGCTGCAGGCTTTTTCTACTACAATATTGCCATTTCAGAACTTATCAAATAGTTAAGCCAATTAATTTTAATTGCGCTTTTGTTTGAGGGTTAAATTTTCAAATTTGATTGAGCGCGAATTTCCCCCGAACGTAACTCCTTTGTCAGCTGCATAGTTATCAAACGAAACTCCTTTAAACCTGATATTTCCTCCGATATTTGGTTCTCCGTAGAGATCTAAATAATTGCGCTTTTGAATATTGTAAGAGATATCGTCGAATAACACATTATACGCTTTTCGGGAATCGATGGCGCGCACATAATTCTGGACTGTTGATTTTCTGAAAATCACTCGGGGATCAGTCTCAGTATATCGTAAGAATGCGTCATGGCCGATGACTGCAAGAGGTGCCCGCACATCTTTGAAAGAGCAGTTTTCGATAATGTAACCGACGTTTGATTTTGTCTTGATTTCCGGACTTTCAGGCATAAGAAAGATTACCACCGCGGCAATTCCACCAATATTCTCAAAAGAACAATTCCTTATAATGCCATTCCTGGCAACCTGCCAGTTATCCATGGGTTCTACATCTATCGCCCCGGGCATATCTTCGCGTGTGATGTTTTTAAAGCTGCAGTTTTCAACAAGGAATCCATCACAGTAGTAAAAACTGATGCCTTGCCGGTTTTCGCGGTTTATGCCATCGAAATTACAGTTGCGTATCGTGACATTTTTGTTGTATGCGCCGTAGTTTTTGGTGAAATCTGTACCAGCATTTATGCTGATGCCGTCGCCAAGAAACCCGGTGAAAGTACAGTTTTGTACCACAAAGTTTGAAACGCCATGTGCAGAGATCTGGTGCGAAAGTTCGTCAAACTTGAGTTTTTCAACGTCTGAAACGAAATGCAGATCATCGAGGAGGATATTTTTAATACTGTGGGTGTCATCGAACTGCTTTGAAACCTGCGCGTCAAATAGAAAACAGCCATCTGCAGCATTTACATCTGAAAACGTATTCCATCTTTCAATTAATTTTCGCTGTCGCGGAAAAAACTGTTCAATTGTGGAACCGTTACCATATATACTGATATTGCTGTATTTTTTCGTGAGAAATTTTACTTTGGAAATTAAATAGACGCCTCTGGGAATTTCCATGATGCCACCGCCATTCGAAGCGAGAACATCCGCTGCACGCTGGAATGCAAAAGTGTCATCTTTACGGTCTGAACCATTTGCGCCATAGTCTGCCACATTTACGGTCAGGCCGAAAGCTGTTGACGATATCAGAATACATATGCTATTTAATAATTTATTCATCCAATTATATTTAAAAACTGTATTTTTGCTAAAAACTAATTAAAGTATATTATAATTCAGCAAAATGACCCGAAGTATCTGTTTGGCAACATATAATGGAAGCAAATTTATTGCCCTTCAGCTAGATTCCATACTTCGGCAAATCGCTTCTGACGATGAAGTGATTATTGTAGACGACTGCTCTACAGATAATACTTTTGAAATTCTACAAAGCTATAACGACCATCGGATCAGGTTATACAAAAATAAAACCAACTTGCGTCATGTAAAGACCTTCGAAAGGGCTATAGGTCTTGCCCAAGGTGAACTGATCTTTCTGTCTGATCAGGATGATATCTGGGAAGAAAACAGACTTTCATTATTTGATGACGCCTTTCAAAAGCATAAAGATATATGGTTGGTGACGTCTAATTTCACTTGTATTGATGCGGAAGGAAATTCTGCGGAAAATCATCTGAGAAAAGTTACAGCGGCAGACAGCAGACGAAACCGCAAAAATCTGCTTGCAATACTTGTGGGTAAAGTGGGTTATTACGGATGTGTGATGGCTTTCCGACGCGAACTGAAAGAGAAGGTCCTTCCCTTCCCAGCCTACGTGGAGGCGCATGATCTCTGGATTGGAGCAGCAGGTAATATGCTGGGAAAAAATCTTCACTTAAATCAGAGCACACTTCTACACCGTCTGCATTATAATAATGCAAGTAATTTACAAAGAGGATTGTTACCTAAGATTAAATCTAGAATCGGCTTTTTGAAATCTTATATTGAACTTATAAAAAGAATACACTTAAATGGATAATTTGGAACATGACATAAGACCGTGGGGTGAATATCAGGTGCTGGAAGATGCCGCTACACACAAAGTTAAGCGGATAACAGTGAACCCTGGTGGAAGACTTTCCCTGCAGTATCATCATCACAGAGCTGAAGTCTGGACTATCATAAAAGGTACAGGCACCATTACCATTAATGAGGTAATAAAGGACTACAAAGTGGGCGAGGTTGCGCAGATTCCTCAAGGTGCCCATCACAGGATAGAAAACCGAACAAGTCTTCCTGTGCAGTTTATCGAAGTTCAATACGGAACTTATTTTGGCGAGGATGATATCGTACGTATTGAAGATGATTATAACCGAAAATAGTAGTGTCTCATCCAATTTTTCTTATTATTGTGAAGAGCAAAAATTAATATCTAAATATTTAGAATGAAAAAAATAGTTATTCTGGGCGGTGGAGGCTTTATCGGCGGGCACCTTGCAAAAAGATTGAAAAATGAAGGGCACCACGTCCGTATTTGTGATGTAAAAAAGCACGAATATTTTGATCATAGTGAAATCTGCCACGAATTTATCTTAGGCGATCTTACCGATCCCCGCGTTGTGGAATTGGTGATCGAAGAAGGTGTAGACGAACTTTATCAGTTGGCAGCCGATATGGGCGGTGCTCTGTACATCTTTACCGGCCAAAATGATGCAAATGTTATGCACAATTCCGCGATGATCAATCTGAACGTAGCTAAGGAATGCGTCAATAAGCGTGTTAAAAAAGTATTTTATTCATCTTCAGCCTGCATGTATCCGGAACACAACCAGTTAGATCCTGATAACCCCAACTGTGAAGAATCTTCTGCATATCCTGCCAACCCGGACTCAGAATACGGGTGGGAAAAGCTGTTCTCTGAGCGCGTTTTCCTTGCTTTCAACCGCAACTATAATCTCGACGTACGCATTGCACGTTTTCATAATATTTTCGGACCACAGGGTACCTGGAGAGGCGGAAAGGAAAAATCGCCGGCGGCAATGTGCCGAAAAGCTTCAGAAACGCCGGAAGGTGACGAAATCGAAGTTTGGGGTAATGGTCTTCAGACACGCTCATTCCTGTATGTGGATGAATGTGTAGAAGCAGTACTTCGTCTGATGGATTCGGATTTTATTGGTCCGGTCAATATCGGCAGCGAAGAGATGGTCCCAATCAATCACCTGGCGCAGCTTGCAATTGATATCTCAGGGAAAAATCTTTCCATTAAAAATATTGAAGGCCAGGAATTTATAGACAAATATGGCTTTAAATGTCCGCTGGGCGTGAAAGGGCGTAATTCTGACAACAAACTTTTCCGCGAGAAAATAGGATGGGAAGTGAGTGAACCTCTTGCTGAAGGAATGAAAAAAACCTTCACTTGGATTGATGAGCAGAGCAAAAAATATCAAACCGAAACTGCTTCTTCAGAAATTGCAGGTAGCTAACAATGAAGTATAAATTAATTATTTCCTGCGTTTTCCCGCCAGAACCTACAGTCTCCGGCCAGGTAATGTATGATGTGGCTACTGAACTTTCCAAAGAGTCGGAGGTGGTGGTCATTTCGCCAAAACCTACCCGGCCGCACAACTTTAGGTTCGATACCTCTGTACAGCTTGTAAAAAACTTCCGACACATCGTTACCGATTCTTTTACAAGCCCGGAGATGAGTTTGTTGGGAAGATATAAAGAAAGTGTTTCTTTCGGTCGCTGGTGCGAAGACTACATTTCAAAGAATCATCAGGATATTGAACTGGTTTATATGAATGCCTGGCCCCTTTTCAGCCAGGAAGCGATTGCTAGAGCTGCTAAGAAATATAATTTGCCCTGTGTGACGATAATACAGGATATTTACCCTGAATCGCTAACCAATAAATTACCCTTCGGAAAGAGTTTAATTCAAAGTTTGCTGTTGCGGAAGGATAAATATATTCTGCAGAATTCTGATAAAGTATTGTGTATTTCAGACAATATGAAATCTTACCTCTCCAGAACCCGCAATCTTCCCCTCAGCCATTTTGAAGTTATCGTAAATTGGCAGAATGAGGAAAGCTTCATTGAATACAGAAACTCAAAAACTGATCAGAAGCGCGGTGATTCACCTTTTACTTTTATGTACCTTGGCAATAATGGCCCTGTTGCAGGTGTGGAATTTCTAATTGAATCTTTTGTAAAAGCCTCAGTCCCGAATTCAAGACTTCTCATTGCGGGCAGCGGTTCTAAAACAGAAGACTGCAAAAGCCTGGCAAAGAAACTCAATGCTTCGAACGTAGAATTTATGTCTGTACCTGAGGGAAAGGTCCCGCATACACAGGATTTAGCCGATGTAATGCTGTTACCGGTGAAGAAAAACGGCGCTTACAGTTCCATTCCGTCGAAGCTGCCCGCCTACATGTTTTCGGCAAAGCCTATTATTGGCAGCCTGGATGTAGACAGCGATACTGCCAAGGCGATTATCAGCGCTGATGCCGGTCTCGTTGTGCAGCCCGAAGACGGGCAGGTACTTATTGACGCTATGAAAGAAGTGGCAGCGTGGACTGAAGAGCAGCGCGCGGCAAAAGGCGAAAACGGGTTCCGTTATGCAATGAATCATTTTTCAAAATCTGGAAACCTGCGAAAAATCACTGATATTTTGCAAAACCTTAAACGTAAATGATTACAGTAAAACCTGCTGAGGAGAATGAAATTGAGCAAATCGTGGAAATACACCTGGAGCGTTTTCCGCAATTTTTTTTGTCCTCTTTAGGTAGCCGCTTTCTCAAGACCTTTTATAAAGCTTTCCTTCAAGAGCCCGGGATCTTATTGGTTTTAACGGATGGCGGTAAAATACGGGGTTTTGCCGCGGGGAGCCGCGACAATCGTGGCTTTTATAAGCAACTTTTATTAAATAATTTTAACGGATTTCTGCTCGCGGGAATTTTAATTTTATTTACCAGACCTTTGGCTTTACGACGAATAGCTGTGAACATAAGTAAAAAATCGTCAGGAAACAAATTTTACGCGGAGCTTCTAAGCATTGCTACGCTAAAAAATAGTAAAGGATACGGGAAATTATTGCTGGATGAATTTGAAAAAGAAATTGCCAGACAGAATCCTGAAAATCTGCCGGTTTCACTCACAACCGATTTTGATGATAACGATAAAGCAATTGCTTTTTATAAAAACGCTGGATACGAAGTTTCTGAGGTTTTCGAATCGTACGCAAAGCGAAAAATGTATAGATTTACAAAAATATTAGAGATATGAAAATACCTTTCTCACCACCATATATTGATCAGGATGTAATCGACGAAGTGGTAGACACACTGCAGTCTGGCTGGATCACTACCGGGCCAAAAGTTAAAGCATTGGAGACAGAGGTTGAAAAACTTACCGGAGCACCGAATGCACTTTGTGTAAATTCCTGGACCTCCGGTGCTATTCTTATTCTGAAATGGTTTGGTATAGGGGAAGGGGACGAGGTTATTATTCCGGCATATACATACAGCGCCACTGCGCTGGCCGTTTTGCATTGTGGCGCTAAGCCCGTTATGGTAGATGTGAACGATGACTTCACTGTGAACGTTGACCAGATTGCCGCAGCAATTACTGACAAAACAAAAATCATTATGCCAGTCGATATCGCCGGTTTACCATGCGATTACACTGCCGTAAATAATCTGGTGATGGCACCGGAAATAGTTGCTAAATTTAGGCCCGTCTCGTCAAATCAGAAAAAATTGGGAAGAATTCTGGTGCTTTCCGACGCTGCACATTCCATAGGTGCTTATTATGGCAGTAAACCTTGCGGTATATTAGCCGATATTACCATATTTTCTTTTCATGCAGTAAAAAATATTACCACAGCAGAAGGTGGTGCAATCTGCATTAACCTTCCTGAACCTTTTGATAATGCGGAAGAGTATAAAACAATGCGCCTCTGGACTCTGAATGGGCAGACGAAAGATGCTTTTACAAAATCGCAGGGCGGAGCGAGCAGTTGGAAATATGATATAATTTTCCAGGGTTTAAAGATCAATATGCCGGATCTCTGTGCCGCATTGGGTCTTGCGCAGATCCGCAAGTATGATCAGGTTATCATGCCGGAAAGAAAACGGGTTGCTGAACGCTATCATAAGTTTTTTAAGCAGAAAAGCTGGGCCCAGCTACCGGTTATGGAAGATGAGCACCGTAAGTCATGTTATCATCTTTACGCTCTTAGAATAAATGATATAACCGAACAGGAGCGCGATGAAATGATGGCTAAGGTTGCTGAGGACGGCATCTCGGTGAATGTACACTTTATGCCGATGCCGCTTCTGACCTTATTTAAAAATCTTGGTTATAACATCAATGATTTCCCGGTAGCCTATGATAACTATGCAAGGGAAATATCTCTGCCTATTTACCCACAGCTTACAGACGTGCAGATAGACTCTATTTGCAGTAGCATTGAGAATGCTTATCACAAAATTGCTCAAAAAGTACTTTAATGAAGCGTATTTTCGATATCGTATTATCACTTGTCGGCATTATAATACTCTTGCCGGTTTTTGCAATAATTTCTTTGTTTATAGCTTTAGACAGCAAAGGCGGAATACTTTACAGACAGGAGAGAAGCGGCAAAGGAGGCAGGATTTTCAAAGTGTTAAAGTTCCGTACCATGCGGCCTGATTCTTTTTCGAAAGGTGCTCTCACCGTGGGCAGTCGTGATTCACGTATTACGAATATTGGATTTTATCTGAGAAAGTACAAACTGGACGAGTTGCCCCAGCTTTTTAATGTTCTTAAAGGTGACATGTCTTTCGTTGGGCCACGTCCTGAGGTAAAAAAATATACGGATTTGTATGATCAAAGACAGATACGCGTACTTTCAGTGCGGCCCGGCATTACAGATTATGCTTCTATCAGGTTTCGGAATGAAAATGATCTGTTAGCCGAAAGCAGTGACCCGGAGAAACTGTATATTGATAAGATAATGCCTGAAAAACTGGATCTTAATTTAAAATATATCGATGATAACAACATTTTCAAAGATGTAAAGATAATCTTTGATACATTTTACGCTATCGTAAAAGATTAAATTTTTCATCGCCAAGTATTAGTTGCATATATTTACTTGGGAAGTACAGCCCAAAGATTTTTAATGGTTGAGAATAAGAAAATAGCCATCCTCGGCTACGGACATATAGGGAAGAAACATGCAGAAATGGTGCTGCAGGTCGATGGTTGTGAGCTCGTGGCAGTTATTGATCCTAAGTTTGCAACAGAGCCAGCGCCTGTATTGCCGGGTGTAACTGCTTTTTTTACTCTCGAAGATTTTCTGGAAAGTGCATTGTCGGCAGATATTGTCGCCGTATGCACGCCCAACGGACTCCATTTTGCCCAGGCTAAAACTTTGATTGAACAGCGTATACATGTGATTATTGAAAAACCGGTTACGCTGTGTTCTGAAGAAGCAGTTCAACTTGAAAAACTTGCTGCTGAATATAACGTGCATGTATTTCCGGTGATGCAAAACCGTTTTTCGCCGCCTGCTGTTTGGTTGAAAGAAATCATGAACGCTAAAGTTCTCGGCAAAATTTACATGGTGCAGGTTTCGTGTTTCTGGAACCGGAATGAGCATTATTATGCTAAAGGTTCGTGGCGCGGCACTAAAAATCTTGACGGTGGTACACTTTATACGCAATTCTCACATTATCTTGATATTATGTACTGGCTTTTTGGCGATATCAGTAACATTAAGTCAAAATTTGCCGACTTCAATCATACAGATCTTACCGAATTTGAAGACAGCGGCATCATCACTTTCGATTTTGTATCCGGTGGAATGGGCAGCTTCACGTTTTCTACTTCGACTTACCACGAAAATCTCGAAAGTTCCCTTACCGTGCTGGCCGAGTTTGGCTCAATCAAAATTGGCGGTCAGTACATGAATCAGGTCGAGAAATGTCTTATACGTGATTACGACGCACCTGAACTGCCAGAGACCAGCGGTGCGAATGACTATGGCACCTTCAAAGGCAGCGCCCAAAACCATCATCATCTTTACCAGAATGTGATCGAGTTTTTACGTGACGGAAAAGAAATTCAGACCACGACTGACGACAGCGTGCAAGTGCTGAAAATCATTGAAAAAATATACGCTTCAACCGAATGATATGAAAATAACTGAAACACCGCTCAAAGACTGTTACATCATAGAACCCAGCGTGATAGAAGATGAACGCGGCTACTTTTATGAAAAGTACAACGAGGCTAAATTTGAACAGCTCACCGGTCTGAATGGCCATTTCGTGCAGGATAATATCTCAAAATCGTCGTACGGCGTCCTGCGCGGCATCCATCTGCAGAAAGGTTTGCATGCACAGGCTAAACTGGTGTCCTGCCTCGAAGGGAAGGTCTTCGATGTAGCGGTTGACCTGCGCAAAGATTCAGCGACTTTCGGTAAATGGTTCGGTCTTGAGCTAACACCGGAAAATAAACTTCAACTTTACGTGCCGCGCGGGTTTGGTCATGGCTTTTCGGTGTTGAGTGATACCGCAATTTTTAGTTATAAATGCGACAATTTTTACAACAAAGACTCTGAAGGTAGCGTGATCTGGAACGACCCCGATCTCAACATCGACTGGAAATTGGCACCTGAAGATATCCTCCTGTCTGAAAAAGACCGGACTCTGCCTGCATTTTCAGCCCAGAATTTTTAAAACAACATTCCGAAATTCATTCAGTAAATGAAAACCATCATCATCACCGGCGGTGCCGGATTCATAGGTTCGCACGTCGTTCGAGAGTTCGTGAAGAACAATCCCGACAAAAAAATCATCAACCTTGATGCTTTGACCTACGCCGGAAACCTTGAAAATTTAAAAGACATCGAAAACGAACCCAATTACGTTTTCGAAAAAGCCGATATCACAAAAGTTGACGAACTCCGAAGTGTTTTCGAAAGGCACAATCCTGACGCTGTGTTGCATCTCGCGGCAGAAAGCCACGTAGACCGAAGCATCACAGATCCAAACGCGTTCATCAATACCAACGTAAACGGCACGGCCAATTTGCTGAATCTTTGCCGCGAATTCTGGACTTTAAACCCAGATCACCAGCACGGAAATTTCCCCGATGAAACACGTAAAAACCTGTTTTATCACGTCTCTACCGATGAGGTGTACGGAAGTTTGGGCGAAACCGGTTTCTTTTTAGAAACTACCGCTTACGATCCGCAATCGCCCTATTCAGCAAGTAAAGCAGCTTCTGATCATTTAGTAAGAGCGTACGGGAACACGTATGGAATGCCTTTCATCGTCTCGAACTGTTCGAATAACTACGGTCCGAATCACTTTCCGGAAAAACTGATTCCGCTCTGTATTTCAAATATTATCAATGGAAAACCGCTCCCAATCTACGGCGACGGAAAATACACCCGCGACTGGCTGTTCGTGATCGATCACGCAAAAGCCATCCATCAGATATTTTTTGAAGCCAAAACCGGCGAAACCTACAATATCGGTGGCTTCAATGAATGGCAGAACATCGATTTGGTGAAAGAACTCATTAAACAAATGGATGAAAAACTCGGCAACCCTGCCGGTCATTCAGAAAAGCTGATTACCTACGTGAAAGACAGACCTGGACATGATAAACGCTACGCTATTGATGCATCCAAACTGAACAGAGAACTCGGCTGGTATCCGTCTGTAACATTTGAACAGGGCCTCGCAAAAACGATTGACTGGTTCTTGGAGAACAAAGAATGGCTGGAGCACGTTACTAGCGGTGATTATCAGAAATATTATGCTTCGCAGTATACGAATAGTACAAATTAAGTCGAATTACACGAATCGTGGAAGACAAAATTATTTTCAAAGAGGAAAGCTACAGGATCATCGGGATTTGTATGGCGATTCATTCTTCTTTGGGAAGTGGTTTTCTTGAAGCCGTGTATTCTGAAGTGCTTGCTAAGGAGTTTCTGAAAAATCAAATTCCGTTCGAACGCGAAAAGAGACTCGCAATATATTATAATGGCGAAAAATTAAACAAAACCTACCGCGCTGATTTTCTGTGCTATGACGAAATAATTGTCGAAGTTAAATCGACTTCCTTTATTCATGATAATTTCGGACGACAGCTACATAATTATTTAAAGGCTACTCACAACAAGCTTGGAATCTTAGTGAACTTTGGCGAGAAATCACTTACTTACAGGCGTATTATTAATCTTTAAGAACTACTTAAATTCGCATAATTCGAAGTAATTCGTAAAATTTGTACTCACATGAAGGGAATTATCCTCGCCGGCGGCTCCGGCACCAGACTATATCCGTTAACCATCGCGGTCAGTAAACAACTCATGCCGGTTTACGACAAACCGATGATTTACTATCCGCTTTCCACTTTGCTGTTGGCGGGAATTAAAGATATCCTGATTATCACCACACCGCATGATCAGGCAGGTTTTATCAAACTTTTGGGCGACGGTTCGACGATTGGTTGCAATATCCAATACAAAGTGCAACCGAGCCCTGACGGTTTGGCGCAGGCCTTTATTTTGGGCGAAGAATTCATCGGTGAAGACTCGGTGGCGCTGGTTTTGGGCGATAACATCTTTTACGGTGCCGGTTTGCCGAAGTTGTTGGCCTCAAAAACCAATGTTGAAGGCGGCTGCGTTTTCGCGTATCAGGTTTCAGATCCGGAAAGATATGGTGTTGTAGAATTTGATGATCGCTTTAAAGCGGTATCAATTGAAGAGAAACCTGAACATCCGAAATCAAATTATGCGGTTCCCGGACTTTATTTTTACGATAATTCCGTGGTTGAAATCGCGAAAAATCTTGAACCTTCTCCACGTGGGGAACTCGAGATTACGGATGTTAACCGTATTTATCTGGAAAAAGGTCAGCTGGAAGTCGGTGTAATGTCGCGCGGAACTGCATGGCTCGATACCGGAACATTCGATTCGCTGCACGAAGCTTCGGAATTTGTAAAAGTTCTGGAGAAAAGACAGGGTTTTAAGATTTCCTGTATAGAAGAAATCGCTTACAGCAAAGGTTTCATCAATAAAGAACAGTTGCTGGAATCTGCAAAGAAATACGGCAAAAGTGGCTATGGCGACTATCTGAAAGCACTGGTATAAATGCTTTATAATTAAATAATTAGGAAGACTTTGGGTGGTGACCTAAAGTCTTTTTTTTATTCCTAAATTTGCACCCATCAAAATTGCTGGTCCCGCCAGTAGCATTCTATAAATTATGAGAACGAAATCAACAGGAAAAAAGAAAATAAACATCGTCACACTGGGCTGCTCCAAAAACGTGTACGATTCCGAAGTGCTGATGGGCCAGCTCCAGGCAAACGGAAAAGAAGTGGTACACGAAGACCGCGGCGACATTGTGGTGATCAACACCTGCGGATTTATAGATAATGCCAAGGAAGAATCAATCAACACGATTCTTGATTTTGTAGAAGCTAAAAACCGCGGTGAGGTTGAAAAAGTGTTCGTTACCGGATGTCTTTCCGAACGTTATAAACCCGATTTAGTGCGTGAAATTCCGGATGTTGACCAGTATTTCGGCACGCGCGATCTTCCGATTTTACTTAAACATTTAGGTGCAGATTATAAGCATGAATTGGTTGGCGAAAGGCTTACTACCACGCCGAAACATTACGCCTATCTTAAGATTGCCGAAGGTTGTGACCGCCCGTGCTCGTTTTGTGCGATCCCGCTGATGCGAGGAAAGAACATCTCGACACCGATTGAAAATCTTGTAATCGAAGCCGAAAAACTGGCTAAAAAAGGCGTGAAAGAACTGATTTTAATTGCGCAGGACCTGACGTATTACGGCCTTGACATCTATAAAAAACGTGCGCTCGGAGATTTGCTCCTGCGATTGGTGAAAGTAGAAGGAATCGAGTGGATCAGGCTTCACTATGCTTTCCCGACAGGTTTTCCGGAAGATGTACTTGAAATCATAAAAAATGAACCAAAAGTCTGCAACTATATTGATATTCCGCTGCAGCACATCAATTCAGATATCCTGAAAGCAATGAAGCGCGGAACTTCACATGAAAAGACGAATGCGCTTTTAGATAAATTCCGCGAGAAAGTGCCGGATATGGCCATCAGAACAACACTTATCGTTGGTTTTCCGGGTGAGACTGAAGAACGTTTCCGGGAACTTAAAGAATGGGTCAGAACACAGCGTTTCGACCGTTTAGGTTGTTTCACCTATTCACATGAAGAAAATACCACGGCGTTTGTTCTCGAAGATGATGTTCCTCAGGAAGTGAAAGAAGCGCGTGTAGAAGAGATCATGGAGCTGCAGTCTCAGATTTCGTGGGAGAAAAACCAGGAAAAAGTCGGAAAGACATTCCGCTGCATTTTCGACCGGAAAGAAGGAAACTACTTCGTAGGCCGAACTGAATTCGATTCTCCGGATGTTGATAATACAGTACTCGTCTCAGCTGAAAATACCTATTTGAGTATCGGTGAATTTGCGAATATCAACATTACGTCTGCTGAAGAGTTTGATCTTTACGGCGAAGTTGTTGGCTAATGGAGGTGCAGAATTATCATTATTTGCGCAAAGTTTTTCATTTAAATACAAAATTTTCACACAATAACTCCGGAGAATATCCGGAGTTACTTTTATTTGCGTAAGGATTTGATATATAGACACTTAACCGAAAATTTTCCGTTAACTATGCGTTGAAATGTTAATTCTGTTAACATTTAACACATGGTTTTAACATAAATTAAGAAAGGCTGTGATTTCCCGCCAATAAACGGTTTAGAAGGTTCCTTAACAAAAATTTAAGAAATGCTTAACGGACTTTAACCTATCAATTGTTGCAAAAGTGGATTAAGGAATAAATTTGCATCGTCAAAACCAATAAAAATAATTCAACATGATGAAAAGAGGACTACTCCTAATCATAGCGATGATTTCAACACTTGGTATTTATTCTTTCAACAAGTATAATGCCAATGATGCCAAAACAAGTTTTGCATCGTTCTACCACGATAAGTTTAACGGTAGGAAAACAGCAAGCGGAGAAATTTTCAATAACAGAAAGCTTACCGCTGCACACAGAACGCTCCCTTTCGGAACCATTGTAGAAGTTACAAACCTCCGTACGGGCAAAAGCATCGAAGTAAGGATTAACGACCGTGGGCCGTTTCATTCTTCCAGAGCTTTAGATCTTTCAAAAGCAGCGTTCGATTCAATAGGCAACACCTCCAGAGGCACCATGCCGGTTGAATATGAAATAGTCGACTAAATTTACCCAAGTTTAAAATCAAAAGCCGGTTCCGTAATTTACGAAACCGGCTTTTGACGTTTTATACGGCGATTATTTCGCTTTGATATTGATTTCTGACACGGCAAGCTTAGTAAGGTCAGAATCGCAGGTTTTTTCCTCTGAAAGGGTCTCCTTAAGGAGTTGCATTGCTTCTTTTTCGCCCAATAGCTTCGCATACGTCGCCATTGTACCGTAAGACGCTATTTCGTAATGTTCCACCTTCTGTGCCGCGGCAATGATGGCTGCATCGCGCACCGCGCCTAGTTCGGTCTCTTTCATGATGCTTTCGGCTTCTTTTATCAGTCCGTCCATCGCATCGCATTTTTCGGCTTTCGCTTTTTCACCTAAAGCTTTGAAAGTCCCTTCGAGCCTCGTGATTTGATTCTCGGTCTCCGTAAGATGTTTGTTGATGGACTCCTGAAGTTTCGTGGAAGTCGCATTTTTAGCCATTTTGGGCAATGCTTTCGTCAGTGCTTTTTCAGCCCAGTAAAGGTCTTTGAGACCATCTACCAAAAATTCTCGTAAACTGTCAGCTGCGTCGCTTGCAGGTTTTACCTGTGAACTTGCGGTCTTTGCCATGATTTTATTTTTTTAATGTTAATGAGAAACGGTAAACAAATCTGGTGCCAGTGAATGTTGATAATGAGGGGATTCACCTCTTGACGGATGTGTAACTGATCCTTTATTTAATGATTCCAATATAACAGAACAGAAAGACCGCTGAATTTTCGGATGGATGAAAAGAGTCTGCCTTTTTTGGTCGCTGCGCAGAGTTTAAAGTAGATGCCCCGCGCCATAATTCTTTCCTTTATCTTTCGAACCAGACTTAGCTTTTTAGCAGGCTTAACCATAGTCTATTTTGGCGAGATGAAGTCACAGTTAATCTCCAGTTTCGGAATGCGGCGCATCTACCGGTTTCGACTGTGGTGAACCTTTTTGGCGCAGATAAATCGTCATTACCACAATGGCAAAAATCGAAAGAAATTCACTTTGCCAGTTTTGAAAAGATTCAAACCAAAGCCGGGAGCCTAAAATGTACTCACTCAGCTGTTCAGGGGGATTTCCTACGAGTGCGTTTTCAGTATTGGCATCCTTGATACTGCCGTAAATATGCAGAACGAACGATAAGATAAATAGAATAAACAGAGAAACGGTAAGCGAATTTTCATAAATTTTCAGCCAAAATCCACCTTTTCTCACCGGCCAGGGTGCATCTTTTCGGGTAGCTGAAGGTTCGCGGTCAACTTGATTGTCCTCATCCAATTTTTTGGATTCTGAAGAACCCTTTTGACGCAAGAATATAGTAAGCCATACGTAAAGCGCCATCTGCAAAAATTCGCTTTCCCAGTTTTCAAATGTAGCCTCGATAAAATGTCCTGAACTTAGATATTGTCCAAAGTTTTCCGGTTTTCCGCCCCAGTCTGCCAATTCCTTGTTGTGCTCCTGAAAACCGAAACACATCTGTGCCGCCAATGTAATAAGGAATAAGGTACCAAAGACAAGCGCCAGTCCGTTTTGATAGATGAATTTTTTCATCCCAATTCGCTAAAAGACAGGTTTAATTAATGGGTGCAGAACCTGCGACGGAATTCAGCTTCAGACTCTCGCGTTTGAAAACTTCTTTCCGGAGATTCGTACTTGAAAAGCGGTGATTACGTTCATTGTAATAAAGGGTAATATTTTTCTTTTCACAGAAATCTCTGCCCGTAAAATTCTTGTCTTTGTACTCTACACCGATAATGCGGACGTCGATTGGATAAAGTTTCAGAATATCTTCAAGATCTTTTTCTGTAGTGTAAGGTACAATTTCGTCGACATACTTACAGCCTTTCAGCTGGATGTAACGTTCAACGACGGTTTGCGTCGGCTTGTTTTTCTCAGGTCTGTCGATGGTTGGGTCGGTTTGAAGTCCGACGATGAGATAATCGCACTGTTGCTTGGCTTCGGCGAGCATACGTACGTGCCCGGCGTGCAGCAGATCGAAACAGCTGAAAGTGATGCCTATTATTTTTTTTGAAGAGTCCATTTTGTGATTTTTTTTAATGTTTAATAATATGCCGAAATTCCGGCAAGTTCGTCCTGATGTTTTAAAATCGCGGCTACGTATTCCTCATTCGGAATTCGGTTTCCAGCCAGATCAAAATCAAAGATTCCGGAATTGTGATAGTTTTGCAAATCATCCCAATCGGGCCTGTCGGTCACCGGATAGAGACAGATTCCGTGAAAATCGACGCCCTGTTCGAGCGCCAGACGGCATTCTGCAGCAACTTCTTCCAGCCAAATGCCGCGTCCATCCCCAAAATGACCGGTTTCTGAGAGGAACATCGGTTTGCCATAACGTTCATAAGCGGACTTTAATAATACATGAAGGGGAGTCCGTTCCGGATGTGGCCAGCAAAGACTTTCGCCTTCGCCTTTCCATTGGCAGTTCCAATAATAATTGAAGCCTAATATTTCAAGATATTCTTCTTTGCCGCGCAACTCCGGGCAAAGTCGGCCTCCGATAATATCCATGGCTTCGAACTGGTATTCGTTTTTACGCATCAAATGTTCCGGTTCGTCACCATTGCAGTGGATTTTTACTAATGGTTCCACCATTACAATCCTGCAGTCAGGCAGAACTTCCTTTAAGACTTCAATTCCTGATATGGCGGCTTTGCAAAGATGATATTTGATATCCCAGCCATTGTGTATTGCGTAAGGAACGGTTCCGCGATCTTCCCCGGAATACCAGGACAGAAAACTGATCTCGTTCACCGGCACCACCAATAAGGGTTCGGAACAGTTATGTCTGTAAAACTCCGCAAATGCACGGCAGAGTGAAACAAATCTGGTCTCAAACTGAGGGTGAGTCGGCCACAGGCCATCCGGATATCCGAAGTGAATGAGATCCCAGATTACCTGCATTCCGAGGTTTTGAGCGGCCTGCATCCGTTGTAAAACTTCGGAAAAATCGTATTTATAGGGTGTTTTTTCTACTTCGCTCCAGCAGATTCCTTCACGAACTGTCTTAATATCAAGTTCCTGAAGCAACCGGAAATCTTCCTCAGTACGTTGGTCATGCTGGGTTTCTTTAAGCAGATTGACGCGCACACCATGACGGTTGATGTGGTCGGCGCATTCAAATCCACCCATAAAATAGCTTTTAAACAATGGTTCCTGCAACATGATGTTTCAGATTTTCGGTTTCCAACGAAGAGAATAAATCCAAAGCATTTTTAAAGGCCTGATCCATATTGAAATACTTGTAATTGGCCAGCCTTCCGACAAAATAAACGTCGGTAAGTTTGTCGGCTTCTTCCTTGTATTTTTCGTAAATCAGTTGATTTTTTTCATTCGGAACAGGGTAGTACGGCTCGCCTTCATCCACTGTAAATTCTTTTACAATGCTGGTTTTCGCTGATTTCTGGTTTCCGAAATGTTTGTATTCCACAATTCGAGTAAAATCTACCTCATTGCCGGGATAGTTTACCACGCTGGTTTCCTGAAAGTATTCCTGGTCGAGATGCTCTGTAACGAAATTAATGGAGCGGTATTCGAGTTTTTCCAATTCAGTTTTAAAGTCAAAAAAACGATCGACTGGTCCGGTATAAAACAGTTTTTCATAACCCTGATAATGATCTTTAACATCAAAATAATCGGTATTCAGCAGAACGGTGATATTGGGATGATCGAGCATTCTTTCGAAAATTTTAGTATAACCGCCTTTAGGCAACGCCTGAAATTCATCTGAGAAATAGCGGTCATCGTAGTTTGTTCGCACCGGAATGCGTTCCAAAACTGAAGCGTGCAGTTCAGCCGGATATTTATCCCACTGCTTTTTGGTATAATGTTTAAACATTTTCTCATAAAGCACAGGCCCGACGCGGTTTAAAACTGCTTCTTCACCATTTTTGGCGGGAGAGAATTCCACACGGTTTTCATCCAGCCATTTTTTCATCTCTTCTTCCGTGGTGATGTTGGTTCCGAATAAGGTATTTACCGTTGTAATATTAACGGGGATCGGAACTGTTTTGTCATCCACTCTCGCCACCACGCGGTGTTCCCACGGATACCATTCTCCGAACTGATTGACGTACTTCCAGACTTCCCTGTCATTCGTATGAAAAAGATGAGCTCCGTATTTCGACGTTAGGATTCCGTTTTCATCATAATAATCGTAACAGTTGCCTGCAATATGGTTGCGTTTTTCTATAATTAAAACCTTCTTTCCTGCGCTTGCATAACGTTCCGCAAGCGTGGCACCGGAAATTCCCGCACCAACGATTAAAACATCAACTTCTTTCATGCGATTACTTTTTGGATGATTGAACTCATCTGTTCCGCAGTCGCGTCCCAGGAAGTTTTCTCAAGAATTTCAGCGTACGCAGAAAGGTCTCTTTTTGGTGCTTCCGCGATCGCCTTTGCAAAATCATCAGCATTGTCGATCAGCGCGATGCAGTTGCTGTAATCGCGTACCACGTCGCGCACTTTGGTGGAGATAATCGGTTTGTACGCCGACATATATTCGAGCGTTTTGGTCGGACTGATGTATTTTGTAGAGTCGTTCAGTGCAAAAGGCATCATCGCAATATCAAAGAAATGCAGGTATTGAGGCAGATCTTCATAGCTCTTCATACCCAGATAATGGATGTTTGATGCTCTCGGCAGGTCATGCTCTTCAATTTTACACAAAGGGCCGATCATTACAAACGACGTATCGGGGCATTTTGCCGCGGTTTCTTTAAGCAGATTCAGATCAATCCGCTCATCGATTACGCCATAGTATCCAACAATGGGAGACTCAATATTTTTTAAATCTTCGGGAACTGAAAATGTTGTGGTGCTTTCGCACGCGAAATGTTCAATATCCACCGAACTTGGGAAACAGTAAACGTTGTGATGCTTTTGTTTTTTAGATTCGTAGAGAGATTTTCCGCCGGTGTAAACAATATCTGCTGCAGCCAAAAGCTGTTCTTCCTGTGAGATGAGTTTCTCTGAGGCACCTTTAAATAAAGACAGTTCATCCATGCAGTCATAAACGACGGTTTCAAAATCAAGATGATCGAGAACGGGAACGAAAGCTGCTGAATAAAACCATCCAACCGGGAAAGTCTGCTTTTTAAGATGTTTCTTTAAAAATGTACCGATCGATTCAATACTTTGAACCGGTGGTCTGAAAACGTGGATGTTCGGCGTGATTTCGCGGACTTCCAGCGGCGAATTGCCGTTCAGACGTGTAGGTTGTGGCTCTTCCACCACCAGAATTTTGTAATCTTTGGCTAAACGGCTGATAAGATGTTGTGGTCTTTGGTAAACGAAATCCCAGCGGAGATGACAGAATACAATCATGTCATATTCAGGGTTCGCGTTCATTTTCAATGCGTGCGCTTCCATAATGTTATAATTTTTTTTTAATGTTAGTTGCTGCCCGCCGCCAGACAAATTTACCCAAAAATTATTCTGAACCTCGGAGCATTCAGAATATGGTTAGACAAAAATAATTGTAGGAGTGCAGGATTAATTCAAACTAAAAATATCTGATGAAAAACATATTTTCCAGTCTGAATTCTTGTTTTTTGTGAATCAAACAACGTACCACCGTGTGGATAATAACACAGGATCTATCTAATTTTAATAAATATTTATAATATTGCTGTTATGTTTGTGATATTCAAAGATGTATTCACTCTACAAAATATTATAAATAAAAAAATTGTTTACGGGCAGATTTGAAGTTTAGAGCTAAGGTTTCAGCTCAAGAAGGATCGGGCAATGATCTGAATGAAAAACTTCTTTCAGTATGACAGACCGCGAAAGTCTCTGTTCGAGGGATTCCGAAACAAAATGATAATCGAGACGCCAGCCTTTGTTCCGCTCACGCGAATTCTGCCGGTAACTCCACCATGTGTAATAATCGGGTTGATCATTAAAGTGACGGAAAGAATCGATCATACCGCACTCTTCAATAAACTTCGACATCCATTCGCGCTCGACCGGCAAAAATCCCGACGCATTTTTAAGGCCTTCCGGGTTGTGTATATCGATTGGTTTATGGCAAATATTAAAGTCGCCGCAAATAATCAGGTTCGGTATTGTTATCTTTAAATTTTTAATATAAGCCAGAAAATCATAACAGAATTCCATCTTGAATCCCAGTCTTTCTATATTACTGGCGGACGGAACATAGACCGAAATTACCGAAAATCCTTCAAAATCTGCGCGCATTATCCTTCCTTCGGAGTCATAATGCTCGATGCCACAGCCGTATTCCACATGCAGCGGTTCTATTTTCGAAGCGATTCCCACGCCGGAATATCCTTTTTTTACAGCACAGTGCCAATAACTTTTGTAGCCTACATTTTCTAGCGCTTCGATATCGATCTGGTCATTTCCCGCCTTGCTTTCCTGAACGCAGACAATATCAGGATCGGCTTGCTGCAGCCAGCCCACAAAATTTTTGGTAAATGCGGCGCGTATTCCGTTCACGTTATAGGAAATGATCTTCATATCTGTTTTCTTTTGTGCAAAAATAAGATTTGAATTTTGTTAAAATGCTTTTTTTAGAGGTATAAATAAAAGGCGGAAAAAATCAAAGATTTTTTCCGCCTCGCAGCCCAAATTAAATAAACTATGAAAAAAAACTATTTGGGCTCTAAAATGCTGATCGGGATGATCATTTCTTCAAGCGAAATACCACCGTGCTGATAGGTTTCTTTATAGTAGTTCACGAAATGGTTATAGTTCTTTGGGTAAGCTAAGAATATGTTGTTCTTCGCGAAGATATATTTGGAACTCAGATTTCCTTTTGGCAGGAACAGTTTTTCCGGGTTCGAAATCGCCCACACATCGCTGTTCTCGTACGTAAGGCTGCGTCCCGTTTTGTAGCGGATGTTGGTTGAAGTTTCCCGGTCGCCCACCACTTTGCTCGGTTTTTTCACGTAGATGGTGCCGTGATCGGTGGTGATGGCGAGTTTGAAGCCGCTTTCCGCTGCCAGTTTGATGATTTTTAAAAGTGACGAATTCTCAAACCAGTTGTAAGTAAGCGAACGAAACGTCTTGTCGTCTCTGATGAGCTGGTTTACAATCACATTATCGGTCTTCGCATGCGAAAGAATATCGATGAAGTTATAGACGATAACCAGTAAATCGTTGTTTTTGTGCTGATTAAAATCTTCTAAAATTTTACGTTCAAAATCGGCGTTAAGGATTTTAAGGTATTTCATCGATTTGCCCGACAGACCAAGACGTTTCATCTGGTCTTCCAGGAAATCGCGTTCGTGCTCATTTTTGTTGCCTTCCTCGTTGTCATTAAACCAAAACTGCGGAAATCTTTTTTCAATCTCAGACGGTAAAAGTCCGGCAAAAAACGAATTTCGCGCATATTGCGTGGCTGTAGGTAAGATGCTGAAGTAGTAATCTTCGGAAGTTTTATTGTAAAATTTCGTGAAGAGCGGCTCGATGACTTTCCACTGGTCGTAACGCAGGTTGTCGATCATCAGCAGCAAAACTTTCTCTTTTTCTACTTCAGGTTTTATTTTGTCTTTGAACAGTGTATGGCTCATGATCGGCTTGTCGTTGCTTTGAAGCCAGTCTTCATAGTTGTTTTCAATGAATTTTGAGAACTGGATGTTTGCTTCTTCCTTTTGAGACTGCAGCAAATCCGAAAACTCGTTATCAAAGACCTTATCGAATTTCACTTCCCAGTTCAGGATTTTCTTGTAATACTCGGCCCAATCCTGAAACGTTTTCATATACGAAAGTTCCATCGATAGGTTGCGGAATTCCTGCTGATACTCCAGAATGGTTTTTTGCTCCACAAGGGTGTCTTCCTGCAGATTCTTTTTCAGTGAAAGCAACACCTGGTTCGGGTTCACGGGCTTTAAGATATAATCCGCGATCTGCGAACCGATCGCCTGTTCCATGATCTGTTCCTCTTCATTTTTGGTGACCATTACGATTTTTATTGCCGAATCGATGTTTTTAATCATCGGAATGGCTTCCAGACCTGCGATTCCGGGCATATTTTCATCAAGTAATGCCAGTTGGAAATTTTCCTTTTCTATCATCTCGAGCGCTTCGTTCACATTGTTTACAGGCGAAACTTTGTACCCTTTATTTTCTAGAAATACGATATGAGGCTTTAGTAAATCTACTTCATCATCTATCCAAATCAATTTTGCCATATATTTTGTTGAAATTTTTTATTAATATCTTAAAGGATTGGTATTTTACTTTAAGGTTTTCAAAAATACAAACAAAGATTGCCAAGTTTAATTTAAAGGCAGTTAAAATTCCGTTAAATAAAAAGCTCAAAGCCGCATTTCAGAAAACGTGAATGTACTTTATAATCGCTATTTTTGAAGCTGCATTGACGCTAAATCCGAACCTGAAAGTATGACGAATAAACTCAAGATAATCAATGATCCGGTGTATGGCTTTATTAAAATTCCGCATGAAATTTTGTACGATGTTATCGAGCATCCCTATTTTCAGCGGCTGCGGCGCATTTCCCAAACCGGATTATTAAACCTGATTTTTCCGGGCGCTACGCATACGCGCTTCCACCACGCATTAGGCGCGATGCATCTGATGTTTACGGCGCTTGAAACATTGAAACTGAAAGGAATTGAGATTTCAAAAGCCGAAGAAAAATCGGCGATGCTCGCGATCCTGCTGCATGACATTGGCCACGGCCCGTTTTCTCATGCGCTCGAAAACATGCTGATGGACAGTTGGCATCATGAAAAACTTTCGCTTTTGCTGATGGATAAACTCAATACTGAATTTGACGGCGAACTGTCGATGGCGATTGAAATGTTTAAAGGAAAATACCACCGCAAATTTTTCAATCAGCTGATTTCTTCCCAGCTTGATGTGGACCGCCTCGATTATCTGAAGCGCGACAGTTTCTACACCGGCGTTTCTGAGGGTAATGTGAATACGCAGCGCATCATCTCGATGATGAATGTGGCGGATGATGAGCTGGTCATCGATGCAAAAGGAATTTATTCAATTGAAAATTTCCTTACAGCCCGTATGTTCATGTACTGGCAGGTGTATTATCACAAAACCTCGGCGTTGGCGGAGCATCTTTTGGTTAAAATTTTATCGCGAGCAAAGACTTTGGTTCAGCAGGGCGTAGATTTATCAGCCTCAGAAAACCTGACTTATTTTTTGCACCGCAATCAATCTTCTGAAGCTACACATGAAGACATTACGCGTTTTACGGAACTTGACGACACAGATATCATTCAGGCGATGAAAAGCTGGACCCGGCACGAAGATCTGCTTCTGAGCTATCTCTGCAAATGTGTTATTGGCCGCAGTTTTCCGCGTACTATAATTTCCTCGCAGCCTTTTTCGGATGATTTTATAAAAGACAAGATCGCGAGAACCAACGTTGTCTTTAGTACAGAAAAAGGTGCACACCTCGTAGATCAGATTTCTATCAGTCTGCTGCCCTACAACACAGAACGGCAACCAATTTATTTACTGCAGAAAGACGGTAGCAAAATAACTTTGGAAAAATCGGAAAACCAGATACTTTCTTCCGCGATCAATGAGCTGAACACCAAGTATATTCTTGCCTTCCCCAGAGAAATTTAGGCGCGCCGGACAGGTTTAAAAAATATTGGCAATATTTGGGATTTTCCTATCTTTGCAGGATATGGAGTTCACCGCATCGCAGATTGCAGCAATCATTGACGGAAAGATCATTGGCGACGAAAATGCCATAATAACGGGTGTTTCACCTATTGAAAGCTGCGAACCTGGCCACCTCTCGTTTATTGCACAAGAGCGGTTTTCCGGTTTTATTAAAAGTGCAAAATGCTCGGTACTTATTGTGTCCGCGCGCCTGCTTACCGAAACACAATATCCAGTTACCGTTATCGCGGTAGAAGACGCGTATCTTTCGTTCCAGGTTTTGATGAATCTGTACAAGGAAATGCAGGGTCGCAGAAGCGGCATCGAGCAGGGCGCCGTTTTTCATGAGACGGCGAGTGTGGGCGAAAACGTCTACGTGGGTGCTTTCACCTGTGTTTCCGAAAAAGTAAAAATTGGTGACGGAAGCCAGATTTACCCCCATGTGTATATCGGCAAAAACGTAAAAATAGGTAAAAACTGCGTCATTTACAGTGGCGTTAGAATTTATGATTACTGTGTGGTGGGCGATGACTGTGTGATTCATTCCAATACCGTCATCGGTTCGGACGGTTTCGGTTTCCAGCCGACCAAAGATGGCTACCAGAAAATCCCGCAATTGGGCAATGTTGTTCTGGGTGACCATGTGGAAATAGGTTCAAACTGCAGTATTGACCGCGGAACTATCGGTTCTACAATCATTGGTAAAGGAACTAAAATCGACAACCTTATTCAGATTGCACACAACGTAAAAATTGGTGAAAATAACGTGATCGCTGCGCAGGCAGGTATCGCCGGCTCAACGATAATTGGTGACTGGAACCAGATCGGTGGCCAGGTCGGTGTTGTCGGTCACATCCAGATCGGAAATCATGTTAAAATTCAGGCGCAGAGCGGCGTGAATTCCAGCGCCAAAGACGGCGAAGTGCTGTATGGATCGCCGGCCATCAATGCCAGCGAATACAGACGAAACTATGTGCATTTCCGCAACTTTACAGAAATTGTGAAACGCATCAGCAACATTGAAGAAAATTCAAAAAATATTGACGACCGTGAGTGATAAACAAAAAACGTTAAAACAGGAAGTTTCGCTCTGTGGAATCGGACTGCACACCGGCAGAGAGGTTACCCTTACCATAAAACCGGCAAAAGAAAATACCGGATTCGTATTTGTGCGTACTGACCTTGAAGGCAAGCCGCAGGTAGAAGCGGATGTAAACTACGTGACAACTACCGAGCGCGGAACTACGCTTGAAAAATTGGGTGTGCGAATTCATACTTGCGAACACCTTTTGGCGGCGCTTGTGGGATGCGATATTGATAATGCTTTCCTTGAAATGAACAGTGCTGAGCCGCCGATTTTAGACGGTTCATCTAAATTTTTCGTGGAAGCAATTGAAAACGCCGGTATCGAAGAGCAGAAGATGGACCGCGAATATCTTGTGGTAAAAGAGGTTTTAAATTATGTGGATCCGGTAAGCGGCTCCGAAATTACCATCATTCCTTCCGAAACGTATGAAGTGACGACAATGGTTGATTTTGGTACTAAAGTTTTAGGCACTCAGAATGCAACGCTGAAAGATATTTCCGAGTTTAAAGAAGAAATTTCTTCGGCTCGTACCTTCAGTTTCCTTCACGAGCTTGAAATGCTGCTTGACGCTGGACTTATCAAAGGTGGCGACATTTCGAATGCGATTGTTTATGTAGACAAAGAACTCACGCCGGAAACCGGTGAAAAACTTAAGAAAGCATTTGGTAAAGACAATGTTTCGATCCGCCCGAACGGTATTTTAGATAACCTGACATTAAATTATCCTAACGAAGCTGCACGCCACAAGTTGCTCGATGTAATCGGTGATCTGGCGCTTGTAGGTGTTAAAATTAAAGGTAAGGTAATCGCCAACAAACCGGGACATTTTGTAAACACTCAGTTTGCAAAGAAACTCAACCGTCAGTGGAAACTTCAGAAAAAGAAAAATGTGCCGGATATCGACATCAGCAAGGAACCGGTTTTCGATATCAACGGAATTATGCGTCTGATGCCGCACCGTCCGCCTTTCTTATTGATTGATAAGGTGTTGGAACTTTCAGATTCGCACGTAGTCGGGTTAAAAAATGTCACGATGAACGAACCTTTCTTCGTTGGTCATTTCCCGAAAGAGCCGGTAATGCCAGGCGTTCTGCAGGTTGAAGCGCTTGCGCAGACAGGTGGAATTCTGGTACTTGCCAGTGTGCCGGATCCTGAGAATTATTCAACATATTTCATCAAAATTGACAAAGTAAAATTCAAGAAGAAAGTAGTTCCTGGAGACACGATGGTTTTCAAGATTGAACTTATTTCACCCATACGTCGCGGAATTGTTCACATGCAGGGCTACGGCTACGTGGGAGACAGCATCGTGGTGGAAGCTGAACTAATGGCTCAGGTGGCTAAAAATAAAGTGGACTAAATGGTACATCAGTTAGCCGCCGTAGACAAACGCGCACAGATTAAGAAAAACGTAATCGTAGAACCTTTCACTACGATTGCGGGTGATGTAGAAATCGGCGAAGGCACCTGGATAGGCCCGAATGTGACCATCATGGACGGAGCCCGAATCGGTAAAAACTGCCGAATTTTTCCCGGCACCGTGATTTCAGCTATCCCGCAGGACCTGAAATTCGACGGTGAAGATACGCAGGTAATCATCGGTGATAACACGACAATCCGCGAATCTGTCACGGTAAACCGTGGTACCAAAGCTTTGGGCTACACCAAACTTGGTAAAGACTGTCTTATCATGGCTACTTCCCACATTGCTCACGACTGTATCATTGGAAACGGTGTCATCATCGTCAACGGTTGCGGTATCGCAGGCCATGTAGAAATTGGCGATTATACGGTAATGGGAGGACTTTCCGCCGTGCATCAGTTCGGGAAAATAGGTAAACACGTAATGATTTCGGGAGGAACCCTGGTGCGGAAAGACATTCCGCCTTACGTGAAAGTAGCCCGCGAACCGATGACCTATGCGGGAATCAATTCGGTGGGTCTACGCCGACGCGGTTTTACCAACGAGAAAATATTCGAAATTCAGAAAATATACCGCGCCATTTTTCAAATGAAAATGAATGTGTCGCAGGCGAGCAGTTATATAGAAAAGGAAATGCTGCCCACGGTGGAACGCGATGAAATCCTGGAATTTATCAGAAATTCTCCACGCGGAATCGTGAAAGGTTACGGAACAGGGAAGGAATAAGGGTTGAACAATTAAAATTTAATCAATAAAACCCCTAACCACAAATTAAAATATTAAAAAAAATATACTAAAAAATAAATGGCGACAAGCAACGATATCAAAAAGGGAATGTGCATCGAGTTCAGCAATGATATTTTTAAAATCATTGAATTTCTCCACGTAAAACCGGGCAAAGGCCCTGCATTCGTAAGAACCAAAATGAAATCGGTAACGAACGGAAAAGTGCTTGAAAATACTTTTTCTGCCGGTCATAAGATCGATGAGGTGAAAGTGATCACCCGAAAATTCCAGTATCTGTATGATGACGAAAACGGTTTCCACTTCATGAATAATGACGATTTTTCTCAGATTTATCTTAATAAAGACATGATCGAAAATTCACAGTTCATGAAGCCGGGCGAAGAAGTGACAATCATCCTTAAAGAAGCTGATGAATCGCCACTTTCTGCCGAAATTCCACCGACAGTGTACCTGGACGTCATCGAAGCTGATCCGGGTGTGAAAGGCAACACCGCGACCAACGCACTGAAAAATGCAATCGTAGAAACTGGTGCGCGCATTATGGTTCCGCTTTTCATCGAAGCCGGCGACAAGATTAAAGTAAATACAGAAGAAGGTTCTTACCTGGAAAGAGTAAAATAAGCTTGCATTTAACCACTTGAATTTCAATAGAAAATGACTTTTAACAAACCTCAAACCTTAAAAACAATTGCAGATTTGGTCGCCGCGCGTTATGTTGGAGAACCAGATTTTGCGGTTTTGGGGACAAATGAAATTCACAGGGTTAGAACTGGAGATATTGTCTTCGTCAATCATCCGAAATACTATGACAAAGCGCTTAATTCTGCGGCCACAGTGATTCTGATCGATAGGGAAGTTGCGTGCCCAAAAGGCAAAGCTCTGATTATTTCGGATGATCCTTTTCGTGATTTTAATCTGATTAATCAGCATTTTACGCGGATCTATAATTTCGCTGAAGAACTTCACGATATCGAAGTAGGTGACGGCACGCAGATTCATCCCTCAGTCGTGATCGGCAACGACGTGAAGATCGGTAAAAACTGTATTATTTTCCCGAATGTAGTCATCGGTGACCGCACAGTTATTGGCGATAATGTCATCATACAAAGCGGAACTGTTTTAGGCGGCGACGCATTTTATTACCGAAAACTTAAAGGCAGCTTTGACAGACTGGTTTCAGTCGGAAATGTCGTGATCGAAGATCATGTCGAGATCGGGAATAACTGTACCATTGATCGCGGCGTTACAGATTCTACAGTAATTGGCGAAGGTTCGGTGCTGGACAATCAGATTCAGATAGGCCATGACACGATTATCGGAAAAAAGGTTCTCATTGCATCTCAAACCGGTATCGCAGGCTGCTGCATCATTGAAGATGAGGTCACCATTTGGGGACAGGTCGGCATGGCGTCCGGTGTTCGGATCGAAAGCGGAACAGTGCTTCTGGCCAAATGTGGCGTAAACCGGGACCTGAAAAAAGGAACTTATTTCGGACCGATTGCAGAGGAATTTAAGCAGTATTTAAGGAAGGAGGTCAAGCTAAAGAACCTTTAATAAAACGAGTAATCGTAAATTTGTATTCGCCTGAGCTTATAGAGGTAAAGTATTTTTAAATTTAAATAAAATAAAAAAACATAAACATGTCAGTATTAGTAAACAAAGATTCTAAGGTAGTTGTACAGGGGTTTACCGGTAACGAGGGAACCTTCCATGCACAGCAGATGATCGAGTACGGAACCAATGTAGTAGGCGGAGTAACCCCTGGAAAAGGTGGTTCGGAGCACCTGGGAAAACCAGTGTACAATACCGTTGCAGACGCAGTGGAAAAGGCAGGAGCCAATGTTTCGATTATTTTTGTGCCGCCTGCATTTGCTGCTGACGCTATTATGGAAGCTGCAGATTCCGGAATTAAAGTGATCGTTTGCATCACGGAAGGAATTCCGGTAGAAGATATGGTGAAGGTAAAAGCATACATCGCTGACCGCGAAACCCGCCTGATCGGGCCCAACTGCCCGGGAATCATCACTTCTGATGAAGCGAAAATCGGTATTATGCCAGGTTTTGTTTTCAAAAAAGGTAAAGTCGGCATCGTTTCGAAATCGGGAACTTTAACGTATGAAGCTGCTGATCAGGTAGTGAAAGCCGGTTATGGCGTTTCTACTGCGATCGGAATCGGTGGCGACCCGATCATCGGAACTACAACGAAAGAAGCGCTTGAGCTTTTCATCAACGATCCTGAAACCGAAGCTGTCGTGATGATCGGCGAAATCGGTGGTAATCTCGAAGCTGAAGCTGCCAGATGGTACAAGGAAAGCGGTTCGAAAAAACCGGTGGTAGGTTTCATCGCTGGCCAGACTGCACCAAAAGGCCGTACAATGGGTCACGCAGGTGCTATAGTAGGAGGCGACGAAGATACTGCACAGGCTAAGATGGCGATCATGCGTGAAAACGGAATCAATGTAGTGGACTCACCGGCTGAAATCGGTTCTACCGTTGCCAAAGTTTTAGGCTAAAAACAACACACACACAAATATGAAAAAACTACTAATCAGTTCAGCACTCTGCGCGGCCACTTTTGCGGCGGCGCAGATTGATCTCCGCAGCACGCGTTTCGGTGTTACCGGCGGCGGAACCTATTCACGGGTGACCAATGCCCACAATCCTTCGGGACCGATCTACTCGGGATTTGTAGGTGTTTTGGCTTTGATTCCGGTGGACAGCAACGACCAGTTTTATCTGCAGCCCGGCGTTGAATATCTGGGTGCCGGCGAAACCGGAAAGGATAAAGATGCCAAAGATAATCCGGGCTATGACGCAGTGTACGCCAATAATTACATCAGCGTACCTGTTTATTTTAAAGGTTATTTTTCCGAAGCGGAATCTGAATTTTTTGCAATGGCGGGACCGAAGTTTAATTTTCTGATGAGCCAAAACATTAAAAATGCGCAGCAACGCTACACCGTGGAAGGTGAAGGCGATGTAAACGGTAAAGCTTCATCTTTCAATTTTGCGCTGGGCATAGGAGTAGGTTTTTCATTCAAACGCCAGCTTGAAATTGCTGGCCGTTACGATTTCGGGCTCAGCAATACCTACAAAGGTCTTATGACTGAGAACGGTAGCGATCCGAACATTGCAAAGCGCAAGACCGAGCAGGTTTTCAGCGTTGGGCTGTGTTATATTTTTCAGTAAATAAAAACTTAAATATTTACAAAAATCCCATCAATTCAGTTTGATGGGATTTTTTATTGACACTAAATTTTTCTGCAGTTATCTATTTTTTTTCTGCATTGTAATATTTATCGAAAAGAAGAGAGTAAATGTTACTCATGTTCTTTTTATCCACCGGAGATCTTTCGATTGCGGGAAGGTAATTAAAGAAAACCACCGAACTTTTATGCGCATCATAAATCATCGCGTAGGTAGAAGTTGTAGATTTTATAGGAACGGGTGTATACATACCCATCGTTAGAATTCCTACGCCAATTCCTTTCATAATTTGATTGCCGTAATTGTTCTTTCTTCGCGCAAAACCGGAATTAATTACAAAGAGGGCAAACCGCTGATTTTCGCTTTTAACCACCGAGTCCATTAAAGCTGTAGTTTTCACAGCTTCTAATTTATTGACTTTCCTGATTTCACTCACGGTTTTAAGCAAGTCATTTTCCAGACGCATTTTAAGTTTCTGCTCGGTGAGATCTAATTTTTTGCTGACCATCGGCTGGTTGGAATGTCGGATGATTGAATCTAAAATTACCGTAGAAACCTGAGAAAGCGAATCATTCAGTCTAGCCTGATTTCCTTTTTCAATCAGGTTGATGAACGAAATCGGTTCGTGGTATGAAATATTTTTAACGTCTGAAGGGCCGACGTTTTTGTCTGTAAGAAGCGTGGTAGCACACGAGTTTAACAATAAAACTCCCAGTATAATCAGGAAATATTTTTTCATAAAGGATTTAAATGAGTGAAACTGTCAATTCAGCCAAATTACAGAAAATAATACCATCAATCGGAAAAAAAATACCTGGGTGATTAAAATCATTTAGCTCCTGATCCACTTCCATATCTCCTTCGCGCTCGCTTTGTTTCCGTACATCAGAATACCGACGCGGTAGATTTTCGCCGCAATATAAATCATCAGCAGCGTCGAAACCACCAGCAACAGCATTGAAAGTACGATCTGCCAGGCTGGGACGCCAAACGGAATCCGCGCGATCATAGCCACGGGTGAGGTGAAAGGAATAATCGAAAGCCAAAACCCGAGCGGACCTTCCGGATTATTCATAATCGTGAAACTGCCGTACATGCCCAGCATCAGCGGGATGATGGCAAACAGCGTGAACTGCTGCGTTTCGGTTTCATTGTCCACCGCCGAACCGATCGCCGCGTACATCGAGCTGTAAAAAATATAGCCCAACAGGAAGAAAACGATGAACACGAAAATGATCAGCGCGAAATTCATGTCTAATAGCGTATGCGAAATTTCGCCGGCGATTTGTTTAAAGTCAAATTTCTCCATCACCTCGGCAGATTCTGCGCCTGCACCAACATTATTCTGCATCGCAGCGAAACCTGTATTTAAAAAGATTGCACCCAATACAGACATCGTAATCCAGATGCCAAATTGCGTCAGTGCAACCATCGTTACACCCAGGATTTTACCCATCATCAGTTCAAAAGGCTTCACAGATGAGATGATGATTTCTACCACGCGGTTGTTTTTTTCCTCCAGAACGCTGCGCATCACACGCACACCATAAATGATGATAAACATGAAGACGGCGTACATCAGCACCATGCTGAGGCCCGAACGCACACCAAAATCGAGGTCGGTATCTGCCTGTTTCTTATCTACCACATTTTCGGTTTTCAGTGCAAAACTTTTGTCTAGATTCACGATTTGGTCCTGAGAAATGCCCAGCGTTTTTATTTTTTCCTGTTTGATGACGTCCGTTAAATCTTTCGTCACACGCTGTTTAGTATCCATGCCGATCTTCTTGTTGATCAGCAGTTTGGTGTTGTTTTGAAGCTTTTCAAAATCATTCTCCTGCAGCTCGGGAATGATCAGCAACCCTTCGATTCCTTCCATATCTTTCAGCGTGGCGGTGAGTGCCCTCTCATTCTCCTGAGGCACGAAAACGTATTTCAAGGACTCATCGCTTTTCAGTTTCGGGATGAAAAGCCCGCTTTTATCGATGACGTTAAAGGTACTTTGGCTTTCATTAGCTTTGAACATAAACGCGATCAGTACACCGAAACCGATCATTAGAACCGGCGCCAGCAGCGTCAGAATAATGAAAGATTTCTTCTTTACCTGCGTCAGATATTCACGTTTTGTTATGAGGAAAATATTTTTCATTTCAGATTAAAAATCGATTCTTAATAGATTTCTTTTATTAAAATTCTCAGTGCTCTACTGTGAGCGGTCTTGGCTAAACAGTTTACTTTTAACGGCTTGCGACAGCGTTGATGAAAACTTCGTTCATGCTCGGTATCTTCTCATCAAACGTCCGGATTTTCCCGACTTTCAGCAGTTCATTCAGCAAAAGATTCTGCTCGTTACCAGTTTTCAGATCAAAAGAAATCAGGTTATTTCGCTCTGTAAAATTGGTTACTTCAAATTGATTTTTAAAATTTTCCAGACTCTCCATATTCACTTCGCTCAGCGTCACACCAAAAATATTTTTCTTAAACTGTTCGCGCACGTCGAAGACTTTGCCGTCTAAAACTTTCTTCGCATGGTTGATCAGCGCTACAGAATCGCACATTTCTTCCACGCTTTCCATACGGTGAGTCGAGAGAATAATGGTGGTTCCGTTCTTTTTTAAGTGAAGAATCTGGTCTTTGATCAGATTTGCATTCACCGGGTCAAAACCCGAGAAAGGTTCGTCCAGGATCAAAAGTTTCGGGCGGTGCAACACAGTCACTACAAACTGAATTTTCTGCGCCATGCCTTTCGAAAGCTCGCTGAGTTTTTTCTTCCACCACTGGTCGATCTGCAACTGCTCAAACCAATATTTGGCCTGCGCCAGCGCATCAGTTTTACTCATGCCTTTCAGTTCGCCGAAATACAGAATTTGGTCACCAACTGACATGTTTTTATACAGACCGCGCTCCTCCGGCATGTAACCGATCTGCCGGATATGGTCAGGATTGAGTTTTTGGCTGTTTATGAAGACTTCGCCGGAATCGGCCTGAGTAATCTGGTTGATGATTCGGATAAAAGTTGTCTTACCGGCACCGTTTGGGCCCAGAAGCCCATAGATACTCGCTTCCGGCACCTCAATCGAGAAATCTTCAAGCGCCAGCTTTTTACCGGCGTTGTAAGTTTTGGTGACGTGATTTGCTCTAAGCATTTAAAAAATATTTTAATGATTAGTTGGGTTTCTGCCCCGAAAGTTACAGCTATTAAGGAGCCTCTCGTCCCACAGACTAGACGCTTTCCGTCTCGTCTTGCAGACGAAACTGCAATCGGGGCCAGGTATTTCGCAACTGAACAACTTCAGTGCTTAATAAGAAAATTCACGGTAAAAATCAGCAGCCTCTGCGATCACACCATCCATTTCTTCGAGCGTGAAAACCTCTAAAAACTTTCTGCGGAAATCTTTAAAGTGCGGGATTCCGCGGAAATAGTTGCTGTAATGCTGGCGCATCTCTATCAGTCCGAGTCTTTCACCTTTCCATTCGGCGCTCCATTCGGCGTGTTGGCGCACGGCCAGAAGGCGGTCTGTGACGGTAGGTTCAGGTAAAATTTCGCCGGTCGCGAAGAAATGTTTCACTTCATTGAAGATCCAGGGATAACCAATAGCGCCGCGCCCGATCATGATGCCGTCACAGTCGTACTTCTGTTTGTATTCGAGGGCTTTTTGCGGAGAATCTACGTCTCCGTTACCGAAGATCGGAATTTCAATATTTGGATTGTTCTTTACGGCGTGAATGTAATTCCAGTCGGCTTCGCCTTTATACATTTGCGCACGTGTCCGGGCGTGGATTGTAAGCGCTTTCACGCCAACGTCTTGCAGTCTTTCGGCCACTTCCATGATGTTGATGCCTTCGCTATCCCAGCCAAGGCGCGTTTTTACGGTGACAGGCAGATGCGTGGAATTCACGACAGCTTTTGTAAGGCGGATCATAAGATCGATATCTTTCAGGACCCCCGCGCCGGCACCTTTGCAAACCACCTTTTTTACCGGACAGCCGAAATTGATATCTACCAAATCGGGTTCTACAGCTTCGACGATTTTTGCGGAAAGCGCCATCGCTTCTTCATCGCCGCCGAAAATCTGGATTCCCACGGGTCTTTCGTAATCGAAAATATCGAGTTTTTTACGGCTTTTCATCGCGTCGCGGATCAAGCCTTCGGAGGAAATAAATTCGGAATACATCAGATCTGCGCCATGCAGTTTGCATAGCCGGCGGAATGGCGGATCCGAAACATCTTCCATTGGTGCTAGCAGCAGCGGAAATTCCGGCAGCTCTATATTCCCGATTTTTATCATGGGGCAAAGATACCAAATATGGCGAAACTGTCGGCAAGGAGGGTTTGCGTAAGTTTAAACAGACGCTATTGCTTCCGGTCTGGCCTGGTGTTTCGATCCGGAAAATATCTGCGGCCCCGATTGTAACGGAAATCCTTTTTCGGGGGCCGGCGAGGAGCCGGCACAGGAAAAAGATTGCAGTGGAAAGCGGGAATTGTCCGCCCAAAAAAGAAGCTTAATCGAAATCGTGGTGGGTGTCGTCTTTGGAATTCCGGTACACAAACCACATCCCGATGGTAAGGCCCACGACGCCGGCGATGGCTGTCATGAGTGCGCGTTCTAGCCTGTCAGCCTGGTCATTGCCGAGATAATTCATCAGGAAAAGAATGATGAAAGTGATGGCGGCTATTACCCAATATTTTTTGCTTTTAATGTCCATTTTTAACGGATTTTGTATGAGATCATCATTCCGCCACGGTACGGCACGAGTTCGCCGCTGCGGTTGTACTCCCGGTCCGGATCTGTGTCATAACGAACGCCTAATTTTTTGTGAAAGCCTTTGTAGAAGCTTTGTGCAGTGCCGCCACCCAGGAAAAGATCGATATTCCATTTGGGGTTCAGTTGCCACTGATAGCCGGCCACGGCACCCAGGAACAACGTGTAACCGTCCTGGTAAAGATCTGAGGTGACATATATTGGCGCGTCGGGTTCGTATTGAAAAGGCCCGTCACTCCAGTAATTGTATTTCTGCATTTTGTAGCGGGCAGCAGCAATGTTTGCGCCGACATAAAAATGCTTAAACGCGTCATTAAAATAATGTCTCACATCAAAACCCAGCGTGTAGAGCTG
>JAEZYN010000118.1 GCA_023419095.1 Bacteroidota bacterium | reverse complement strand
TTCACATGTTTAGAAACTACATTGGTTTCCCGCGCAATGAATTTTGTTTTCGGAAAAAGCGGTATGAAGAGTGCGATGTAGGCGTTTATTTCGCCAAAACCGGAGAAAACGATGTCGGGCTTCCGACGTTTGAGCTCGAGCAGAATAGGTTTTAGCGCAAAGCGTATTTTCGGCGTTTTAATGTCGATGATCTCAATATCATCTTTCAGATGCTTAAGATAGCCGCCCGTTTTCCTCAGCAATAGGATTTTAGGTTCGAACCGTTCATGCGGAAGATGGTTGGCGATAGTGGTTACCACACGCTCGGCACCGCCGGTTTCAAGATCGGGAAGAATAAAAATGACAGAAATTTTTTTCATGTAGTTCAGACAGAAACTTTGGAGCTGCGCACCGCTATAAAAGTTCAGGATATTCCTGCGAGTGATTGTTTATAATTAAATTAATAAGAAACTGGTCACCTTTCTGATCTAAGAAAATGTACCATGTTGTGTGGCTGTTCGTTTTGTATTTTAGGTATTTTTCGCCTTGTTGCTGAAATTTTGCGGGGCTTTTTCTTGAGGTCAGCCGTGTGATATTTAAATTGATAAACTCATAAATTTTATTGATGTAAACATCGATATCTATTAGAAAACTGAAATATTTTTATCGTATAGCGCCTGTGCAAGTTCATCCAGCTGAGCAACTGAAGAAGCTGAGAAAACTATTTGCCCCACCATTTTCGTGCATTGTTAAAGACTTCTTACGTGCTTCACCGAGCGTCGTTCCCTCCGCAAAACGCTTTATAAAGTCATCGTCAACTGCGTAGGTAGACTTTTTCCCGGCGACACCCGAAATATAGATGTTGTTTTTTAACCTCAGGATTTCGAAAATCATGGCCTCGCCGTCGAGAGAATCGATCCATTCGATGATTTCCGTCTTAGGGGCTTTTAAATTTTCTTCCATCTTTTAGTGATTTAATTCGCTACATCTGAGATGAATTTAATCCTAAGCATCCGAACTTCCTCATCGCTTAGGTCATCGCCGAATTCTGCCAGAAGAACCTTCATGCTGTCGCTCTCACTTTCACTCATGAATTCCATGAAACCTTCCACGATATCTTCGTCAAAATTTTCGTCGATGTAGTAATCAATATTAAGCTTTGTTCCTTGATAGACAATGCGTTCCATTTCTTTGAGTAAGTCTTCCATCGAAAGATTTTTGGCTTTCGCGATGTCTTCAAGATCAATCTTTTTGTCTGTGCTTTGAATGATGAAAACTTTGTGTGAAGATTTATTCGCTACTTGTTTGATCACCATGTCTTCGTTTCGTTCGATGCCGTTTTCTTCTACATATTTCTTGATGTATTCGACAAATTCTTTTCCGTAACGCTTCGCTTTGCCTTCGCCTACACCGTAAATTTTAGCCATTTCTTCAATGGTTGTCGGATATTGCACCGTCATATCTTCGAGGCTTGGATCCATGAAAACGGTGTAGGGCGGTACGCCATGCTTTCTGCCGACCTGAACAGTCAGCTCCTTCAAGTTTTTATATAATACTTCATCCAAACTGCTTCCCTGTTGCGACTGTTCCGAATTTGCCTTGGTTTGTGCAAGGTCATATTGCCGGTCTTCAGCAATCATGAACGGAGTTTTGTCTTTGCCGTCAATCACTTTTTGTCCTTTTTCAGTAATTTTTAAGACGCCATAGGTTTCAATGTCTTTCTGCAGGTAATTTTGCACAGTAGCCTGACGAATGATGGTTTTCCAGAAATTTTCGGTATGTTCCTTACCAAAGCCAAACTCTTTTCTCAACTCAAGTTTATAAGATTTTGTCACCGAATTTTCTTTACCCGCGATGACGGAAATTAAATCTTTGGTTTTAAATTTTTCTTCGAGATCTTTGACCAGACTTAAAACTTGCTTCAATTCCTGAGTAGCATCTTTCAATGTGGGCGGATTTGCAAAATTATCGCACATTTGCGCACCGGGACCGTTCACCGGATCGAACTGTTCGCCAAAATAATACAGAATGTACTGCCGCCGGCTCATTGAAGTTTCGGCATATCCCACCACTTCATTCAATAGCTGAAGACCGATCTCACGTTCTGATACCGGTTTTTGAGCCAGGAACTTCTCCAGTTTTTCAATGTCTTTCGGATCATAAAATGCCAGACAGTAACCTTCGCCGCCGTCCCGTCCGGCACGCCCGGTTTCCTGATAATAACTTTCGAGCGATTTTGGGATGTCATAATGAATCACGAAACGCACATCGGGCTTGTCGATTCCCATTCCGAATGCGATTGTGGCCACGATAACGTCTGCTTCTTCCATGAGAAACTTGTCCTGATTCAGAACGCGTGTTTTTTGGTCAAGGCCGGCGTGATAAGGCAGTGCATTGATTCCGTTCACCTGTAAAAGCTGCGCCAGTTCTTCCACTTTTCGGCGGCTCAGGCAATAGACGATGCCCGATTTTCCTTTATAACGGTTGATGAATTTGACGATTTCGCGGTCGATATTCACTTTCGGTCTTACCTCATAGTAAAGGTTTGGCCGGTTAAAACTTTCTTTGAAGACGAGCGCATTGGTCATGCCAAGCGTTTTCTGGATGTCATCCTGAACTTTTGGTGTCGCAGTAGCAGTAAGCGCAATTACAGGTACATCCGCGATCTTGTCGATGATCAGCTTTAAATTTCGGTATTCCGGCCGGAAGTCATGTCCCCATTCAGAAATACAGTGCGCCTCGTCGATTGCCACAAATGAGATTTTCACTTCGCGTAAAAATTCGAGGTAATCTTCCTTTATTAAAGATTCCGGTGCTACATAAAGCAGTTTCGTCTTTCCAAACCGGATGTCATCAAAAACCTGTTTGACCTGCGTCTTGTTAAGGGATGAATTCAGTACGTGTGCCACGCCTTCATCTGAGGACAACCCGTTCACTGCGTCTACCTGATTTTTCATCAGCGCAATCAGCGGTGAAACCACAATCGCGGTTCCTTCCGAAATTAAGGCTGGAAGCTGATAGCACAGCGATTTTCCACCGCCGGTAGGCATCAGTACGAAAATATCATTGCCTTCGAGAAGACTTTTGATAATTTCCAGCTGCTGTCCTTTAAATGTCGAAAAACCGAAATACTTTTTAAGTTGCTGCTGTAAATCGGTGGTATTGTTTTTCATTAGTCTCAAAATATTTTAATGCATTTCATCAGTTTTCACTGCTCCTCATCATTGCTCACAAACGGAAAGAATTAGTTTGCTAAATTTGCATATTACTCAAAGTTAAAAAATAATAATCAGAATAAAAAAAATCGGGCGCTGCGATGCGAGATTAAATTTGTCCACGCCGGATTTTAAAATTTAAATATGAACGACGGGTTTATTCTAAATGTTGCGCGCCAGGCTCTTGAAACCGAAATCACAGAGCTTCAAAGTCTTAAAAACCGACTTGACGAAAATTTTCTCAAAGCCATCGAAATAATCAATTCCAGCGAAGGAAAGCTGATCATTGTAGGCATTGGCAAATCTGCTCATGTGGGAAATAAAATTGTGGCAACGCTTAACTCAACTGGCACACCATCGCAGTTCCTGCATGCGTCCGAGGCGCTGCATGGCGATCTGGGCGTCATCCAGGATAAGGATGTCGTACTGTGTATTTCAAATTCCGGCAATTCGCCCGAAATAGTGAATTTGCTCACTTTTTTAAAGCAATATTCGTCGGCGCTGATTGGCATGACCGGAAATTTAAATTCCAAATTGGCCGAAAACTCAGACGTAGTGCTTGATACGTCGGTGGAAAAAGAAGCCTGTCCCATAAAACTCGCACCTACGAGTTCCACCACGGTGCAGATGGCGCTCGGAGACGCACTTGCCGTTTGTCTAATGGAAATCAACGGTTTTAAAGAAAACGATTTTGCAAAATTTCATCCCGGTGGCGCGCTCGGAAAAAATCTTACCGCTACCGTCGAGCAGTTTTTGTCGGTTCAGAAACCACAGGTTGTAGCTGATGCAGGCATTCGTGAAATCATTATCTCGATCAGCAGTTCAACACACGGAATTACCGTTGTGACCGAGCATGACGAAATCTTGGGCGTGATAACAGACGGTGACCTTCGCCGCATGCTGCTGAGTCAGCAGAATCTTTCTAAAGTCCGTGCCGGCGACATCATGAGTAAAAATCCGAAATCGGTAGACAAAAACGCGCTTGCCAAAGAAGCCATGCGCATCCTGAAAACGAATAACATCGGCCAGCTCATCGTGACGGAGCACGGCAAATATTTCGGCATTATTGATATTCACAGGCTTTTAGATGAAGGAATTGCGTGATGCCGATACGCAACCTGTTTCTGTCAGCGGCGAAAATCTGGAGATAATTCAGTATTTTCGCACCGTTTTTAAACTTCATTTCTAAAAACCACAAAAAAAATTTTCCGTGAGCGAAAAGAAAGAAATGTCATTCTGGGGCCACATCGGCGAACTGCGCGGCCATCTCATCCGCTCGCTGATCGCAGTTGTTTTGGGCGCAATAATTGTCGGTTTTAATGTGAACTGGATCATGGACCACATCTTTTTCGGCCCAACACGCAATGACTTCTTTACATTTCGGGTCGTGAATCATTTTTCGCGCGAACTTCTGGGTCATGACAGCATTACGCTGCCCGGACATTTTGCGGTGCAGCAGAAAAAACTGTTTCAGCAGTTCAATGTGATGATGTCGGTATCCATTTTTGGCGGTCTGGTGGCCGCATTCCCTTACATAATCTGGGAACTTTGGCGCTTCATTTCTCCCGCACTGCATCCGAATGAAAGAAAAAACTCGGTGTTTTTGATCAATTTTGTCTGGATACTTTTTATGGTCGGCATCCTGTGCGGCTATTTTTTAATACTTCCTTTCGCGATCAATTTTGGCTTGCTTTTCAGCATTTCCGAATCCATCACGCAACTTTTCGATCTGAGTGATTACACCGCACTTTTCCTGCAGGTAGTGCTGGGGATGGGACTTGTTTTTCTGTTTCCGGTGATAGTCTATTTCCTTACAACCATCGGAATTCTTACACCTACATTCATGCGGACATACCGGCGACATGCAATTGTGCTTATCATGGTCGTCGCGGCCATCATCACGCCCGCCGACGTGCTGAGTATGCTGATGGCGGCATTCCCGCTGCTCTTGCTTTACGAATTCAGCATCATGATGAGCGCCTACACCTTTAAAAAGGTGAAAAGTCGCGAGGCTCTACAGACCAAACTTTAAATTTATTTTTAGAGCAACACCGTTTTCGCTTCTTCCGAAATGTGTACCCGCTCTCACTACTCGCTTCCCGCGGCCGTTTGAGGCCGCGGGAGAGCTCAGACAGGCCGTTCGATCGGGGCTAAAAGTCAG
>JAEZYN010000071.1 GCA_023419095.1 Bacteroidota bacterium | reverse complement strand
GGTAAAAATGTATTTCTGCTACATTTTATATTCTAAATCACTTGACCGGTTTTAAATCGGCCACACCGGCGACAATCTGGAGGAAAGATCAGGTAATTACCTTGAAAACGACAATTTTTTGACATCCCTGACCCCCGAAATCTAACTTTTATGATATGAATAATTTCGTGGTTTTATTACTAAAGATTCACCGACCGCATCGTAATCAGAACTACTTTTTTGTTTAAAATAAACGTAAATTTGCAATTCAACACCGGAAAATATGTCGCTGCAGATAAACAATCTTACCAAGAAATTCGGAAATCAAACTGCTTTAAACAACATCAGTCTCGAGATTGGCAAAAGTGAGATTATTGGCTTGCTGGGGCCGAATGGTGCCGGAAAATCCACGCTGATGAAATCTGTAACCGGTGCGCTTAAAATTGACGAAGGAGAAATAATTTTCGACGGTAAAGATATTGTTCAGCACCCTTTGGAAGCCAGACGAAAGATCGGTTTTCTGCCCGAAAACAATCCGCTTTACGCGGAAATGTACGTGAAGGAATATCTGAACTTTGTTTCAGAAATTCATGGCGTCACAAAATCAAAAATAGAGGAAGTGATAGAGCTTGTGGGGATCACGCCCGAAAAATCAAAGAAAATATCACAACTTTCAAAAGGTTACCGGCAGCGTGTTGGGCTTGCACAGGCTATTCTGCATTCGCCTGAACTTCTTATTTTGGACGAGCCGACTAATGGTCTTGACCCTAACCAGATTCTGGAAATCCGGAATGTAATCAAAGAAATTGGCCGCGAGAAGACCGTCATTCTCTCCACTCACATCATGCAGGAAGTGGAAGCGCTCTGCTCTCGTGTCATCCTGATCCATAAAGGAAACATTATTCAGGATTCACCTATCGCCGACTTTAAAGACAAGTATGGAAGCCTGGAAGAAGCATTCGCAGGTTATACGACAGCATAAAAAAACCCGAAAATATTTCGGGTCTCTAATTTTAATTACAGCTTTTCCAAACTGTCAGAAAGTGAATTGATGAAATTCTGCAGCGGTTTTTCTACCATCATTTTGATAAAGGGATTGAACTTTCCGTCAAAAAGCAGCTGCACTTCCGTCTGGTTTTCTGCTAGTTGACTCATTGTACCTTTCAGCTCAAAATCAAGATTGGAAGCAGCCGACTTCAGCACTACTTCACGGTCTGACACTTCCGCAATTTTCAGCGCGATTTCCGGCATGCCCTTGAGGCTGAACTTAAAACCATCTTCGCGCGCTTCAAAATTTTGAAGAGAATCCGGCATCAGCTCACGGTAATCCGCTGGGTTTTTCAGCATCTGAACCAACTGTTCGGAGGATTTATTTACGATTATTTTGCGTCCTTCTAACTTCATTTTTATATTTTTGTAAGATTAAAATACCGTTGCAAATGTATAAAGTTTTTGTGAACGAAAAAAAACTTACCTTAAGCAAGTACCCTGAAGACGTCGAAAAAAAGCTCAGGTTCGAAGGATTTGCAACACTCGAAATTGCGGTAGACCTGCTGCAAAACACTTCCTGCCCCGAGCTTAATGTTTATGGCGAAAATATCGAAGAAATGTGGGAAGATTTTACGCATATGTTCAAAGTGATCGAAGCTGCCGGCGGAGTCGTCATCAATCAAAAAAGCGAGATACTTTTCATACGCCGACTTGGGAAGTGGGATTTGCCTAAAGGTAAAATAGAAAAAGGTGAATCGCTGGAACAGGCTGCCGTGAGGGAAATTGAAGAAGAAACTGGCTTGAAGGAAATCATTCTGGAGGAATTTCTGAATAACACCTTTCACATCTATACAGAACGCAATGGCGAGAAAATCTTAAAGACAACCTACTGGTTCCGGATGCGTTATGTAGGCAACGAAAAACCGGTTCCACAACTTGAAGAAGGTATTTCGGAAGTTTCATGGAAAGACAGCGATGCCATTACGCGCGATGTTTTGCCGCAGACATTTAAAAATATAAAACTGATCCTAAACGAGTACTGGACTCAGCATTAAATAAAATCCAGCACGGCCTCTAATGCGATTCCGCGCGAACCTTTCAACAGAATATTTTTCGATTTAAGTTGCTTTTCACGCAGCGCTTCCGAAAGCTGAGCAGTATTTGTGTATGATCGTGAAGTGTTATTTATTTTTTTGAAAATTTCACCCACGGTGATTATTTCATGGAAACCAAAAGATTCTGCCAGGCGTAAAATAGCCGCGTGTTCAGCGTCAGATTCTTCACCAAGTTCGAGCATATCACCCATTATCACCGTTTTCGAGCCGCTAAAACTTTTAAAATTCTTCAGCGCCTCCGCCATGGAACTCGGATTCGCATTATACGTGTCTAATACTAGCGTTTTCCCGTTTTTCTGCATGATCTGAGACCGCATGTTCTGTGGCTGATAGGATTGAATCGCGGCTTTTATATCTTTAAAATTTAAACCAAAATGTAATCCTAAAGCCGCCGCCGCACATAGGTTTGTGAAATTATAAGCGCCCGTGAGACGTGAGAGCACTTTTTCGTTTTTAAATGTTAGACCTACAAAGTTCTCTTCGTTGATTTCACCGAAAAAATAATCGGAACTGTCTTTCCCAAAAGTAATGACATCGGAATAGCCAGCCGTCTTCTGCAGCTGGATCGGGTCGTTTTCATTCACCAATACTTTTTGGCTGTTATCTATCAGGAATTTGTACAACTCAGACTTTCCCTTGATAACACCTTCTACGCCTCCAAAGCCTTCAAGATGTGCTTTTCCGAAATTGGTGACGTAACCGATATTCGGACGCGCGATTTTGCAAAGAAGTTCAATTTCTTTCTGGTGGTTTGCACCCATCTCCACCACTGCTATTTCGTGCGATTTGTTGATGGAGAGCAGCGTGAGTGGTACACCAATATGATTATTAAGGTTGCCCTTTGTAAACTGCACGTTAAACTTTTGAGACAAAACTGCGTGTATAATCTCTTTCGTGGTAGTCTTTCCATTGCTGCCCGTAAGCGCAATGACCGGAATGTCGAGCTGCTCGCGATGAAAGGTTGCCAAATCCTGTAAGAACTGTAACGTTGAAGGAACATAAAAAATTTGCCGCGCTGTATTCTGGTATTCTTCGTTTTCTACTACTACCGCGATGGCTCCCTTGTCTATTGCCTCCTCAGCGAGTGCGGCTGCATCATAATTCACGCCGGAAAAAGCAAAAAAAACATCGCCGGATTTCACTTTCCGGCTGTCAATAGTTACACCGTCTGCCTTCAGGAAAAGCGGGTAAAAAGATGATACATTCATAGGCTCAAAAATAAAAATCCTTCTGCGATTAGCAAAAGGATTGTATCTGTATTTTAAGTGAATTTAACGTTTAGTGCGTCCTTTTCCGGCAGATTTAGCATCCTGCGCAACACGGAAACCAACCCAGCCGTAAGCTTTAGCTTCGTCACGGAAACGTCGCTGACCCGGATCCAGCCAATAAGCGCCATCAAGCCAAGAACCGCCTTTGATAACACGGACTTCATTAGAAACCCTTGTCGTACGCGATACCGGATCTTTTTGAAGAACTACGCGTCCACGGCTGTCAACGATGAATCTTTTACGCTCAGAATTGTACATGTTGTATCCCGCTGTGGTGCTGTCTTCGGCACGTCCGTAGCCCGCGTCTAGAGAAGACTGGAAATCACCGTCACGGAAGTTTCTGTAATCTGCTACAGTTTCGCGCTCATACTGCCCCGGCAATCCGCGATACACGAGTCGGCCGTCTGCTAAGGTGTCATATTTTGCGCTTTCTACTTTTTTAAATGTACCGTCAGCATTTCTGGCTACTTCCTGCGCAACATTTCCGCGGTAATAGTTAAAATCGCTGGCTTCCTGATCGATGATCGGACGGTAAACATCGGCAGTCCATTCTGCAACGTTGCCGAACATTCCGTAGATACCAAGGTTGTTTGAAGGATATTGCTTAACGTCCGCCGTGGTAGGTGAACCGTCATTTTTCCAACCCGCAACACCTGAATAATCTCCAAGACCCTGCTTGAAGTTTTCAAGATACATACCGCGGTCACGTCCTTTTTTACCTTTCAGCTGTTCGATTTGTGGCTCTTTATTTTTGTACAGATTGTACTCACGTTCTTTCTGCATGCCAAGCGCTGCAAATTCCCACTCAACTTCAGTTGGTAAACGGAATTTTTCCACTACACCGGCCGCGGCATTTCTGTTCGCTGCCAAGATACGCTGGTTGCTGGTTTTGATACCCGAACGCTGCTGAAGACGTTGTGTGTTGATGTACGCTTCGAGTTCAGGATCATTTGCTTTAAACTTATCCAAATTAAAGGAGTTAGCTCCCTGATTGTTGGCATCGTTTGTATAGAAATCTTTTGAAATTACGCCCTGCTCCATTAAAGCTTTTTCGTTTGCACGGTCTGTCAGCCAGTCGCAGTAACGCGACGCCTGCAACCATGAGACACCTACTACAGGATAGTAGTCATATTCAGGACGGCGGAAATACGTTTCCGCAAAATCATTCCGTGAAAGTTCATTATTCCAGACAAGGGTATCCGGTAAAGCACCTTTATAGATTTCTTTAAAACTTGGGTCAGACGGTGGGAAGACAAATTTCAACCAGGTAACATATTCCCGGTATTCGTAATTGGTAATTTCAGTTTCACCAAGGAAGAACGCGCTGACCTGCATACGGCGCGGCGTGTTGTTCCAGTCATGCATCACATCGTCTTTTACAAGACCCATGGTGAAGGTTCCGCCTTCTACGTAAACCATTCCTGGCCAACCCTTCTGTTTTTGCTGTTTTCCGGTGAAGAACCAACCCTTCTGGTCATTGGGTTTCCAGCCGGTTTTACTGGTGAAACGCTTTGTGCCACCACCCTTCTTACTATTGCCACCGCCGCAGCTCATAAGTATAAGTGTGGAACAAAACGCTAATATCGTGAACAACTTCAGTTTATTCATAGTTTACATAGATATTTTCAGGGTACAAAGAAAATAGAAATTATTTAATAAATCAAATTTAAATGAGATTGATTTTCTGCAAAACGCCCACATTTTAATTTTATTGCATCATATTATTATATTATTTTTCGTTTAATTTGTAACCGCGAAATTTAAAACCAAATGATACGCATATTTACCTTTTTTTCTCTTTTTTTAATGACCTCCTTTGCCTTTGCGCAGTCTTATAAAATTGAATGGGCCGGCACCAAAGTGATCAATTACGGTACCTATCAGGTGACGATTCCGGCCATTAAAAATGAAGGATTAGCATACGAGGAAGGGAGTGTATTTTTCAGGGTAAATGAAAAGGGACCCGGAGCCGGCCGTGCTGTCACCAATATGATCTGGGAGAGAATTTCTGCCAAAGACCTCTACGATCTGAGTCCGAACAACATACCCGGGACTGAAAAAGCCGAGACAGGTTCTAACAGAAATTCTTATACCGGTGAAGAACAGGCTTTTATCCGCGTTTCACTGCTGAAAAATGAAGCCGGAAATTTTTTCCGCCTGGTATCGTTTGATGTCAGTTCGGCGCCGCGGTTAAACCCTCGCCGGGCAGCGGGCAGCAACCTTATAGGCACCACAGAAAATCCGCTGAAATCCGGTTCTTTCTACAAGATTAAAGTTGATAAATCAGGTATATTTAAGATCACATCACAATTCCTGCGGGACAATGGCATCAACCCTGCCAGTATCAATCCACGAAATTTCAGAATTTATGGCAATGGCGGCCTGATGTTGCCCGAACATAACCTCGATATACGCTATGCGGCACTGCAGGAAAACGCAATTCAGGTTGTAGGGCAAGATGACGGCACGTGGAATGAACAGGATTTTGCACTTTTTTATGCGCAGGGTCCTGTTGGCTACAATATTTATAAAACAACCGATAACGGCACCGGAAACCGCAGGATTGAAACCCGGCTCGATCCTCCCGCACATGTAATAAATCTGTATGAAGATTTTGCCTATTATTTTATCAATTTTGATATCGGTCCGGGAAAACGGGTACAAGCTGATGATCAATCAGTTACGTCAGATATTATCACGCGCTACGACGAATACCAATACATCGACGAGGAAAAGTTTAACCTGATGAAAGTCGGCCGCAACTGGACAGGTGACGCCTTTAATGATACAAAAACCGTCACTTTCACTACGAAATCTGCTATTTTACCTACAGATGTCATTCGGTTCAGAACCCGTGTTGTAGGATACCAATCTGCCGGTAACAGAATTGAAATCAGTTTGAACAATCAACCCGGCAGCATCACGACCATTCAGACAGATGCTAAAGATTATGTTGATATCACATATCCGCTGGCGGGAGGAAGCCCGGGAACGATGACGAATCTGCAGGGAACCCAACTTACATTTACATACAAGCCTACAGTATCAAGTAATCCAAACGGTAAATTCTACTTTGATTATGCGGAAGTGCAGTATAAAGAAGACCTGAAGTACCGTAATGAACAGTTCAATTTCCGCAGCTACGGCATCAGCGAGAACAGCAGCAACCGATATACATTTGCGGTTGCCGATGCATCTTCTATCGAACAGGTTTGGCAGGTTTCAGATATTACAAACGCCACGCGAAAAGTCAATAAATCCGGAAATAACAGCACATTCACATTCGGATATGTGGCGAACAGTGAAAACTTCGTGAACGAGTTTGTGGCTTTCAAAGCCGAAGATGCCTTTGCGCCTGCATTTGTCGGGAGAATCGAGAACCAGGATTTATCCGCTCTTCAAAACATTGATTACCTGATGGTGACTGTCCCGGAAATGATGGGTCAGGCCCAGCGTCTTGCATCTTATTATCAGAATAAATATAATGTGGCGGTAGTAGATGTGAACAAAATCTATAATGAATTCAGCAGTGGCGGAAAAGACATCACTGCGATCCGGGATTTTACAACGAGGCTTCGGACGAACGGCAACTTAAAATATCTATTCATTCTTGGCGATACTTCATATGATTTTAAAGGTAAAAACAATCCTGGGTCAGACATTATTCCCTCTTATCAAAGCGAAAGAAGTAATAACTATGAGCAGTCTTATGTAACCGATGATTACTATGCAATGACCAATACGCAGGCTGCCACTTCTGTTTCTCTCGGTAACTTGCTGCCCGCCTTCCCAGTCGGCAGATTACCTGCAGCTAACGTCACGGAAGCTAAAATTCTTATTGACAAAGCACTTGCCTATAATAATGCATTGCCCGGCCAGTCAACACCATTCGGTGAGTGGCGTATGAAGCTTGATTTTGTGGTGGATGACGATGCCGATAACGTGTTTCCGTTTCACAACACGATGAACGAGGCTATCTTAAAGGCGAATATGGAAACTGGATCGATCACGCTTAATCCACCAAACGGTCCGCCCGTGGTAACCAATTATGTTAACAAACTTCCGGAATACAATATCCGCAAACTTTATCTTGATGCTTTCCAGGCGCAGACATCCGCGGGTGGCCAGCGTTATCCTCAGGTAAATCAGGCTATTTCAAACGATATGGGCAACAGCCTCTATATGTTCTATTTCGGCCATGGCGGCATCAACGGCTGGGCACAGGAAAGGGTACTTTCACTGGAGGAGATTCAGCAGTTCAATAACTGGAATAATGTATATTCAAGGTTTCCTTTAGTATCTACTATAACCTGTGAATTCACACTTTGGGACGAACCTTCCACGTTTTCTGCAGGGGAACAGGTGATGAAATCTAAAGAAGGCGGAGCCGCTATCATGATTACATCCAGCCGTGCAATTGGAGTGGGCTATGGCGAAAGTTTCACGACCATCTTCACAAAACATATGTTCGAGCTTGTGAATGATGACTTCATCAATTTAGGTGACGCATTTTTAAAGGCTAAACTGGAAAAAGGACCTAATGATGACCACCTTCGCGTGAACCTTCTTGGCGACCCGGCTACCAAACTCAGCAGACCTCAGAGGCTGCTGGTCATTGATGAAATAGAATCGCCCGTGCCGGGACAGCTGCGTGCACTCGATTTTGTGAAGGTAAAAGGCCATATCACCAAAGCAGGCGGCGGAATTGATACAGGCTTCAACGGTCGCGTGGCAATCAATATTTTTGATAAAAGAATTAATAAACAGACGCTGAATAACGATAACGCGCCAAAAATGAATCCCGTGCTGAACTACACGGAAGAAAACGGCCCGATTGTAAAGTCCTCTGGTCAGGCGGTTAATGGTGAGTTTACGGTGGAGTTTTATGTGCCTAAGGATATTAATTATGAAAACGGTGACGGCAGAATTCTGGCTTACGCAGACAATAAGAAGTTCGATGTCTTTAATCATCAGGTTCAAAAAGTGGGCGGAATCAACCCCGATGGCATTAATGATAATGAAGCGCCGAAGATTCAGCTATTTATGAACAATACCAACTTCGCCGATGGCGGCATTACAGATCAGAATCCGATGCTGCTAGCGTGCGTGACGGATGATAAAGGAGTCAATTCCACCGGCTCGGGTATCGGACACGACATCACGGTGATTCTCGACGGAAAAATAATCGATACGGTTGTGCTTAATGATTTCTATTTCTCCGGTGACGGGAATGGCTGTACGAACCCAACATTAAAAGATTATCAGAAGGGCAATGTGAGCTATCCGTTCCGCAACCTTGCACCGGGTCCACATCAGTTACAGTTCAAAGTTTGGGATATCAACAATAATTCCACTACAGGTACGTTAAATTTTGTAGTAAAAGATGAGGTAAATCAAAATCTTGTTATCAATAAGCCGCTGAACTGGCCAAATCCTTTTACGAGCAAGACGTATGTTCAGTTTGAACACAACTGCGATGACATGCTGGATGTGAATGTGCAGATATACACCATCACCGGAAAACTGGTGAAGACGATCAGTACCACCGTTACGGCAGATCCATTCCTGCAGGGATACCGGACGCCGCGCACCGCGATAGAATGGGACGGTAATGATGATTTCGGTGATGCAGTAGGTAAAGGCACCTACATTTTTAAGATATTTGCACGCAGCCAAAATCAGGACAAATGCAAAGGAAGCGCAACTGCAGTAGAAAAAATGGTATTATTAAAATAAAAATATTAAACGATAAAAAAAACTTTATGAAATTAGGTAAACAACTATTTTTAGGTTTGGGTTTAGGCATGAGCATGATGGCTTATTCGCAAAGCAATATTGTTCTCACTGGTGCGCCATTTCTCAGAATTTCTCCCGATGCGCGCTCCGGCGGTATGGGGGATCAGGGTGTAGCCACTACGTCGGATGCATTTTCCCAATTCTGGAATGCTGCAAAATACCCATTCAGCAAGACTACTGCGGCCGTAGGTGTGAATTATACTCCCTACATGGGCAAACTGACCAATGATGTCTTCCTTCTTTACGGTGCTTATCATCAGTTTTTGGGTGAAGAAGAAAGGTCAACCATCTCTGCAAGTCTTTATTATTTCAATATGGGTGAGGTTGCGCTTACCGAACTTCGTGGAAATGTGCCGGAATCTGCAGGTATTTCTAAACCTAACGAGTTTTCAATCGACGTTGCATATGGTCTAAAACTTTCAGATTATTATTCAATGGCCGTGACCGGCCGATTTATCCGTTCCGATTTGGGCGGTGGACTCGGCTCGGACAACACGCTAAAGCCAGCGAACAGCTTCGCGGTAGATGTTTCCGGATATTTCCAGTCTGAAAAACATACCAGCATCAACGATTTTGAAGGACGTGCACGCGCCGGTTTCGCTATACAGAACCTCGGTCCGAAACTTGACTATACGGGCGACGACGATTCCAGATCTTATTTGCCGACGATGGCAAGATTAGGTGCCGGATATGACCTCTTCGTGGATGACCTGAACCGTGTAGGTTTGAGTTTCGAAGCGTCAAAACTCCTCGTGCCGGGACCGGAAAACGGCGTGGTACCAAATGTAGGTGTTATCGAAGGCATCGGAAAATCTTTTAACAATACAAAAAGCACGATGTTCAGCGGTGCGGTAGAAT
>JAEZYN010000063.1 GCA_023419095.1 Bacteroidota bacterium | reverse complement strand
ATATCAGGTAGTGACTCCCACCATCTTTTATTTTATATTTTGCTTTGATCTGTTCGGGCGAAAGCGGGTAGTTTTTCGAAATAATATTAAATTTTTCGCCTTTCTTAATTTGTTTCGCCTCCATCTTCTCAACTTTTAAAATGCGGCCTGGAAAATCCGGAATTATTTCGTCTGAAGTGTAAACATGGGAGTTCGGATGAAGTTTATTTATTGCAAAAAAGTTGCTGACCAATGAAAATGCACCTGCTTTCAGTACCGCCGAATTAGGCAGATAAATGTATTGCTGCACATCCGAATAGGTAGCCGCGGAAGATTTTTCATCTTTAAAGTTAAAGTTAAAGTTGGTATCTGAACTTTCGAGATTCACACACTCGATCTGCACATCTTTCGGTTCCGAGCCGGGTAAAATGGTCAGTACAAGCTCTTTCACATCATTCCGAACGGCAATAACCTGAATTTTAGTAAGATCTGGAATTACCGAAATCAAGTAAGAAATGTCGGTAAGCGGCGAAAGCTTCACCAAAATTTTAGCAGAAATCTGCAGAAGCTGCGGCAAGATCTCGAGTAGGTTCGGCGACAGATCTTCGAGCAGAAACTTTTTGTTCTTATTCGCATCGCGCCTTGCCGGGTCGAGATAAATCAGATCAAAATAAAGTGAATTGTTCGCGAGGAATGTTTCGAGGTTATCATTAATGAAATTTGCCTGCCGACTGAGTAAATTCCAATTAAATCTGACAGTATCAATGAGTTCCGGGTTCTTTTCAATTAAATAAACCTCACTGAAATTTTTACCCAGAAAGTACGCGTCAATACCGAAACCGGAAGTCAGGTCGGCAAATTTTTCCCCTGCAAGACCCTGCGCCTTGTATTCAGCAGTTGATTGTGAAGAAGCCTGCTCGAGATTCAGGTTGGGTGGAAAGATAATACCGCGTTTGTTCAGAAAAGGAAACTTCCTCTCCGCCACCTTTCGGCCTTTTATCTGCTGCGCGATCTCGGCCATCGAAACGTCGGCGAACGGTGTACGCTTCATCAAAAGCGCATGAAGGTCCGAATTTAAGTTATTTTCGATGAAATTCTGTACGTCATTTGACAGCAAGTGTCTATTCATACTGAAAATTTATTCAAACATTTCAGCCAGACGAACCGCTTTTATAAATGTGGAATCGTAAAGCGCTTCGCTGGTTTTCGTGGCCTTTTTAGCCGGATACATATTCACGCCGATCAGCTTTATTTTGCCTTCTTCCACCCAGCGCTGCTCCTCAACTGCGTGTTCATACACCATTTTCTGGATTTTTCCGGCCGCCAAAGCAGCAACGTAACCACCATCATTTTCTATTTCCATAAACAATTTCCACGCCCTTTCCGCGAACTGACGTGTAATATTTTCTACGTAGTAGCTACCGTTCGCGGCGTCATCAAATACATTAACAATGCTTTCATAAGCAAGAACAATCTGTTGTTTGGAAGAAATTTCCCGTGAAAGGTCATCGGAGCCCTCGAAGCGGAAATCGTGGCTGTACACTGCGTCAGCACCCGCAACCATCGCCGCGGATAACTCAAGTGTAGAACGTATCAGGTTATTTTCGGAATCACTTTTAGACTTATTTCTTTGCGAGGTTTCCGCAAAAATATACGGCCAAAAATCCTGGTCATATTCTTTCGTGAACTCATTAAATAAAATTTTAAAAGACCTGATTTTTGCAATTTCAAAAAAGTAGTTTGCACCTACAGCAAACCTGAAAGTAAGTTTTGATAATATTTCGGATCCAAAATTTTCAGTTAAATCCTTTGTCTTTGCTAAGGCAAAAGCGAGTTGCTGAACGACGGATGCACCCGCATTCTGATGAAGTGACACATCAACACAAAGGTTTCGGTTGAAATCTTTTGCTAAAAGTTCCTTTGCAAGTTGGTCATCGATACCCGAATTTTCCCCATCTCCAATTGGATCTATCAGTGAAATATATCGGTTTGTTTCTTCGACTAAAATGTGTTCAGCCAAATCTTTATTGTTGATGAATACCAGCTTTTCTGAAAGATTTTCTACATTTTCATTCAGCAAAAATGCAAAAACTTCATTTTCCATATTTTCATCATAATACGAAACCAACTGCGTTGATTCTTCCTGTTTGGGCAAAGTCGGCAGTGAATTTTCTTGCGAACCGTAATACGGCTTCACCGAGATTCCTTCAAGATTTTCCTTTTGAAGAAGAGAATAAATATCTTCGGACTTAAGCTGCTTTCGTACGAGATTTTCCCAATCCTGAAGCGTCGTTTTATCAAACATTTTATTGGATATTTTTAAGGTTTGTACTGTCAACCACCAAAATGAAAATTTCCTCGTTAGGCTTTTTCATAAAGTAGTTTTCGCGCGCAAATTTTTCTTTTTCCTGCTTGTCGTTCATCAGTTTTTTATAGAAATCGTCGTTTTTTTTGTACTCATCTTTATAGTACGCAAGCTGTTTTTCGTACTTACTTATCTCTCCGTTCATCTCATTGATGACGAGAAAAGAAGTGCTGTCAAAAAAGACCATCCAGCCCAGAAAAAGGACAATGGTGATCGCGTATTTATTCAGCATATATTTCCGGAACCAGCGCAGCGCAGGCGATTTCGGCTTTATTTCTTTAATTAATGTTTTCATGGCGCGTTTGCTTTTTTAGCGTATTGTTGATCACCGTCGAAAGAAAATCGATTGCCACTGTATTCTGCTTCATGTTTGGGACAATAAGGTCAGCTTCGTTCTTGGAAGGCTCGATAAATTCCTGATGCATCGGTTTCAGCGTAGTCTGATAACGGTGCAGAACTTCCTGCAAATCACGCCCTCTCTCCTGCGTATCACGGCGGATACGGCGGATAAGTCTTTCATCTGAATCTGCATGAACAAATACTTTCAGATTGTACTCTTTAAGCAGTTCGGCATTTGTAAGAACTAAAATTCCCTCTACGATCAGTACATTTTTGGGTTCGATAAGCAGATGGTCGCCCGTGCGCGAGTGCGTTACGAAAGAATAAAGCGGCTGCTCAATAGATTCGCCACGTTTCAGTGCTTTTACATGCTGAATAAGTAGGTCAAAATCAATTGATTTTGGATGGTCATAATTTAATACTTCGCGCTCAGACAATGTAAGCTGCTGATTATCAT
>JAEZYN010000106.1 GCA_023419095.1 Bacteroidota bacterium | reverse complement strand
ACGCCGTATTGGTGGAAAACAATCCATCGATCATGCTTTTGTTCCGTACTTTCTTCGTGGATTTACTCGACCGTACGGAGAAAATTCTTCCGAGCCTGACGCCAGAAAACTTTGTGGATGCCGAACCGTTAATGAAAAAAGTGGAGATTTAAAAATGCTTTAAACCTCATCAAACAGACCCCCTCAGACACCCTGAAATTAAAATGATAGACGTAAAGAAACTCACCAAGAAATTCAATAAGTTCACAGCGCTGGATGACCTGAACCTGCAGTTCACCGACAGTAAATCTATTGCACTGATCGGCCCGAACGGCTGCGGAAAAACGACACTTATTAAATGTATTTTAGGTCTGAATGTGATAGAAACCGGTGATATCCTGGTGGACGGAAAAAGTGTGAAGGAAGATTTCAGGTATCGTGAGAACATCGGTTATATGCCGCAGATCGGCCGATACCCAGAAAACATGACGATCGGGCAGACCATACAAATGATAAAAGACACCCGAAATATACCGACAAGCGAACTTGATACCGAATTGCTTCAGGATTTTGCTCTTGAAAATCTTTACCACAAAAAAATGCGCACACTTTCGGGCGGTACCACACAAAAAGTAAGCGCCGTGCTGGCTTTCATGTTCAACCCCAAAATCATCATTCTTGATGAACCCACCGCAGGCCTCGATCCTTTATCATCCGAAATCCTCAAAAAGAAAATCATTAAAGAAAAAAACAAAGGAAAACTAATCATTATCACCTCACATCTGCTGAGCGAACTCGATGAGATCATCAGCGAGGTGGTTTTCATGAATGAAGGCAGGATCATCGTACAACAATCTGTGGAAGATCTGATGACCGAGCATAAAACCGAGAAAATATCAGAATCAATCATCAGTATTTTAAAAGAAATGAAGAAATGAACAAGATAGCCCGCTTTATACTTTTTGATATTTTAAAAAACAAGATCGTCATTTTCTACACGGTTTTGCTGTTCATCATTTCGTGGTCTGTCCTGGGTCTCGAAGGCAATTACACGAAAGCTACGCTTAGCTTGCTTAATGTAGTTTTACTCGTAGTGCCGCTCGTAAGCATCATATTTTCTACCATTTATGTTTACAACAGCAGCCAGTTCATTGAGTTGTTGCTCAGCCAGCCAGTCGCGCGGGCAAAAGTTTGGTTTAATATTTTCCTAGGGCTTGCCACGGCGCTTATCCTTGCATTTCTTGTAGGTTGCGGACTGCCAATACTGCTCTATTCATCTATTGAAACGGGTTTTTCACTCATTATCATCGGTATTATGCTGTCAGTCATTTTCACGTCATTTGCGATGCTGGCGGCTGTACTCACACGCGACCGTGCGAAAGGGATTGGCATTTCAATTTTCATCTGGATGTTTTTCAGCATTATTTATGACGGCATTTTACTCGTCATGATGTTTCAGTTTGCAGATTACCCGATAGAAGGCATCATGGCGACACTCGCCGGCCTGAATCCTGTCGGGCTTTCACGCATTTTTGTGCTGCTCCAACTCAATATTTCTGCAATGTTAGGTTACGCCGGAGCGGTGTTCGAGCAAGTTTTTGGTTCAGGTGGCGGAATGGGAATCTCGCTTGCCGTTTTGCTGCTTTGGGCCACACTGCCGTTTTTGGCATCACTGGTGAGTTTTAACAAAAAAGACCTTTAAAAATTGTGACAAAAATCAGCAGCCCGCGCTGCGCGGTATGATTGCAGTCATACTCATCCTGTTGATATACAGTGTATTTTTATATAAAATTAAATCAAATGAAAAAGACTGTTTTTATTTTAGGAGCTTCGCTGCTGATCCTTGCATCCTGCCAGAAAACCGATACGGTAACCACTGCGAACACAGATGCAACCACCGAAGCTGCCGGTCACGGTCAGGATGGCATCCAGGATGACTATTCTAATCCGAACATTGTGCAGCTCGCTGTGAAAAACCCGGATCTCTCCACACTTGTGAAAGCCGTAAAGGCTGCAAGCCTTGAAGCGCCGCTCAGCAGCACTGGACCTTTTACTGTTTTTGCGCCTTTAAATTCAGCTTTTGACAAGTTGCCTGCAGGTACAGTTGAAGGTCTTTTAAAACCTGATCAGGCCGACGCGCTTTCAGACATACTCAGTTACCACACCTATGTTGGCGTCATCAAAGAAGACCAAATGTCAGACGGCCAGTCTTTAGGCATGGTTAACGGAAAAAGCATTAAAATAACGATGGTGGAAGGCAAACCGCTGATCAACGGAAAAGCGAAGATCGTCGCTACAGTTCCGGCCTCAAATGGCGTGGTTTACGCAATCGACGAAGTTTTGCTTCCGGAAAAATGATGCAGCTTTTTTTAATTTAATTGTTTTTAAGACCGCGGCTTACATTTATCTGTAAGCCGCTTTGTTTTATTTAAATCTTTGAAATCTGCTGCGTGTTCTTCGTTTTTAAATTAAAGAACATTATCACCAATCCAATAAAAATCAGCACTGCAACCGCTAAAAGTAAATGTTGTGAAAATGGCAGCGATATGTACTTGATTGAAAGTACTCCCATAATGCCGAGTAACGCTTCCTGCAGGAAAATGCCGAGCAGATAAATTTTCAGACCGAGCAAGAGCGTTTTTCCGATGGTAAAATAATTGGTCGCAAGGATTTGACTGACAAGGAAAGTTGCAATGCACATCAGCAAAACAAGATGAAGATAAGCGATGACCACGTTTCTAAAACCAAATGCAAACTGGCTTACAGCAGGAATGTTAGACCCAAGCTGCAGCGCCATCTTTACCGCAAATGCAAATCCCACAAAGATCAGTACAAAGCGTTGCATCGGCGACCATTTTAACACCAAATGTGTCCAGCTTTTCTTTACAAAATTATAAAGCATCACCGCCCCAGCCGTCTGCATCAGGGTAGCGATAACGATTGTAGTAAAAATATACACAGGCATCTTCAGCCAGAGAACTGACAGTCCAAACCCTACTAAGCATCCGATGAACATCAGCCAGAAAAGCAGACGGTTTTGCATCAAACTAATGGCTGAGCCGGCTTCTTTCAGCGAATAAAGCAGCACCCCGATGCATGAGAAAATAAAAAATCCGTTGTACTGAAAGTGCAGGTAATAATATTCGGAGCCCAGATACCAATCCTGCGTTACATTTTTAGAACTCATCATGTAACCCAAATTGAAAACGCCTGCTGAGGAAATCACGGCAAAAAACAATCCGCCCAGAAACCAGATTTTGGAAGTTTCATGCAACTTTCTGGCATCCATAAAAAAGCAATATGCGAACGCGAAACTGACGAAAAGCGCAGCCGCCGACGCCGCTATGGACCCCCAAAAATAGCCGCCGTAAATAAACAGGGCAAGCATCGAGAATGAAGCAATCAGATTGGCAATGATGAGATTGCGGTACTTTTTTACATTAAGATTGGAAAGGTTTTTCAACAGGTAATCAACGATCAAAACATATAGCACATTGGTGATCCACCCGTAAAATGCAAAGTGCGAATGCGCTTCCTGCACATGTTTTTGGTCTACGTAGGGCAGTGAATAAAGAATTTTGTACCTCATCACGACGCCGAGCAGTGCTACAATTACGAAATTAAAAAGAGCAAATCTCAGCCAAAAAGTCCGTTGCATCAGAAATATATTTTGTGGTTTATCAGTTCTATTTTATCTTCTCTTTCCATTTTTTTTACGGTGCGTATCACCGTCTCTACGGCCAACCCAGTAGAATTCGCCATTTCTTTGCGCGTCACGTTGATCATGGTTTTCTCATCATCCTCAATGCCAAGGGTACGTTTGTAGCTTTTCAGAAAACTCAGGATCCGTTCATGCGGACACTGGTGCACGATGCTTTTTAAACGCAGGGTTTTTTCGTAGGCTTTTTTCGCTATCTCTTTAGTGAAACCAAACATCAGCTGAGGATGTTCTACCATGAAATTTTTAAATATTTCGTCGCTGAAGTAAAAAACTTCTGCAGTTTCACTCGTTATTACAGCAGTTGCGGGATATCTTTCGGCCAGAAGGAAGGGCGGTTCGCCCAGGAACTGATGATCTAAAACTTTATTGATCAGAAATTCCTTGCCTTCAGAATCGGTGTTATAGATCTTCACTTCGCCTTTCATCAGATAATACAGAAAAGAGGCGCACTGGTCTTCCCGGAAAAGCACATCTTTCCGCTTCAGCTGTAAGACCGGAATTCTGCCCCGTACAAGCATTTCTCGCGTAAACATAGATCGGATTTGTCGTAAATTTACTTAAAATTTTCGTCACAAACGCCCGCTTTTTACACAAATGCGACATATTTATCCTAATTTTGAATCTAACTAAAAAACCGCTTCAACAAATGCCGGCAGAATTTAATCCGCGCGATATTACGTGGCTCGCGTTTAATGAAAGAGTGCTGCAGGAAGCGATGGATCCGAAGGTTCCGTTGCACTTGCGGATCCGGTTTTTGGGTATTTTTTCCAATAATCTTGACGAATTTTTTCGTGTCCGCGTTGCGGGCCTGAAGCGTGCGATGGATTTTAAAACCAAATTCATCACCGAATCTTTTTACCAGCCACCTTCAAAGATTCTGCAAAACATCAACGAGATTGTTTTGCGCCAACAGCAGGCTTTTGACAAGACCTGGAAGAAAATTCAGGTGGAGATGGCCTCTCAAAATGTGTTCATCAGAACCACCAAAAATCTCACAGAAGACCAAAAAGTTTTCGTGCGGAGATATTTTGATGAGGTCGTGGAAAGCAACGTGATTCCCATTTTGCTTCATGAGAATTCACCGATGCCCTATCTGCGAGACAAGTCCCTTTACATGGGCGTTGCGATGCGCCGCGGCGATTTTCAGTACGCCAGCAACTACGCGATTATTGAGATTCCCTCGCGCGCGGTGGGACGTTTTGTTTTGCTACCCTCTGAAAATGACGAGAAAAACGTGATGTTACTCGAAGATGTGATTGCATTCAATCTTCCGCACATATTTTCATACTTTGGGTACGATGAGTTTCAGGCGCATTGTTTTAAAGTGACGAAAGATGCTGAATTTGATCTGGATAATGACATCAAAACTACACTCGCTGAGAAAATTGAAAAAGGCATCAAATCCCGAAGGAAAGGCAAGCCAACGCGATTTGTTTTCGACCGTGAAATGGACAAAGCGCTGCTGGAGTTTCTGATCCGCAAGTTGAATCTTTCGAAAAAAGACAGCATAATTCCGGGTGGAAAGATCCACAACTTCCGGCATTTCATGGATTTTCCTAAGGTTTTCAAAACCTACACCGCGCCCGAAGAACGCAGTTCTTTCGATCATGCTGCCTTTGCAGATCACCGCGTAACGGACGTCATACTGAAAAACGACGTTCTGCTTACTTTTCCGTACCACGCTTATACGCCTGTGATCGATTTGCTTCGTGAAGCCGCGATGGATCCTGATGTGCGCTCAATTCAGATTACCGCTTACCGTCTTGCGAGCCATTCTAAAATTGCAAATGCGCTCATCAATGCCGTACGCAATGGCAAAGAAGTAACGGTCATGCTTGAGCTGCGCGCGCGTTTCGATGAAGAAAGCAATCTGGAATGGAAAGATATCTTCGAACAGGAAGGCGTAAAGGTTCTGCTCGGCATTCCGAACAAGAAAGTGCATGCGAAACTCTGCGTCATAAAAAAACGCGTCCACAACAAAACGTTGCAGTACGGCTTTGTGAGCACAGGAAACTTTAATGAAAAAACCGCCAAAATATACGGCGATCACCTGCTGATGACCGCAGACCGCGGAATAATGGCCGATATAAACAAGGTTTTCACCGTTCTCCGAAAACCCAAACAGGATTTCCTGCCCGTCCTGAAATCTTGCAAAAGCCTGCTTCTTTCTCCAGAATTTATGCGTGAACATATTTCTGAACTTATCGACCGTGAAATTGCGGAAGCCAAAACCGGCAAAAAAGCGGAAATGATCATCAAAACCAATTCGCTGAGCGACCGGCAACTCATCACCAAAATTTATGAAGCGGCGCAGGCCGGTGTTACGGTAAAACTCATCGTACGTGGAATCTACTGTGCGGTAAACCAGAAAATTTTTAAGAAAAAAATTCAGGCCATCAGCATCGTGGATGAGTATCTGGAACATGCCCGCGTGATGTATTTTTATGGCAAGGGCAGTGAAGACATCTACATTTCGTCTGCCGACTGGATGACACGAAACCTCGATTACCGCATAGAAGCCGCTGTACCGATAATCCAGAAAAATTTAAAGAAAGAAATAAAAGATATCCTCGATATCCAGCTGAATGACAACGTGAAAGCGCGAATTTTAGACAAAAAACTCCGCAATGAGTACGTGAAAAACGGCAGCGCAGAATACCGTTCACAAATTGAAACTTACCGCTATCTTAAAAAGCTTTCGCTCAAATCTTAGCTATCCTCGCTGGTTTTGCTGCTTTAATTGTATTATCTTCGCCAAACTTTTGGAAAAGGGAACCGCGTGCAAACCGTGGACTGTCCCCGCAACTGTAAATCACAACAAAGAATTGTTTCAAAAAAAACCACTGGAAACGGGAAGGTGAAACAATGTGAAAGTCAGGAGACCTTGCCAAAAGTATTATTAATAAAGGCTTTCGGAGGAAAAGCAGTATGTATGGCTAAACGTTTCTATTTTTGCATTTTCGCATTATTGTATTTAACTTGTTTTTCGCAAGAAAAACAGATCGATACCGTTTACATTTTTGATAATCAACTGACGACCAGCCGCCATTTTCATAAGACAAGCATTCTGAAGGAAGATGACATCCTCAAAAATGCCACTAATCTTTCGGAGATTCTACGGTTTCAATCTCCTGTTTATATTAAAGAAAATGGGCGGGGCATGGTTTCCTCACCTTCTTTTCGTGGCACAACCGCACAGCAGACAGCATTTATCTGGAACGGCATTAATATAAATTCTTTAATGCTGGGACAAGGTGACATTAATAACCTGAATCTGCTGGGCTACGACAATCTGGAAGTGAAATCGGGCGGTGGAAGTGTTATCTACGGTAGCGGCGCTGTGGGCGGTACCATTCACATGAACAACGAATTGCTTTTTAACAGAGGATTAAGTAATACGATATTTTTAGAATACGGTTCGTTCAATACTTTAAATTCTTTGTTGAAAAGTTCCTACAGCGATGACAAATTTAGCATAAAAGCAGTTGGAAACTTTGTGCAAAGCGATAATAACTACGCAGTGCCGGAGAAAATCTACAGCAATCTGAATGGCGAGTACGACAACCGCACCATTAATCTTGGCGCTGCCTACAAGTTCAATCCTCAAAATACAATTTCATGGCAAACCCAAATCTTTGACGGCTGGCAACATTACCCGGTATTTTCTGAGTTTGCGACAAAGACAAAATACAAAACCAACAGTTTCAGAACTTTAGCAGACTGGAATCTGCACTCTTCAAAGGTTAGGAATAATTTGAAACTTGCCTATCTCGAGGACGAATTTCAGTATTTTGGGAATATCAGGCAGCCAAAAACCAGTGGTGGTGCTACGAAAATTCACCTCGCGAAAAATGATTTTAAATATATCTTTAATGATCAGTTTAGATTAAATTCCATCGCCGAGTATCAGCTTAATCAAGCCACTGGCTACCAGTCCGGCATCGGCGAGGTTAAAAGAAGTGTAGGTTCCGTAGCCGCACTTTTACACTGGAAGCCTGATACTGTATTTCAGTTTGAGGCTGGTGCCAAAAAAGACTTTGTACAAGACATCAAGACTCCATTTCTTTTTTCATTTTCCGGTAAAGCTGCTATTTCAGACTGGTATTCGGTAGTTTTTAATACTTCACGAAACTTCAGATATCCTTCTTTCAATGATCTGTACTGGCAGCCCGGCGGAAATTTGGATCTGAAATCGGAAGTTTCGCATCAGGCAGAAATTGGAAATAATTTCAAGTATAAAAATTTTAGTTTAAACGTAACGCCTTACTATATCCGCATCAAAAATATGATCCGTTGGCTGCCTGGTAGTACAGGGATTTGGTCTCCTACCAATACGAGCGATGTGGAATCTTACGGAATAGAATCCCAACTGAATTTAAGCCAGAAATTTTCAAACCAAACTGCGAAACTTTCTGTAGGCTATATCTACACCCATTCAAAAGATTTGAAAACGGATCAGTATTTAGCTTACGTTCCGCAGCACAAAATATTTGCTGACGCAAACTACCGCTATGATTTTTTTGAACTTTTTATTCAGGGAATGTTCAACGGAGTTACTTACACTACAGATGATGAAAACATTGATTCTGCAATTCCGTTCTACTTCGTGATGAATTCCGGCGTGTATATTCGCCTCCTCAATAATCATAAGATCGGTTTTAAAGTGAATAACATTTTTAATCAGATTTATGAAACAAGCGCTTATTTTCCTTTACCACAAAGGAATTACAGCGCCAACTTATTAATTAACTTTTAAAAAACAATTCAAAAATGAAAATGTCAAGACTTTTCTCTGCCGCCATGGCGCTTACATTACTTTTCACCATTTCGTGCCGGAATGATGAGCCGATACCAGAACCATCCAAAGGTGCATACCAAGACGGAATTCTGATCGCTAATGAAGGCGGATTCAGCACGCCAACATCCTCTGTCGATTTCCTTACATATGATTTTGCACAGACAGAGCGCAATATTTTCAGCACGCAGAATGATAATGCAACGTTAGGAAACGTATTCCAGTCCATAGGTTTTAAAGGCGATCTGGCTTATTTGGTTTTAAATGTTCCAAATAAAATTGAAATCGTTAACCGATATACTTTTAAAAAGGTTAAAACTATCTCGACTAATTTAGAACAACCCAGATATATTGCATTCAGTGGGAATAATACCTACGTGACCAATAACAATTTTTGGGATGTGAATAAACTGAATATTTATGACGGTTCGGACACTTTCGTGAAAAGCATCGAATTCGACAGATATGCCGAAAAGGTAGTTGCAACAGATGGTTTTGTATACGTGCAGACCGACGGAGTAACCTATGACACAAACTATAATGAGATTCCTACAGGCCATACAGTAACCCGAGTAAACGCGGCAACCAATGCAGTGGATAAAACTATTACTTTAACGGACGACGGTTCAATAAAAGACATGGTAGCGGAAGGCAATGATATCTACGTGCTAAGTTCGGATGCAGACAACAGTTATATTTACAAAATCGCTGCAAAAACCGGCACACTAGAAAAAACACAACTTACAGGCGTCGCAAAAGCCGCGAAACTAGCTGTGGATAACGGTAAAATATATTTTATTACTGCTGGAAAAAAGGTGTATAGCTATAATAATTCTGCGGCAGTACCTCTGTTTGATGCTACAACTTCCAATGTGTATGGTTTTAATGTTATCGATGGTAACGTGTACGTTTCCGATCCCTTTTTCTCAAAAGATAGCACAACCCGAATCTATTCTCTGTCCGGAAATCTTTTGAAAACCATAACAACAGGTGTAGGTACAAACGGTTTTTATAAGAATTAAAAATTTTACAAAAAAGACAAACAAATAGCGCTACTTTGTAGCGCTATATTTTTTGTTAAGATACACGTGTTAAGCCTAATGAAAGCGCTGTTTTGATAACAAAATTTTTTGCCTCTTCTTTATTGTTTGCTATCATCCCGTCCAAAATAGCCTCTTTAACTTTTTCCTTTAAAATTCCGATTTCACGGCCCGGTTTAATATTAAAAAGCTCCATGATTTCTTCGCCCGAAATGGGAGGCTGAAAATTTCGGATGTGGTCCTTTTCCTCCACTTCACGTATTTTTTGCGCCACATACTCAAAGTTTTTCTTGAATTTTTCCTGTTTGGAAGAATTTTTTGTGGTAATGTCGGCTTTGTTAAGGATGAAAAGATCCTCTAGGTCATCACCCGCGTCGAAAAGCAGTCTGCGCAAAGCCGCGTCAGAAGTTCCGTCATCGATCAGCGCGATGGGTCGCGACGAAAGTTTTACAAGTTTCTGCACGTACTTCATGTCCGCGCCCAGCGGAAGTTTGAGCCGGTGAAAAACAGTTTTCACCATTTTTGAACCGAGAAATTCGTGACCGTGAAATGTCCAGCCGGTACCTTCCACAAATTTTTTAGTAGGCGCCTTGCCGATATCGTGAAGCAGCGCAGCCCAACGCAGCCAAAGATTGTCCGTGTTTTTCGCAATGTTGTCTACCACTTCCAGCGTGTGCCAAAAATTGTCTTTGTGCGTCTGACCTTCCACTTCCTCAATGCCTCGCAAAGCTGTAAGTTCGGGAATGATCAGTGGCAGCAGCGATGTTTCTTCCAAAATCCTGAGACCGAGCGAAGGTTTTGCAGACATCATGATCTTATTGAATTCCACCATAATTCTTTCCATCGACACGATCTTCAGGCGCTGACTTTCAGTTTTGATCGCTTCAAGTGATGATTTTTCTATTTTGAAATTTAAAGTAGATGCAAAACGCACTGCGCGCATCATCCTGAGCGGATCGTCTGAATAGGTCTGAACAGGTTCGAGCGGTGTCCGCAGGATTTTCTTTTTAAGGTCTTCAATGCCGTTGAACGGATCTATGAGTTCACCGAAATTTTCTTTATTTAATGAGATGGCCAGCGCATTGATGGTAAAATCGCGGCGTTTTTGGTCATCTTCCAGCGTTCCGGTTTCTACAGAAGGTTTGCGGGAGTTCTCGGCATAGCTTTCTTTCCGCGCCCCAACAAATTCTATCTCAAGGCCGTTGTATTTAAACATTGCCGTGCCGTAATTCTTGAAAACCGAAACTTTAAGATTGGGATTGATTTTGTTTGCAAGTGCTTTGGCTAAAGCAATTCCGCTGCCCTCCGTCACAAAATCTATATCCGTCAGCTGGCCGCGTTTCAGCAGCAAATCCCGCACAAATCCTCCAACAATATAGATACTTTGGCCATTGTCGGACGCTACCTCGGACGCTAGTTTGAAGAGCCTGAAATTTTTAGACTGGGTAAGATTAATGATCATAATACGGGACAGCCTTTTAAGACATGCTGCTTTAGTTTTGCAAAGATAAGGAAACTGACCGCCACAGAAAACTGGGAGAATGCATCGGCTAAAACACCCAAAATAGGCCGAAAATCACTATAAAAAGTGTTAGTGCTTAATTTGCCGGGGCTTATTTGGTAATTTTATCCAAAAAGCACAAATCATGAAAGCACAAAAACTACTCCTTACCCTACTGTTGCCTGCAACAGTTTTTGCGCAGATTGCTGAAGAAAATTTTGAAATCATCAATCAATTCAGTACTGAAAACACTGTCACACCACATGAAAGTCACTTTACGGGTGTAAAATTTACTAAAAACGAATGCCTGAATGACGCACAACGCATGCAGCTGAACTACCAGATTCAGCAGAACCGAAAACGGCTACTGGAAAAAGATCCGCAAATCTTCTCGAAGTCGCAGAAACTGACGCTCTTCCAGAATCCTTTCCGCGCGAAAGCCGGTTTTAATGATTATGGCTTTCACACCCTGAACTATCAGGTTGACCACAACCTGACGCCAAACAATAACCTGCGCGACTACAACTGCGGCACCCGAACCTACGACTGGGCGAACGGAAACCACGCCGGTACCGACTACATCCTCTGGCCGTATCCCTGGAAACGTATGCAGGAAAACGTGATGGAAATTGTAGCTGCAGCACCGGGAATCATCGTGGAAAAGCGAAACAGTTTCGCAGATCTGAACTGCACCAACAATGGAAACCCGAACTGGAACGGTATCGTAGTAGAACATGCAGACGGCACTTTTGGCATCTATATGCATTTTAAAAAAAATTCAGCGACTGCCAAGGAAGTAGGTGATATGGTGACCGCCGGTGAATTTCTGGGCTTAGCCGGCAGCTCAGGCAGCAGTACGATTCCACATCTACATTTTGAGATACGCGATGCGGAAAGCAATGTGATAGATCCGTATCAGGGTAACTGCAATTCAATGAACACCCAATCTTGGTGGCAGCAGCAGGAAGCGTATTATGTTCCGCGCATCAACAGGATCTCAACCCATTCCACCAGTGCGAATGACACGACGTGTCCCGTGGTAGAAAATACTTATGAAAAGACCAATTTTGACACGGGAGACCCGATGGTCCTGAAGCTATATTACCGTGACATCAAACCCGGAGATGTAACTGCGATAAAAATTACGGGTCCAACCGGTAATATTGTCAGCAACTACACGTGGACGCAGGACTGGGGCGTATTTTATGCTACCGCATGGGCGTACTGGACTTTTAATATTACATCCGCCTGGGAAACAGGAATCTACAATGTAGAGGCAAATTTTGGTGGAAACACCTACAATACTGCATTTGGTGTACGGACCGAATTGGGCACTGATGAAAATAAAATGAGTGAACTGATGCTCTATCCGAATCCAGTTCGTGATATTCTCAACATTAAGAACTACAACGGAGACGGAAATATTGAAATTCTAGATACATCCGGAAGGCTTCTAAAAAATGTGGGCGGAAACGCAAAAAACGGATCGATCAATGTAAGCACATTGCCAGCCGGAAACTACTATTTAAAAATAGCAGGAAAGAATCAGCAGATTCAATTGCTGAAATTCACGAAAAAACTGTAGATACCGAAGCAACTCACCGAATTTAGGATCGTGAAGCAGATACAGTATTCTCGGGGGCGAGAAGCCATGAACCAATTTCGTCCTCGAGGTACTGCGTCTGATCTTGTACGGCGTCTAAAAAGTCATCAGGTACACTGGTAGATTCGGAAGTTTGCAGGTGCCAAAGTTCCTCGCTCATCAGCTCATATTCTGAAAATATTCTGCGGAAACGGTCACTTTTCTGTTCTAATGCTTCAATCTGTGTTTTTTGCGGATCGAATTTTCTGTAGGGGCGTTTTGGTTTCATTGAAGACATTTTTTGAGAAGGTTACACGATTTTAATGCATTAGCAGGCGGGAATTATTATAAATATTATGTTTATAAAACTTTGATTTCTAAACGTTTATAATGTTCAGTAAATTGCAATAATTAAAAGTATAGATAATCTGCGCATCAAAAAAATTTTTAACAGGAATTTCTTAATCTTTAACATATAGTTATAAATTTGCGTTCTACGTACTATTCTATGAGGGAGCTTTTGATAAAGCAAAAACAAATTGCATTTTTTATATTGGCTGGTGCGCTGAGTGCCGCCGCCGAAATCGGCTCTTTCAAAGTCTTCAGCGTTTTTTTGCCGCAGTTTTTTCCGGGAGAATATGATTTTTATGGAATCCATTTTCCGTTGAGCAATATATTTTCAACAGGCGTTGGTATTTTCACCAACTATTTCCTGAGCATATGGTTTGTTTTCCAGCGCGGCAAACATTCGAAAAAGCGTGAATTTGCTTATTTCATGGGCATATCTGTACTCTCCACCTTTGTAAGTTTGGCTTGTTTCCAGATTTTCTTCCGTTTCTTTTATCTTCAATATATCGATGTCGGTATTTTCGTGTTCAGCCGCGAGATCCTGAGCAAAGTTTCGGCGATTCTTCTGGTCTCTGTTTTAAATTATACGGTGAAAAAGAATGTTATCTTTAACGGATAAATTTGGAACATGCGCGGTGGAAAATGCAGATGCCTGTGGTCATAGCCCCGGTTGAACGGCATGTTTGAGCTCTGCCTTTTTGTTGCCGCGCCGCATGCGGCGCGGCAACAAAAAGGGAAGCGAGTAGTGAAAACGGGTACACCTTCCGAAAGAGGAATATAACCCGTTGCTCCTAAAAAAGACTGTAAATGAGAGTTATCTTAAATTATTTGTGGCGCGGCTGGATGATTGTGCTGGGCACTGTGCTCACCCTCACGCTGGGGATACCTGTTTTGCTGCTTTCTATACGTAAGGAACATTACCCGTACGCCTATAAAATCATCAGAATTTGGTGTTTCGGCATGTTTTACGGCATGGGTTTCCGCTACGAAATCACGAGTCTCACCTCAAAAACCATAGATCCCAAGACTCAGTATGTCTTCATCGCCAACCATACCTCAATCATGGATGTAATGCTGCCATGCATCTTGATGCCGCACCATCCGCTGTGTTATGTTGGCAAGAAAGAACTTGTAAACATTCCTGTTTTCGGCACAATCTACAAGCGGATCTGTGTGATGGTTGACCGCAAATCGGCGAAAAGCCGCGCTGACGTGTATCGCCGGTGTGCTGAAAGGATGGAAGAAGGACAGAGTATCGTGATTTTTCCTGAAGGTGGCGTGTCCGATGACCCGACCGTGATCCTGGATCATTTCAAGGACGGTGCTTTTGTACTCGCACACAAACATAACTCTCCGCTGCTTGTTTTTACGTTCGTCGGACTGAAAGAAATGTTTCCATTCGACGCATCCAAAGGCCGTCCAGGAACTGTAAAAATATTTTTTAATGATATTTTATCACCCGAGCGTGGCGTGAATGAACTGAAAGACGCGTCTTATTCGCAAATAAAAAATGTACTGCTGACCTCGGATTGAAATATTTATTAGTTATATTTGTTTTTAAGAAATCATTAACATAAATATGAGTACAAATACCGTAAAGACCAATTGGGCACAGTTTATTCCGTTGGTTACTGTCTTTTTCTTCTGGGGCTTTGTGGCCGCGAGCAATGATATTCTGATCCCGGTTTTCAAAAAGGCCTTTAATCTGACTCAAAGTCAGAGCCAGCTGGTTTCAGTCGCGTTTTACATCGCTTATACTGTGGGATCTTTGATCTATCTTTTCATTTCAAAAGGCATCCGCGAAGATCTTGTAAACAAAATCGGCTACAAGAACGGACTCATATACGGTTTGCTGATTTCCGTCGTTGGAACGCTCTTTTTTATACCTGCTGCGAATAACAGTTCCTACATCCTGATGATCAGCGGACTTTTCGTGATCGGGCTTGGGTTTTCTCTCTTACAGATTGTTGCGAATCCGCTTGCGATCGCATTGGGACCAAAGGAAACCGGTTCCCAACGCCTAACACTGGCGGGCGGAATAAATAATTTCGGTACCACCGTAGGCCCGCTGATAGTGTCTTTCGCCATCTTTGGATCGGCAAGCGCTGCCAATACGGAAGCAAGCATTGAAAGTGTAAAACTTCCCTACCTGGGACTAGGTATTGCCTTTATCCTGGTGGCAATTTTAATAAAATTTTCAAAACTACCTAAGATTACGGCTGTAGTAAAAGAAGATACAGACGACGCGCCGGACGGGCATCACCGTACATCCGCGTTCCAGTATCCACAGCTCGTATTGGGGATGATCGCCATCTTCGTATATGTAGGTGTGGAAGTGGCTACGGCGAGCAACCTGCCCGCGTATATGGAGAATGATCTGGGATTTGAAACTAAAGATGTGGCTCCGTATATTTCGCTTTATTGGGCATCACTGATGATCGGTCGCTGGGGCGGCGCTGTAGAAGCGTTCGATGTAACTGCGGGCGCGAAAAAAATCCTGCGTTTTTTGGCGCCGTATTTAGCATTCGCCGTTTTCCTCGCTGTGAATGCCATCGCGAAGCATGATTTAAGTCCGTTTTATATCTACGGTGCCATCATTTTGGTCATGATTTTCGCGGACATCATGAGCAAAGGAAACCCTGCAAGAATGCTGCTTATATTCGCGTCGCTCGGTATTCTGGCACTTTTGACAGGTATGGCTACAACGGGTATGGTCTCAGTCTATGCATTTACCAGTGTAGGTCTCTTCTGCTCTACTCTTTGGCCGTGTATTTTTGCACTCGCAATCAATGGACTTGGTAAACATACCAATCAGGGCTCGAGTTTCCTGATCATGATGATCATGGGTGGCGGGATTGTTTCCTGGCTGCAGGGTACGTTGGCTGATATGACGAACATCCACTTCAGCTATATCATCGGTGTGCTTTGTTTTGCTTATCTGGTTTTCTACGCCATTCGTGTAAGCGGAATACTGAAAGCTCAGGGCATTGACCTGAACCAACTTAACAATAAAGGTGGACACTAGAAAAATATTTTCAAGCAGAAGATTTTGGGCAGGTATTTTACTTGCCCAATTTGTTTTGTTTTATATTCTTTCGGGAATCGGCTATTTCGTAAACATGGCTGCCGCTTTTTTCGAATATAAAAAAGCAGCTCATCAGAAGTTCGCATCGCTTTTTCCCTTCTCTGTCGGGGACATTTTTTACATTGTAATCGCCGCAGGTCTGATACTGTTTGTAATTAAATTGTTAAACAAAAAATCACGTAGAAAGGCAACGCTTTCATTATTCATTTCTGTTAATCTGTTCTATTTTATTTATCAGCTTCTTTGGGGAATGCTCTACTTTCAGGCGCCGCTTTCAGAGAGGTTGCCGAAGCGGGAAATCACGGTGATCCGGACTAAAGCTTTAACCACAAAATACCTTGAAAAATGCCGGAAAACCCGGACGATTGTGCAGGAAGATGAAAATGGAGTGTTTACGCTTAAGAACACTGATCTGATTAAATCAGAAATTTTAAACCGTCAGAATAATTTGCCGGAACTATTTAATACAAAGTCTGCAACGCAAATTGATGCTTTCAAACCGAGCCTTTACCGCAGTGTAATAAGTTACTCAGGAATTCTTGGTTACTATAATCCGTTTACTTCCGAAGCGCAGTACAACGATGAGCTGCCACACACCTACATTCCGTTCACCCTGGCACACGAGAGCGCACACCAGCTGGGTTTTGCGCGCGAGCAGGAAGCTAATTTCGTGGGCTACCTTATCGGACGGAATTCAGATAATGCGGCACTTCGCTACAGCACGGAATATGCAGTGCTGAAATCGCTTTTAAATTCACTCGCCGAAGAACACAAACCGTTCGTAGACAACATTTTGTCGCAGTATTCTGCAGGAATGAAACGCGACCGGCAGGCGGAAAGGGATTTTATACAAAAGCATAAGGGACCGCTGGACGTGTTTTTTGGAATTACAAATGATTTATTTCTGAAAAGCAATCAACAGGACGGAAGTGTTACCTACTCCTACTTTGTAGATTTGCTACTGCGCTACGAGGATACGGAGTAAAAAAAAAAGAATCGCACCTTACGATGCGACTCAAAACACAAATGATGAAAAAAAATTTAGCCTTGAATAAAACTTAACAGCCTTATTAAGACGGTGTAAAAGTATAATAAAACTCTGACATGAACAAATAATATCCACTTTGCCATTAAAAATAATTAATATTTTGATGTTCCGTGAAAACAATTTTTTGCATTTTAATTAAACAAAAATTTAACAAAAAGCAGCTGATTTTACATTAAAATATAAATAATTCATAAGGTCATTACTATTATCCCCATAAAGATAATTTGAGCAAATAGTTCAAAAATGAAAAAATTTTTATTTTAAATGGATATTTTACCTAAAATTTGAAGTTTGAGCCAGTCAGCGGATGACAAATCAAACTATAATATGCAGGACAAAAAATTTCGGTTTTAACAATCTTAAAGCATTTAAAATATTCATATAAGATAAAACAAAAAAAACCGCCCCAATGGAGCGGTTTTGTAGCGAAGACGGGAATTGAACCCGTGACCTCAGGGTTATGAATCCTGCGCTCTAACCAACTGAGCTACCTCGCCAAAATCGTTATCGCGAGCCGTTTTCCGTTTAACATGCTAAAAGAAATAGCCTCGCCGATTAAAGTGGTGCAAAGATAAAAATATTTTGCAACAGAGCAAACAAATTAAAGACTTAAATAGCTGATAACATCTGCCGCGTGGCTCGGTTTAGCAATAATTTTATTCGACGAATCCAGCACGAAGTAAGTCGGGGTGGCGTGCACATTGTATTTTTCGGCTACTGTGCTGTACCAGCCTTTCAGTTCTGTATCATTTACCCATGGAAGACTTTTCACTTTATTGCTGTATGCATCTTTATCACTGTCGAGAGAAAAAGCGATAATTTCAATTTTTTTAGACTTCATCGCGCTGTATTTTTCGATAAGTTTCGGCAAATCAGCCTCACAGTGCGAACAGGTTGATGCCCAAAAAACGATGACTTTCTTATCCGCCTTTACATCATATACAGATTTCGCAGCAGTATTTGATGGTTGACTAAAGACATGATTCGCAAACTGAGCGCCGATCTCCGTGTTTACATTGGTCGCAATTGTTTTGGTCAAACGTTCGTTTATCGTGCATTTCAGATCTTTGGCTTCCGCAAGATATTTATCTTTCAGATCCTTCATTTCGTAGATGTCGAAAATCTCAATCAGTTCAGATAAAATGGTTTGCCCGCGCGGCGTTTCGGTATTCACAGCCTTCAGCAGTTTATCTACATCTGCGGACAGATTTGCGCCGGGACTTACATTTAAATAAGAAATCAAAATAGGTCTCAAAAGCGATGAAGTCTCGAGCATTTCATTCGATTTTGTAAGAAACGTTATAATTTCATCATGCGTAAGGGCCGACGCGGTTTTCTTGTCCACATACTTTGCGTAATTGGTTTGATAAAAATTTACAAACGGATTTGCCGCAATGTTTTGCGGATTCGGTGAAAGCTGTGCAATTTCGGCCTCCAGGGCCTTACGAAAATCCGATGAAGGCTGGTAATATTCTTTGATCTGATGAAGTGCCGGCAAGATATATTCCCGCTTCTGCTGGGCATCCTGCAAAGAATTCATCAAGGCATTGCTTTGATCGAGATATTGAATGTTCGTAATCTTACCCTTATCTGCTTCGAATTTCAGACGGACATCTTTATTTTCAGAAATAAAGTTGATTGAGGCATTGGCTTCAGGGAAATAAAGTTTCATCATGCCCGTATAAGGCTTGTCTACAGCGATCTGCCACGTATTGTCTTTGCGGACAGCTTTAGTGAAAAGCATGTCTTTAGAGCCGTTCAGCGTGTATAAATAAACCTCTTTTGGTGTGAATGCCGCGGCAGACTCGATATTTACTTTAAACTGTGCTGAAAGGCTGCCCAAAGTTATCAGACCTGCAAATGCAAAAACTTTTTTCATGCTGTAAATATAAAAAAACTCACCGGATATCGCGGTGAGTTTTACGCTTTGAAAACAGTTCTTTCTCAGGCTGCATTCTTCTGAATCTTGCGCTGGAAAAGTAGGATAAGTGATACAGCTGCAAAAATTAATACATAAACATACATATCAACAGGAGAAGCAGGTTCTCCCGGACCTACACCACCGCCTCCGCCGCCGGGCGGAGCTGGAGCGGGTGGCATCTCTGCATGCAGCACCGCGTTAATTCCTACAAAGAGAAAGAATAATAATTTATTTAATAGTTTCATAATCTGTGCTTTATTTTATCTTAGAATCTTAGAACTCATTTTTTCTCCGTTTTCTGAAACAGCTGTCACAATGTAACCTGAACTGTTTTTCGAAAGATCGAGTTTGAAATCTTCTTTTGTACTTACATTCTTACCCGAAATTACCAGTTTACCGCTCAGATCGTAAACATTCACAGTTGCTTTGTTCCACAACGGATCAAAACGAATCACGTATGCATCAGATACTCTGCTGTAAACTACCATAGTACGCGAAGGCTTCCCAGCGTCTCCAGCTCCTAACACCTGTTGTGGTCTGCCATAATATAAACTGTACAGTTCACCGGTAACCGGAACAATTTGGTTTTGAACAATTTCTGTTTCGACACCATTTTTATCGCGGAAATAGAAACCGATACCGGTAGATAAAGCATGTGCACCGTCGCTAATCAGTTCAGTATTCTCTCTGATTTCAAATTTTAAAGACTTAATATCGGTACTGTAAAGTGCAAGCGGAACGGCCTTGCCTGTAAAATTGCTTTCGTTTGCTTCGTTGATATAAAGCCAATAAGAATTTTCGTAAGCAGGATCTATACCGCCAGTGGCTGCGTTTTCTTCAAAAGTTCCGATAATATTATCACTTCCCAGTGTAGACTGCGTGGTAGCCTCTGAAGTGTGCCCCGAAATAGCTGTAGGATAGACCGCGTAATAAGTTCTTGACATTTCCTCGCCGGCTTCGTCCAGTGCAATAACTCCAAGCTGTTTCACAGAACCGCCTAAAGATTTCGCAGATACCGAATAATTTCCGGAAGTTCTCGGTGTATTTTTAAATCTTCTTAAATTATCAAAAGACAATGTACGGTCGCTACCTGTTTGTGCTGCATTATTTCTCATTTTAATGACAAACGTCTGCATAGGCTTGATAATTAAACCTACATCACCTACCGGCACCGGGGAACCCGAAGTGAAATTTATAAATTTAGCACCTGTAGAATAGGTCGCGCCACCGGGAGTGGACTGTACGGTTCCTGGATCATAACGTATACCCTGAATCGCAGATAATGCATTGTTATCAGTAATAGTTCCGGCTTCTACAATACCAATCATCCCTAAATCTAGATTCGTAAGGAATGGATTTCCGAACTGATACATATTTCTTCCATACGTGCCGGTCCACAGACTTGTAGAAAAATCCCAGTTATCCTGCAGATACGAGCTATACCGTTCATTGTACACGTTTCTGGCATTACCGCCAACCCCGAAATCCACATTCAGTGCTGCATCTCTCAAAAGTTCGGTCATGCCATTGGCGATAGGAACACCTTTTATCGTATACACACTTCCGTTAGCCACGGGCGCATTAGCCGGCATTGCGGCAGGAGGATTTCCGGAATCAAAATTCTTTGATCCGAACATGTAGTAAGTCGTGCCTTTCGGCGTCTGATTTGTCACCGGAAAATTTGCAGAAACTACGGTAGCATTATTCCAGGTGAGTACTTCATCCTGGCTGTAGCGTGTATTTGTAAATGTTTTACCGAATGTACCAATCGCGTTAGAAGCACCCGATAGCGATGAAATCGTCTTATTGTAAAAAGGCAGCGCAATCTGCTGATAGGTTCCGTGCTTTGCCGTACGGAATTCCTTATCTACTACGGCCGTCAAATTTGCACCTTGGGTAAGACCACTGATGAACAGCTGTCCGTATGTAGAAGGGTTTGTCGGGGACGAATGGTTTGCTGGATTATTAAGTCTCAAAATAAAGTTTCCGCCATCCGTTTTGTTTGCGGTTCCGGCAGCGTTCAGTGTCTTAAAAACATCCGTAGCGGTGCCCTGCAACATAACATTCCCCCGTACATCAACAACTCCGGTTCCCTTGGTCTGTACTCCACCGCCACTGTACACCAGCGTGTTTTCGCCGACGTACACTACTGCATCTTGGTTTACATTCAAAAGAACCTGCGCTGATACGGGAATACTTATCGTTAGTAACGATATCGCAAGTAAATTTTTTTTCATTTTATTCTGATTTGTGTTTTCGAAAAGAATACTTAGACCTGTGCAAATATATTTATTTTCGTGCAAACGCAAGAGTATTTCTCCAAAAATTAAAGACTTATAGATTGAGAATCAAGGATGATTTCATTCTGCGCCTCGATATCGAACATATAATCTTCAAGCACTTTTTCCGTAGTCCCGCGAAGACCACGCGCGCCCAAACCTTTATCCATTGTATCGATCACGATGGCTTCTACGGCTTCATCTGTAAATTCCAGCTTTACGCCATCCATTTTGAATAATTCCACAAACTGGTTGATAATGGAGTTTTTCGGTTCGCGCATTATACGCATCATCGTCTCTTTCGTCAGTTTCTCCAGATAGGTCACAATCGGGAAACGGCCCAGAAGTTCAGGAATAAGCCCGAATTTTCGCAGATCAATCGCGTTAAGCTGGCTTAAAATATAATCTTCGTCTTCAGTCTTGCCTAACTTTTCAGCACTGAAACCTATCGCCTGCTTATTAAGCCTGCGCTCAATGATTTCTTTTATGCCGTCAAATGCACCACCAGCGATAAACAGAATATTCTGCGTGTTCACCTGAATATATTTTTGGTCAGGATGCTTTCGTCCGCCCTGTGGCGGCACATTCACAATGCTGCCTTCGAGCAGTTTCAGCAATCCCTGCTGCACACCTTCACCGGATACGTCGCGTGTAATACTTGGATTATCAGATTTCCGTGCGATCTTGTCGATTTCATCGATGAAAACGATGCCTTTCTCCGCTTTTTCCACATCATAATCTGCCACCATCAGCAGTCGTGAAAGTATGCTTTCAACATCTTCGCCGACGTAGCCGGCTTCGGTAAGAATCGTAGCGTCCACAATACAGAACGGAACATTGAGCTCTCGCGCAATTGTCTTGGCTAAAAGTGTTTTTCCGGTACCGGTTTCACCAATCATGATGATATTGGATTTTTCGATTTCAATCTCCCGGTTTTCATCTTTTGCGTGAAGGAGTCTTTTGTAATGATTGTAAACGGCGATCGAGAGTTGCTTTTTGGCCTGGTCCTGCCCGATTACATACTGATCCAGAAAGTGTTTTATTTCCTTTGGCTTTTTCAGTTCAGCCAGACTGTCAGCAGGAGAAAAAGATTCCGTCGCTGTGTTTTCTTTAATGATTGCGTGTGCCTGCTCAATGCAGTTTTCGCAAATAAAACCTTCATTACCGGAGATAAGGATTTGTACATCTTTCCTTTTCTTTCCGCAAAATGAACATTGGTTTGAATTCATAAATATAATAGAGTTTAATAAAAATGGTTCTGCCTCAATAAAAGCATGAACCCTATAAATGTTTACGCGCTGACAATGAGTTGCTGAATTTCAGCGTACTCCTTGTCTGTCAACTTAAGCCTTGCATTGGCAAAATTCATATCGGCCGTTGTGCTGATCGGAATCAGGTGAATATGCGCGTGCGGCACTTCGAGTCCTACCACAGCCACAGCGATGCGTTTATCCGGATAGGCAAGCTTCATCTTTTTTGCCACCGAATGCGCAAATGCCCAAAGCTCCTTGAAATCTTCTGCATCAAGATCAAAAATCAAATCGGTTTCCTGCTTCGGGATCACAAGTGTATGACCTTCCACGAGGGGCATTGCATCAAGAAATGCCAAATGACGGTCGTCTTCGGCTATTTTGTATGAAGGAATTTCGCCTGCGATGATTTTTGTAAATATTGAACTCATGAGCTGCGTTTTTAAGATAACAATTAAAGCGAGATTTCGAGCACTTCAAACGAAAGCTTATTTCCGTTTGGCAGTACGATGTCGGCGGTTTCGCCCACTGTTTTGCCCAAAAGCCCTTTGGCAATCGGCGTATTCACCGAAATTTTACCCGATTTCAAATCGCTTTCGTTATCTGGCACAAGCGTGAACTTTTGCTCGGCTTTGGTCGCACTGTTTTTAAGGCGCACAGTAGTCAGTATGGAAACCTTTGACGTGTCAAGCTGTGTCTCGTCGATTACTTTAGAATTAACAATGAAGTCTTTTAGCTTTGAAATTTTCATCTCAAGCATACCCTGCGCTTCTTTTGCCGCGTCATATTCTGCATTTTCCGAAAGGTCGCCTTTGTCGCGCGCCTCCGCAATTTGCTGCGTTACTTTCGGACGCTCTATAGTTTCAAGATGCTCCAGTTCTGCCTTCATTTTATCTAAACCATCTTTGGTTACATAACTTGCCATAATAAATGTGTTTAAGGTGAGTATAAAAAAATAATCCGACATTTGCCGGACAATCATTTCTGTGTAAATTCGTTTTACAAATATATAAATTTATTTCGAATGACGGTGAAATTTTCGTCCGCTATTTCTTCAATTGCACTCATTTTCAGCCTACTAATAATGTCGTCTTGCCGCGAACGCGAAGAAACCGTACGCTGCTTTCCAGATGTGCCGGTGAGCGTGGTTCTGAACCTCAATCTTCCCGCTTATTATGAGCTGCAAAATGTGAACGGATGGATTTATGTAAACGAACAGCAGGCCGGGACACGTGGCCTTATCGTAGTGCGGACCACCAACGGATTCAAAATTTATGACCGCAATGCACCGCACCTTTGCCCCGGAAACGACACCACGCTGCGGGTAGAAAACGGCATCCGCATTGTTTGTCCGCAAGATGGCGCCGAATGGATCCTAATCACCGGTGAACCAATCAAAAACGCGCAGATCTCACCTAAAACATATCGCTACAACCTCGATCCAAGCGGTATTCTTACGATTTTTAATTAAATATTAATGAAAACGGTCATTCAAAGAGTTTCACAGGCGGATGTGAAGGTGGACGGAATTGTTGCCGGTGAAATTGGTTACGGACTTTTACTACTGGTAGGGATCGATGAAAATGATTCGACTTCAGATGTTGACTGGCTCGTGCAGAAAATTCTGAACCTCAGGGTTTTTGGTGACGATGAGGGTAAACTCAACCTTTCCGTTAAGGATATTAAAGGTGAAATACTTTGTATCAGCCAGTTTACGCTGATCGCAGATTACAAAAAAGGCAATCGCCCATCATTCATAAATGCGGCAAAACCGGACAAAGCGGTTCCGTTATTTGAATATTTTAAATCAGAAATTGCGAAATCGGGCCTTAGAACCGAAAGCGGAATTTTCGGCGCTGACATGAAAGTTTCACTGCTCAACGATGGTCCGGTGACGATCGTGATGGATTCTAAAACCAAAAATTAAAGCAGAAATCTCACCGCGAAAGTTAATTTTAAATATATTTGATTTTAACTAAAAAAAAACGCGAATGAAAATTCTTTCCTTCCTGATCTTATCATGTTTTCTTATTGGTTGCAAACCTGAAAAATCTTCTCAAACGATCGTTTCGGCTGAACAGCTGCGGATTGACTCCATCAACGCACAACGCAGGAAGTGGAATGACAGTATCGCGATCCGCAATCAGCAAAATATCTTCAAAGACGAAAGCGGCAGCCACCGCCTGACATTCAGTGCGGATGGAGTGACTCCATTCTCGGGTAAAATAACATTTCAAAAAACGTACCGTGATACCTATTCCGTTTCGGGAAATGCGGCGGCAGGAAGCAACAAAGTTTCTGTGAACGGGGAAATTATTAAAGTATCGGAGAGACATTTAAATTTCGACGGGGAGATCAGGCAGAAAATTAACGGCAAAACTTTTGTTCGGAATAAAAAGACAACATTCTTGAACGAAGGAAAAGGCAACTTTTACCGACTTCAAAACAAGGTAAATTCCGACGGATTCATCGATTACATCGACATCTACTAAACACACAGAGACCAGTTTTTTTTCTTTCGCACATTATTTGCAACAATGCTGCATAAATCGCGACATGAAATATTATATAACCACTGTGGCATTGCTGCTGCTAAGCTGCGCAAAGAAAGAACCTGCACCGCCGCAGACTGTGATCGAAAAAGAGACTGTGTTTGTAGAAAGTACGCCCGAGGAAGACACTTCTTTTTTCAAGAATCTACGTGAAATTCAAAATGAGGGACACCGGAGCGCAGAATACTCGGGATCTTCACAAACCATTGGCGATATTTCTGGAAAACATGCACTCACATTGCAGTGGATATCGTGGGATAAACCCGGAACAGTAAACTTTACCAAAATTGGAAAAAACTTGTATAAAGTTTCCGGCAGCCAGAAAAAAGGCAGAGAATATCTTACGATCGAAGGTGAAATATCACAGGTTTCGGCAGATGAACTCAGTTTTGACGGCACGATAAAACACAGCACCGCCATCAACGCAAACGGAAAAGAATGCGTAAAAACAGGACCAAAAACATTTCTTGCAACAAAAAACCGCAAATACTGGCGCATGCAGGATATGGCAAACTGCGACGGCGTGGCGACGGACTACATCGACATTTATTTTAAATAAAAAAATTAAGGTTATGCTACATTACGAAACAGCCGGCAATGGCCCTGAACAGCTGGTCATGCTCCACGGTTTTATGGAGAACGGAACGATCTGGAGTGAAATGGAACCCAAGCTTTCCGAAAAATTTACCTTGATCAAAATAGACCTTCCCGGCCACGGAAAGTCGCAGAGTTTCGCGGAAGTACACACGATGGAACTCATGGCGGAAAAGGTGAAAGAAACTTTGGACAGCTTAAGTATTTCAAATTTCCATCTGCTTGGACATTCTATGGGAGGCTACACTGGGCTGGCGTTTGCTGAAAAACATGCGGAGATGCTGAAGTCTCTCACCCTGTTTTTTTCCAGTTTTCTGGCCGACAATGATGAAAAAAAAGAGCAGCGGCGCAAAAGTCTGCGTGTTATCGAAGAATCGTATCCTTCATACGTACGCGCGGGAATTCCGAATCTTTTCAATGAAAATGAAAAAGACATTTTGGAAGGAAAAATAGAAACAGCGAAGGAAATCGCACTGTCAACGTCTGTTGAAGGCGTCCTGGCGGCTGTAAAAGGAATGATCGAACGAACAGACAAAACAAATTTAGTGCAGTCGTTCCCGGGAAAAATCCTTGTGATCGCCGGAAAACATGACGGCGCCGTAAAGACAGACAGCCTGCTGCGCCAATTGCCGGATAAAACCAACATCAAATCTTACCTGCTCGATTGCGGACATAACGGACATTGGGAAAAACCCGCGATCTGTGCGGAAATTATCAACACGGAATTGCTGCACAATCTGCCGAAAAAACTGATGTTTTAATGGGAATCGGGTTGCTGATCTTAATCGTGCTACTTTCACTGTTTTTCATTCCAATCCCGTTTATATACAGGGTTTTCGAAAAAAACGGAAAGAAAAATTTCTGGAAATTCAGTGCGTTTATTGCATTTCTGTATTTGCTGTCTGCGTACCTTTTGATCTACGCTGCATCTTTATCAGACTTCTAAAAATCTTCAGCTTCAATTTTTTCCTTAAAATCTTCGATGGTTGCTGCGATATCTTTATAATATTTTCCGCCGGCGGCATTGATGTGTCCGCCACCATTGAAATACTTTCGTGAAAACTGATTCACATCCACATGGTCTTTTGACCTGAAACTTATTTTGATGAAATCCTCATAAAGGTCCTCCATGAAAAAGGCCGAAACCTGAGTTCCCATAATGCTCAGTCCATAATTTACAAAACCTTCGGTGTCCCCTTTCTGGAAACCGTATTGCTTCAGTTCATCTCTTTTAAGGTACAAAACCGCGACTTTCCCATCTTTTACGACTTCTATCCTGCCTAAAATAAGCGCCAGCAGATGCAACCTGGATACCGTGTTTGTATCCCACGTATTCGAGGTAATCATGGCCGGATCGGCGCCTTTTTCAATTAAGTTTGCCACAATTCTGTGGGTTGTCGCACTTGTCGATCTAAACCTGAAACCTCCGGTATCGGTCATGATTCCCGTATACAAACACTCCGCGATGTCCTGATTCACCATTTCTTCCTGCTCAAGCGCCTGAATAAAATGATACACCATCTGTGAAGTGGCCGGAACCGTCACATCCGAATACACAAAATCAAAATCGTCGGGCTGCTGATGATGGTCGATAAGAATTTTGGTGGCGCGCGCTTTCTCAAGCCACGGACCTACGAGGTTTCCGCTGCGGTGTGAAGCATTAAAATCAAGAATAAAGATGATGTCAGCGTGATAAATCGCTTCGCCCGCGACTTTGCGTTTGTAATCTGCAATGATAATTTTTTTGGCATCGGGCATCCATTTAAGGAATTTGGGAAAATCATTTGGCACGATAACATCTGCTTCAATTCCTAACCGACGGAGGAAATGCTTCAGGCCTAAACTGGAGCCAATGGCGTCACCATCAGGATTGTAATGTGTAATAATGACGATCTTTTTGTCCGGGGTAAGGATATTTTTTATTGAAGATAATTCTGCAGGCGTGAACATGTACTTAGTTTTTTTTAAGGCTTCAAAGATAAGTTTTTAAAACGCAAGCTTCGGCAGGTAAATTCTTTCACAATAAAATTTAAAATTGAATTTTAATTTGCACACGAGATACTTGAATTTTGTTTTTAAACTCTAAAATTTTTTCGCCACAACAAAGTGGAATCCCTTGCAGCAAGATTAAAATTGATAATGGTTTAAAAATTATTGATTAATATTTGCAGAAAATAAAAACTTCATTATCTTTGCAGTCTGAAAAATAAGACAGCGTTTATACTTAAAAATATTAGCAATGAGCAAAAGAACCTTCCAACCATCCGAAAGAAAAAGAAGAAACAAACACGGTTTCAGAGAGAGAATGTCGACGCCTAACGGAAGAAGAGTTCTGGCAGCGAGAAGAGCAAAAGGCAGAAAGAGTTTAAGCATTAGTGCAGTTCGCGCTAAGAGATAACCTCAGGAATTATCATATAAAAACATGCTTGAAAAGTAACTTTTCAGGCATTTTTTGTTGTTAAATTTTGCCAAAAAGGCTTTCTTCAGGAAAGTTTTATTTATTTTTGAATGTAATTCATTCATCATTACAATGCCCGGTTCTACGGGTTTTTACTTAAATAATAAAGAAGCATTATGCCACACTCCTCTCACGAAGGTCAAGATGTAATTCAACTCAATAGCGCCAAGATCGCGCAGAAAAACTTCACCGTGCTGAATGCGGTAAATCTTAATATAAAGCGCGGACGGTTCTGCTACCTCATCGGGAAAACCGGCTCAGGGAAAAGTTCATTACTCAAGACACTTTACGGACACATTCCGCTTTCGGGTGGCCAGGGAACTGTGGCAGGCTTCAATCTCGAAAATCTGCGCGCGTCTGATGTCCCCAATTTGCGCCGAAAACTCGGAATCGTTTTCCAGGATTTTCAGTTACTAACCGACAGATCGGTAGAAAAAAACCTGCGTTTTGTACTTGAAGCTACAGGCTGGAACGACAAAACCAAAATTGATGACCGCATCAACGAAGTTTTGGCAAGCGTTGGCATGAAATCTAAAAAGCACAAAATGCCGCACGAGCTTTCGGGTGGTGAACAGCAGCGTATCGCGATTGCACGTGCACTGCTGAACCATCCTGAACTCATCCTTGCCGATGAACCGACCGGAAACCTGGATCCCGAAACATCAAACGAAATCATGACTCTGCTGAAGCAGGTTGCCTTTGAAAACAATTCTGCGGTGGTAATGGCCACACATGATTATCATATGATCCAGAATTTCCCGGGTGAAGCCATACGCTGCGAAGACGGAAAAGTTACCGTTCTTAATACAGCCGAACTTTTCGAATAGAGCTCAAATATCTAAACACAAAAAATCCTGCAAAATATACTTTGCAGGATTTTTTTTCTTTTTTATTATTTTTAGCCTTTAAACTGACCCATCGCGATGAATTTGTCCTGGCGCTGAGTTTCGAGCTCTCTCCCGCTGAATGCAGAAAATGCTTTGATGTTCTGAAGGATTGAAGTTTTCAGGTTATCAAACGCCACCTGAGGTTCGTAGTGAGCTCCACCAAGCGGCTCGGGAATGATCCCGTCAATGAATTTTTCGCGCAAAGCATCTTGCGGAGTCAGTTTCAGTGCGTTAGCTGCATCTTCCTTATGATCCCAGTTTCGCCATAGGATCGACGAACAACTTTCAGGCGCGATAACGGTGTACCACGTGTTTTCTAACATATAAACCTTATTTCCAACACCAATTCCCAATGCACCACCACTGGCACCTTCGCCAATAACGTACACGAAAATCGGAGTTTTAAGCATCGTCATTTCAAAAATATTTCTTGCTATAGCCTCTCCCTGACCGCGTTCCTCTGCTTCCAGACCCGGGTAAGCGCCTGGTGTATCTACCAATGATATTACTGGAATTCTAAATTTTTCGGCCAGTTTCATCAGTCGCAGGGCTTTTCTGTATCCTTCAGGATTACTCATGCCGAAACGGCGGTGCTGACGCTCTTTGGTCGTACGGCCTTTCTGCGTACCGATGATCATCACGCGCTGACCGTCGATAGTGGCCAAACCGCCCACCATAGCAGGATCATCTGCAAAATTACGGTCACCGTGAAGCTCCAGAAAACTGTCCTTATCTACGATTCCTTTAATGAAATCGAGCGTATAAGGACGGTCCGGATGACGCGAAAGCTGAACACGCTGCCACGGCGTGAGGTTTCCGTATATTTCTTTCTTTTTCTCTGTAATTTTATCTTCAATTTGCGAGCACGCAAGTTTTACATCTACGCCACTTTCTTCACCCACCAAAGAACAGGTTTGGTACTGGTCCATCAGGTCTTTAATGGGAAGTTCAAAATTTAGGTATTCCATTGCTTCGGTTAAGAATTAATCTTTCAAATTTAGGGAAATTTATAGAAATCAGGCGATATTATTCACTGCATTTCGAATTCGTGACACGCTTTCATCAAGGCCTAAAACCTCCAGAATCTCCGGTACATCGGGGCCTTTCAGTTCGCCCACCAGCGCCAGACGCAAAGGCATCATCACCTTGCCCATTCCCAAACCTTTGCTTTCTGCAAACTGATGAATGCTTTCCTTTAAAGCAACCGCTTCAAAAACTTCAACATTTTCCAGAGTTTCAGCAAAGTCGTTCATCACTGCTGCAGCATCAGGATTCCAGGCTTTCTTTACTGCTTTTTCGTCATACTTTGCAGGAGCCTCGAAGAAGAAAAGTCCAGCGCGGTAGATGTCTTTCACAAAGACAGCGCGGTCTTTCATCAGCGAAATTACATTGAGCAGTTTTTCATCACTGAAGTTGCTGAAATCAGTACCTTCAACCTCCTTTAATAAAGGCAGGATTTCCTCAGCTGATTTTTGTTTTAAATATTCATGGTTAAACCATTCTGCTTTTTCCTTATTGAAACGCGCACCTGCTTTGTGAACTTTATTCAGGTCAAATTCCGCAGACATTTCCGCGAGAGACAGGATTTCCCGGTCATTCGCGGGCGTCCAGCCGAGCAGCGCAACCATATTGATAAACGCTTCGGCAAGATAACCTTCTTCGCGGTAGCCTTTCGAAACGTTGCCGGTTTCAGGATCTTTAAAATTTAAAGGGAAAACCGGGAAACCGAATTTATCACCATCACGCTTGCTGAGTTTTCCTTTGCCTTCAGGTTTTAAAATTAAAGACAAATGCGCAAACTGAGGTCGCTCCCAGCCCATCGCTTCGTAAAGCAAATAGTGCAGCCCAAGCGATGGCAACCATTCTTCACCGCGGATCACATGAGAAATCTTCATTTCGTGATCATCGATGATGTTGGCAAAATGGTAGGTTGGCATTCCGTCCTGCTTTACCAAAACTTTATCATCAAGGGTATCGGTGTTGACGGAGAATCTGCCGCGGATGATGTCTTCAAGATTCAAAACTCTGTTTTCAGGCATCTTAAAGCGTACAACATAAGGTACTTTTTGCTCCAAAAGTTGCTTCACTTCCTCTTCGGAAAGTGTAATTGAATTTTTAAGCCGGTTCCGCGTGATGAAATTATAAGCGAAAACATCACCTTTTGCTTCATATTCTTTACGGATCTCATCGAGTTCTTCAGGCGTATCAAAAGCCAGATACGCGTAATCTGTTTTAAGGATTTGTTCTAAATATCTATCGTAAATCTCGCGGCGCTCAGACTGTCTGTACGGCGCATAGGGACCGCCGTGTTTTGGGCTTTCATCAGGAACAATTCCGCACCATGCCAGCGCTTCCATGATGTAATCTTCGGCACCTTCCACATATCTGGCCGTATCTGTATCTTCTATCCGCAAAACGAACTCGCCGCCCTGGTTTTTAGCAAAAAGATAATCATAAAGGGCAGTTCTCACGCCACCAAGATGCAGAGGCCCGGTAGGGCTGGGTGCAAAACGCACTCTTACTTTGTTCATACCTGAAAATTTAAGGTGCAAATTTAGGTAAAAATTGAGTGGTTGAAAATGTTGGGATATTTTATTTAGTTTTGCATTTAAATTAGTGAAAAATGCTTGAAGTAGGTGACAGACCGTGGGGAAAATATTATGTTTTGGCTGATGAGCCACACTACAAACTAAAACGGATTGAAGTAGAGCCTGGACATGAATTATCTTACCAGTATCACCACCACCGCCAGGAATACTGGACGATAGTTCAGGGAGAAGCTTTGGTCACACTCGACGACAAAGAGCATCCCCTTACCTATGGCGATAGCATCTCGAAACCGCAGGGCGCACGCCACCGGATAAAGAATACCACTACTGAACTCTTGATTTTCGTGGAAGTACGGACCGGACCGTATTTTGGCGAGGATGATATCGTGAGACTTGAGGATGATTATAAGAGAAACCAGCAGCGCTAAAGTTTTCTTTTGCCAAGAAGGTAATCACTGATTTTAAGAAAAAAAGCGGAAAGCGGAAATTTTTCATCCATTTCTGCTTGTAACGCGATAAATCTACGTCTCAATTCATTGATATTTTCCACGAAAAATTTTTGCTGCTGTGGATGTTCATTAAGCAATTTATTATTTAGGCTATACGCCACTGCAAAACGGCGTAACAATTTCTTATATTCTTTAAAAGATTTATGCTGCTTATCGATACGGAAATAGTTGCTGATCCAGCTAATTTCCTCTGGTGTATTTTCATGAAAAACGCTTCCTACCTGCTGGGCTGAATGTAAGCGGTAGCCGATGATTTTTTTATCAAAAAATAGAAATTTGTTTTTTAAAGCGGCCACTAAAGCTATCCATCTGTCATGATGCATTCCTTCATAGATCGGGAAGGGAAAAGCACAGGAAATAAATTCACGCCTAAAAGCCATTGTAGCACCGGTAGAGAAATTTCCGACCAGATTGAGTATGTTATAATAATCAAAGATATAACCCTGCTCTGTAACGATTTTAGGGAAATCCCAAATAGGAATTTTATCAAGAAGCTGACTTTTTTCGTCAATTATAAACCCGTTTGTACAAACCACCGAAATATCCCAACGCTCTTCAAAAACCCGCAGTATTTTTTCGACTTTATTTTCCAACCAGATATCGTCCTGATCGCTTAGAAACACTATATCATTGCCACAAAGAGATATCGCCTTCTCAAAATTTCTTACACTTTGCAGTTTTTGTTTATTAAAGTAGATTCTGAACAAGCTGGGATAACGCTTCTGATATGAATTCAAAATTGAAATAGTGGAGTCAGTTGAACCGTCATCACAGATCACGATTTCATCGACGGCATGGGTTTGTGCTAAGATAGACTCGAGTTGCTCCACGAGAAATTTTTCTCCATTATAGGTGCATAACGCTACAGATGTCTTCATTAAGTGTAGATTACTCAAACATATTTTTTATCCAGTGAGAAAAAGAGTGTCTTTTAATGATGTCATCGTCAATTTTGGTATAACCAGACGAAAGAAATTGCGAGATTTCTTCCGCTGAAACCGTCTTTTCCCAGACCAAAATATTCTGCTCCGAGTAGAAATCATTCGCTTTCACCAACCGGTTGTTTGTGACTATTTTTTTCGAAAAATATAAAGCTTCAAAGAGTCTGAACGATAGACCATTATGTACAGAATCAACAAAATCTAAGACAATTTCCGCCTCCTTAATATTTTCTAACACCTCCAGGTATGTTAAAGGCTCCTTTATAAAATTTATTCCCTCATTTACATATTTTCGCGGCGTTTCGGGGTCGAAATACAGCAAATTGACATTAAGAATGTAACCTAAATTCCTGAAAACATTCGTAAGATGAATAATGTCATCTATTCTACTTTCAATAAAACTGCCAATAAAAAACACTGTTTTTTGGCCCACCGAAATTTGCTCTGACTTTACAAAGTCAAAATAAAAATTGGTGGTGACAAAGATATTTCCGTACACAAACTGATATTTTTGATAATCATCAGCATCGAAAACAAAGAATTTATCAAAAACATGTATCACAGATTTCACCTTCGGATATCTGTCAATTCCATCCCACTGATAACCAACAAATTTTATACATCGGGACTTTAGCATTAGGAGAGATTTCTGGGACAGTAAATCCGGCCGAATTACCAACGCATAGTCCGCGCGGCTAGTATCTTTTTGCAGTACACGCTGTAACCGTCTATCATCAAAATCTGAAACGAGTTTCTGTTTATATGATTTATCCGAAAAGATAGTTTTACGGACAAAATTTTTCATACGTTGCAAGACACTTTCATACCTGAAAGGCCGGCCAGTGCTAAAGTAAAAGGTAACGTTATACCCACTCGCTTCAAGATTCGCAAGAAAAGCCCTGTAAATCTCAAAGTGATGTGGCATGATTAACATTATGTTTTTTTTTGTCATTAATTCAGGTATATAAAATCCCTTTAATCCACTCGCTGAAGCTGTATTTTTTCACAATAGATTCGGGCAGATCACAATATGGCCGGGCTATAAATTCGGAAATATCTGAAAAACGCTCATTTTCAATAATTAATATATTTTCCGGGCGGTAAAAATCATACTTTCGAACTTCCGAATTATCCGTAATTATTTTTTTGCGGTAGTGCATCCCTTCGAAAAACCTGATTGACAACCCATTATGTCTTGGGTCGATAAAATCGAGCAGCACATCCGATTTCCTCACGTTCTCAATATTTTCTGCAAATGTTATCCGCTCGTTGATATATTTAATAGTAGGATTTTTGCGCGGGTTCGGATCAAACTCCTGCAGGTAAATATTGAGTTTAAACCCTTTCAGACGTGCGAATTCTACAAATTTATCGATCTTTTCGCGGCGGTTTTCCCAATCGAGACCTACAAAATAGAAAATGGGCTCGGGATTTTGAACTATTGAATCAGTTTCCTGAAAACCATCAGAATCGAAGTAAAAATTCGTCGTCTTTTTAATGTTTGGCACTCCGGGCACATTTTCGAAACAGAAAAAAGAATCGAAGAACTTAAAATAATTCTTTACCTCAGGAAATTTTTCAATCCCATCCCATTGATAAGCGATGAATTTCCGGCTTTTAGATTTTAATTCTTTAATTACCGAAACCGGGAAAGCGTCCGGCCGAATCACCAAAGTAAAATCGAAAATTTCGGTGATTTTTTCCGCCCTCTGCAGCAACTCTCTTTCTGCCTTCATTGCCGCCAGTTTTTTTTTATAACGGTTATCTTTCAGAAAAGTCTTCCGGAAAAAATTTACAAGCCGTTCCACACCCTGATATTCAAACGCTGAAGTTTTGTCCGTCATCAACGCCGATTCAAAACCAGATTTCTTTAAATTCTTAATGAAAAGATCCGGAAAATCCGAATAATCGGGCATCACGAGCAAAAATTTTTTGGCACTTTCCATCATTTTTGAAGTTGGCGGATTTGAAGAACACGCTTTATCTTCCTTAAACTGTTCACCGGATTTTTAAAGAAATATTTTTTGATAATTGGAAATGGTTGCAGGGACAGCGTGTTAAGCGTGCGGTAATACACCGAATTGTTGAATGAAAGCAGATGTTTTCCTTCTAAGGTTACGTAATTCGCTTTCAAAGCTGATTCTAACTTTTCGAATATTCCGCTACTGAGTTTCGATTCTTCACGGATGGCAAAATCGAGGAAAATCTTTTT
>JAEZYN010000036.1 GCA_023419095.1 Bacteroidota bacterium | reverse complement strand
TTCCTAAATTTGCGGTCTCAAAATCTCTTGAGAAAACCAATCCTGTTAATTATTTTTTCTAAAAATATGGCTAAGAAAACTGTAGAAGTTACAATTGAAGACAAGCTTCGGGCACTTTATGATCTGCAAATTATCGATTCCCGTCTGGACGAGATCCGCAATACGCGTGGTGAACTCCCGATTGAGGTTGAAGATCTCGAAATTGAAATCGAAGGTTTAGAGAAAAGAGCGGAAAAGTTTCAGGCCGAAATCAAGGAGCAAAACGACGAGATCAATAATAAAAATGAAGTGATCAATCATGCGAAAACCCTGATTGATAAGTATAAATCTCAGCAGGAAAGCGTTCGTAACAATAAAGAATTCGAAGCTTTAGGTAAAGAAATTGAGTTCCAGGAACTTGAAATTCAGTTAGCCGAAAAAAGAATCAAAGAATTCGGTGCAAAGATTTCTCACAAAAATGAAACTTTGGACGAGCTGACGAATAAAATCTCAGAACTGAAAAATCACCTGAAATTTAAAAAAGAAGAACTTGAAAGTCTGGTGGCTGAAACTCAGAAAGAAGAGGAGTTCCTTACCGGAAAATCTGCGGAATTTGCGAAGAACATTGACGAAAGACTGCTTGCATCTTACCAGAGAATCAGAAGCAACTCACCAACCGGATTGGCTGTTGTAGGTCTTGAAAGAGGCGCGCCGAAGGGATCTTTCTTCACGCTTCCGCCGCAAAAACAAATGGAAATTGCTCAGCGCAAGAAAATTATCATCGATGAGCACAGCGGAAAAATTCTGGTAGACGACGATCTTGTGAACGAGGAAACCGAAAAGATGAAAGACATTATTAAGTTCTAAATCTTTTTTTTAAACGTAAAAAAAACGGTTCGGATATTTTCCGAACCGTTTTTATTTTATCCAATTTTCACGTTTTCCAGACAATCTTTTATTCTGCGCATCGCTTCGGTAAGTTCTGCTTCCGATGCTGCATATGAGAACCTGATACAGTCAGGGTTCCCGAACGAAACACCGCCCACGGTTCCTACATGCGCATTTTCAAGCAGAAACATGGCGAAATCATCCGAATTATCAATGGTTTTTCCGTTCAGTGTTTTGCCCAAATAATAGGAAATATCAGGGAAGAAGTAAAATGCCGCTTCAGGATAATTAACTTTAAAACCGGGAACTTCCTGCAAAAGATTGAAAACCAAATCGCGCCGCTCACGGAATTTATCGATCATGTATGCATATTCCTGCGGATCTGCATGCAGAGCTGCAACCGACGCTTTTTGCGCCATCGTATTCGCACCGCTTGTCATCTGTCCCTGAATTTTCTCGCAGCCGGCTGCCAGCCATTTTGGACAAGCGGAATAGCCAATTCGCCAACCCGTCATCGCAAAAGCTTTCGACATACCGTTGATGACCGCAGTCTGTTCATAAACCTGAGGAAACTCCGCTATCGAAGTGTGTTTTCCGTCGTAATTGATATATTCGTAAATCTCATCTGAAATTATCGTAACGTGCGGATATTTGGCCACTACATTAGCAATTGCTTCCAGTTCATCGTAAGAATAAAAGCTGCCTGAAGGATTACAGGGCGAACTGTAAAGTAGAATTTTTGTTCTGTCCGTGATGGCATTTTCAAGCTGTGCAGCCGTCATTTTAAAGTCTTTTTCAATCGAAGTTTCAATCAAGACGGGTACACCTCCGATCATTTTCGCCATTTCATTATAACTTACCCAGTACGGTGCAGGCAGAATCACTTCATCGCCATCGTTAATCAGCGACGCAAGGACGTTCAGAATAGACTGTTTGGCACCGTTTGAGACGCAAATCTGGCCCGGTTCATAATGTAGGTTATTGTCGCGTTTCAGTTTGGCACAAATTGCCTGGCGAAGGTCCAGAAATCCCGGAACCGGTGAGTAATGGCTGAAGTTATTGTCAATCGCGTCGAAAGCCGCTTTCTTTATGTTTGCCGGCACATCGAAATCCGGTTCGCCAAGGGTAAGACTGATAACATCCAGGCCTTCGGCCTTCATTTCCCGCACTTTGTTGCTCATCACGAATGTTTGCGAAAAGCTCATTCGGCTCAGGCGGTCTGCAAGTTTCTCCATATTTTTTCTTAGGCTTCCAAAGATATATTTTTTCTTCATGCAGGCGCTTTCTTTTTGTTTAAATTTGCCAAAAATGACTTAAATGCAGGCCGAACTCATACAAAAATATTTCCCGCAACTTTCCGAAAAGCAGATTCAGCAGTTCGAACAGCTGCAGGAACTTTACACGGAATGGAACGCCAAAATCAATGTTATTTCCCGCAAAGATTTGGACTCACTTTACGAAAAACATGTCCTTCATTCCCTCGGAATTGCACGCGTGATGAATTTTTCAGCAGGAACTAAAGTACTCGACGTGGGTACCGGCGGCGGATTTCCGGGCATTCCGCTCGCCATTATGTTTCCTGAATCTCATTTTACGCTGGTAGATTCCATTGGAAAGAAAATTACGGTGGTGAAAGAAGTAGCATCAGCGCTGGGGCTGGAGAACGTAAATGCGATTCATAACCGTGCAGAAAATATTCCCGGAAAATTTCATTTCGTGGTAAGCCGCGCGGTGACGCAGATGCCGGTTTTTCTTCGTTGGTTAAAAGGGAAATTTGAAAAAGAACAGTCCAATCCTAAGCACAACGGCGTACTCTACCTAAAAGGTGGAGACCTTAGCGAAGAGCTTTCGGGACTTAAATGTGAAATATTTGACCTTAAAAATTATTTTGAAGGCGAATTTTTTGAGACTAAAAAAGTGGTATATTTATCTAAAGGAAATTTTAATTCATGATTGTAATGTACTATTGCGCTTATGATTATCGTTTTTAGTTTAAATAAATCAAAGCATTATGAAAGCAATATTTAAATTGGCATTACCACTGGTTCTATTTTTAGGACTGATGAGTTGCAATGATAGGCTGGAAGGTGATGAAATCACCGGAACCGAGCTCGCGAAAATCGACAGCGTCACGATTGCGCAGGATACGATGGATATTTACACCATCCAAACCATTAAAACCTATTCGGACTACGCAACAAAGTGTGAGGGCTTCTACGAGTACGATTACATTCACGCCACTGCGCTCGAACGTCGGGTTTCTACGTATAAGTTTAAAACAGCAGCAGCATGTGGAGAAACGGTTGCGCGTGCCGCACAGATCAATTTCAGACCGGTGGAAACAGGTATTTACACATTCAGGTTTTGGTCCGGCAAAGACGCGGCGGGCGCTGACACCTGGCTCGAACGTACGGTCGTCGTTAAGTAAACAGAGCATCATTCTAAAAATTTTGAGCATTCGAAACTTTTTCGAATGCTTTTTTTGTATTTTTAAGTGCTAATCAAAATTGCGCATTGCTACATGAAATTTTTAAATAAAATTGTAACAGACTTGCTCGCCCGGGAATCTGACCTTTCAAAATTTAATATCGTTTTGCCCGGAAAACGGCCGATTGTTTTTATTAAAAAGATTCTTAGAGAAAGGCAGTATTCAGGTTTCTTACCCACGTTCTTTACAATTGAAGATCTAATTACCGAACTCGCCGGAAAAACGCCTGTACAAGGTATTGCCATGTGGCTATTTGCGTTTGAAGTATACCGGAGCCAGCATCCGTCGGAAAGCTTTGCAGATTTCCTGAA
>JAEZYN010000098.1 GCA_023419095.1 Bacteroidota bacterium | reverse complement strand
GTGTAGATCTCGCCAACACGCTGGCTGGATTCATTTGCGAACTGAACCAACTTGTTTGACTCGTTTTTAAGGTTGTCAAAATTCATCGGTTTACCTTTCATCTTCAAAAAATCGGTAGCCGTTTCAGCTTTTGGCAGCACGATCCAAAGAATTACATAGATCAGAACAATAAGTGAAGTGGAAATTGCGGCCGTAAAGATCCCCAGAATTGCGATTCCCAGCCAGATTGCACGCATCGCGCTCACATCCATCCCTACATAATGCGCCAAACCTGCACATACACCGGCGATCTTTTGTTTTTCGGGATCACGGAAAAGTTGCTTGTTTCCAGCGGAAGCAGTGGTACGTCGCTCCTTGCGGCTACTTTTTTCGGAAAAGTAAGCTTCTTCCTGCTCGTTGATCACTTCAGGTTTTCCGATTTGAGATATTACTTTTTCTACATCGGAATCGTTGATTACTTCACGTTTTCCGAGTGTATCTTTGAAGATTTCAACCATCCTGATCTCGATGTCGTGCATCACTTCATCAGCTTCGGTGGCTTCCAGCGAACTGCGCAAGGCGGCCAGATAGTCGCTGAGTTTTATATATGCGTGCTCCTCTATCGTGAAAGAGAAACCTGCAAGTCCTATTGAGAGTGTCTTGTTCATAGTTTTAAGGATTTGGTTCGAACGAATTTTCGGGAGCGTTCGCGGGGTTAGTGTTTTGTGTAATTTGGTTCACGGAGTCTGTAAGTTCCTGCCAAGTGCTGGTGAGTTCGGCGAGGAAAAGTTTACCTTTTTCAGTAATCTGGTAGTATTTCCTCGGCGGGCCGCCGGTAGATTCTTCCCAGCGGTAGGAGAGAAATTCTCCGTTTTTCAATCTTGTAAGCAGCGGATAAAGGGTGCCTTCCACTACATCCAGTTTTCCTTTTTTAAGCTCGTCAATCAGGTCTGAAACATACATTTCGCGCCGATCGATCAAACATAAAATACAGAATTCCAGAATACCTTTTCGCATCTGCGCTTTGGTGTTTTCTGTGTTCATATTATTTTAATTTTTATTGGTGCTCTGATTTTCTGTATCGACTGAGAATGATTCATCATCAATCTTACAATGCAAAGATATAAAATAAATATAGTATTATGCAATACAAAGTAGTAATTATTTTTAATTTTTTTGCGAGTTTAAAATTACGTACCAGCGAAAGGCCCATAAAATAAGACAAAAGTGCCTGAAAACTTTTTAATGATAATGACTATTAAAAATAAATAAGTATCACAATTGGATTAAAATTATAGAGTAACCTGTCAGAAACTTTATTATGATTTATCTAATTCGGATCATTTAAGATTTAAGTACCTACAACTTTTTCTTGAAGATTAGAATTAGATTCACAAAAAAAGCCGGTCGCATTGCTGCGGACCGGCTGAAATTATCAATTAAGTTGTTGTTCTTATTTCTTAATTGCTTTTACTGTTTGCGTGCTGCCATCATTTTTATGAAGAATGATCAGATACATGCCAGCATTCAGATCAGAAAGGTTGATCTCTGCAGAAGCCTTCAAGGTACGAACCAATCTACCAGTCACATCGCTGATCGAAACTGATTTCACATTAGAAACGTCAGAGATTTTCAATACATCCTTGAACGGATTAGGATACACTGTCACCTTGTTTTTGTCTACGTTTGAAGTTCCTGCAGTTGAGGCAATAACAAATACTGAATAATCTTCTACCTGACCGAATGAAGAACCTGTGGTCACGCAGGCATTGGCAAAGTTGCTCAAATTTGGCTCAGTGCTTGGACCTGCGGCACTGTAGAACGCCGATTTCACCCTCATTCTTGTCAAACCAGGTTTCGCATCTCCCGGCACAGCAATAGTTCCTGTTGCAGGGTTAGCACTGGCGCCATTAGAGCCTAATACATTGATAAATGTTTCCGGAGTGGTGAAATATTTCTCATTAGCTTCGTCAAAATCACCATCCTGATTCCAGTCAATAAATACAGCAAAGAAGTGTCTGAAAGAAGCTCCATCTGTATTTGCATCAAGAGTGATTGTGTAAGGACTGCCGGTAGTAACCTGAGCAGTCTTGTCCAGGAAGAACTCGTGTGCAGGTGTAGCACCCACGCCGCTTGGCTGACCTGAATTCACAATTCCGGCAAATTCTACACGTGTAGTTGGTTCTACTGTAGAGTAGCTTAACGGACCACAATATACCGGGCCTGTAGCAGTGAAAGAAATTTCTGTACAGCCGGTTGCATCACCCACAATGTTGTAAGGAATTACTCGTGCATAATACACAACGTTTGCAGTAAGTGATACTTTGTAAGATGTTCCGGTTACCACAACACCGTTTACAACGTCTGTTCCACCAGGTGTGGTACCGATGTAAAGCTTATATCCTGCAGCGGATGGTTCAGCATTCCACGTCATATTGCCGTTCAATGGGAAGTCTGTCGCTCCTGCCACAGGTGCTGTAATTGTAGTACAACCAGGAGCTGCTGTAGGCACTGTAACATTAATGGTGTAATCTTCTACCTGTCCGTTACCCATATTACCGCATGGATCACTCAAGGCTGAAATTATGGAAGTAGCAGAGCTGTTAAAGTTGTATTTAACTCTCATTCTGGTAGCACCCGTAAGGGCATTGTCCGGCACGGCGATTGTCCCCGTAAGGTTATTGGTTGCCGCTGCTCCACCCACGAAAGGCGAGGTAGTAAAATACTGTTCACCTGCGTCGCTAAAGTCGCCATCCTGATTCCAGTCAATAAATACTGTCATACCGAACCTGTTGGTACCAGCTCCTGTTCCTATAACATTGATCGGATATGAAAGACCCCTTAGTACATTAAAGCTTGTTCCTGTAAAGTCTTCGTAAACCGGTGAGCCAGTGGCAGCCGGAGAAGTATTAGTTACACCGTTTAACGTCACGGATGAAATTGGGTATACTGCAGCTGAAGCAGTGATGCCTCCGCAGTACCCGATCGTGCTGTTTGTAGAAAAGCTTACTTCTGTACAGCCAGACGCGTCTCCTGACAGGTTGGATGGCGTTATTTTTACGTAGAAAGTTGTGCTTTTTGGAAGCGTTACATTGAGGCTGTTGCCCGCAACTGTACTATTAAAAATATCAGATCCACCTGATGTAGTACCAATCTCAACCTTGTAATTTACTGCCGTAGGAGCTGCAGCCCAGGTAAGATTTACATTACCTGCGGAAACTGTGGCGCCGCCTGCAGGGTAAGAAAGCGTGGTACATGCCGGCGGTGTACTCACAACCTCCTGATTTACCGATATGTCATCCACATAGATATTGCCCGTGGTTGTGCCGGATCTTACGAACCATACACCTACTCCATAAACCTGGCCCGGCTGAATAGCGCCTGACGGAATAGTACCGGTAAGCGGTGTACAGGTGGTGATAGCAGCTGATGTAAGTGCTACCGTAGGACCAAAAGTGTTGATAGACCAGCTGTTGGATACAGGATCCAGCACAAAATACGCCAGGCTGATATTACCTGTGATGGTTGCAGCTTTCTTGTAGTTTGCTGATACGTCAATCTTTTGGCCGTTTCCAGTCTGACCTATTGTACTAAGATCTACCATGTAACCTGTTTGAGTGACAGAGGAACTTATTGCCAATTGACCGCCATACGTACCATTACATGCCGCAGCTGTGGTCCTGGTTCCACCTCCAAACTGTTTGTAAATTGTAGTATTGTACCCCGGATCTTCAAAGTTACCAACGTACGAGTACTGTGCGCTGACACCAATTCCAAGTGCAAGAAAGCACCCAAGTAAAAGTTTTTTCATAAAAAAGTATTTTTTGTTAATCATTCCAAAAATAATAATTATTTCTTAGATAAATCAAAAAAAATTTTTAGAAAATATAATAATTTAAAGCATACTTTGCGAAGTGACTAATTTAGATTTTATTTGAGGCAAAGTGTTAGCCACGCCATATTTAAAAGCAAAAAAGATCCGCCTCATTGCTGAAGCGGATCCGTTTTTAAATAATGGTTGAATATTATTTCTTAATTGCTTTAAAAGATTTAGATGTTCCGTCTTCCATTTTCAGGGTAACGATATACAAACCTGCTTTTAATTCTGAAAGGTTGAGCTGAGCCGCAGGCTTCAGTGTTTTTACCTCTCTTCCAGCAACATCACTTACAGAAACAGATTTCACATTTTTCACATCAGAGATATTTAATACATCACCGAATGGATTTGGATAAACAGAAAGATCCGACTTCACGTTTTCTGATGCTGCAAGTACACCCATACATGTTACACTGCGTGTATGCGATGTCGCAGATGTTGTTGCACCTGTACACGTAGCATCTGTATGAACATAGAATCTTACAAGTCCCGTTGATGTAGCGGTATAAAGAATTGGTCCTACGCCATGTGTCAGTACAACAGGTGTAGTGGTGTTTGTTGCAATGGTGATGTAGTAACCTGGTTTCAGAAGAACTTCGAATTTATAGGTATTTCCGGATACCAGGCTTACAGTAGAATACTCACCTGCATAAGCAAGGGTTCTGGTAACTGCAGTTGTTCCGTTACATGTAGACGGTACAAGGGCACCATAAAGTCCGTTCGGTGCAGTAGTACATCCTGCCGCAACAAACTCTTTAGTTTTAAATGTAAATACTGTATCACAATTCGTTGCAGCTCCTACAGAGTTTACAGCTACAACTTTCCAATAATAGGTCGTATTTGCCACCAAAGGATTGCTTGTAGCAGCACTGAAGGTTGCAGAAGGGTTGATATAATTACCGATTTTTGTAGTCGGGTTGGGATTGGTATCCATGTAAAGTTCATAATAAGCAACAGGTCCACCAGTTGTTGGCGCAGTCCAGGTAAGCGTTGTATTATTGGCATCTACGTCGACGGTATTATTTGCCGGAGTGGCTGGAGTTGGGCAGTCAGGAGCAACTGCAGGTGCAGTATCATTCGCAATGTTATCAAACAATAACCTGAATTTATCCGCAGATGTCGCATGGAAACCCACATAGATAGTCTGTCCAAGATATGGAGTAAGGTCTAAAACCACCTGCGTCCAGGCACTCGGAGCCGGTGCGTCTGTTTTGATGAACTCTGTGAAAGCCGCAGCTGTAGCTGTGGTTGTAGAAATTTTCACCTCATAGTTTTCTACATAATTCGGGTCCTGATTTTTCACAAAATAGGTTAACCTGTCGTTTACACCTGCAACAACAGTGATAGCCGGTGTCACAAGATAATCGTCATGTGCAACGGAATCATAATTGATCTGCGCAGCATTAGGTGCAGTAATCACTGAGCCGGGAGCACCGGGAGTAATTATGAATGTAGAAGGTCCGCCACCATTGATCACGGTCCACCCTGAAGGTATTGCCGTTCCGGCATCAAAATTTTCTGAAAATTGTGCATTGGCAGCAATTCCAAGTGCCAAAAAGCACGATAGTAAAAGTTTTTTCATAAATAAGTTAAATTGTTAAACGAAGCCAAAACTAAACAATTAATTTTAATAAAAACCACTTTTATTCGTCAATATCAACTTATTTTAAAAAAAACGTGAAAACCTGATAATTTCTATTGCTTCTAAAACGCGGATCATTACCGCATTTGTCGTAACTTGATATTCTCCATTCGAAGGTCTTCCAGTTGCGAAAGCAGGCGCTGAATGATTTCGATACCGGGAACATTCACTTCCAGATCGTAATACCAGGTCGCAAACCTTTCAAATGCAGGCAGCTCCTCATACATCAGATAGATCACCTCATCTTCTGTTTCCGTCTTCAGCAGTCCGGAGTGGTGTAGCGAATCAAAAAAAGCAACTTCTACATCATATATTCTGACGAGCTCTTCGCGTGATATTCTGTCATTCATTTTCGTAGTTTTTTAAGCTGTTGAAACAATTCTTTTTCCGCCGCACTCAGGTTCATCGGGAGTTGTACGTGGTAGGTCGCAAACAGGTCGCCGAATTCGCCTTCTTTTTTGTAGACAGGCATTCCTTTATTTTTTAGCCGGACTTTAGTACCGTTTTGAGTTTCCGGTGCCACTTTCAGCTTAACCGGTCCGGTGAGTGTCTCAACGTTCACTTCACCGCCCAAAACCGCGGTATAGAGATCGATGACCACATCTGTATTCAGGTTGTTTCCGTCGCGACTGAACCTGCTGTCTTCTGCAATATTGAAAGTGATGTACAGATCACCGTTTGGCCCGCCGTTATACCCCGGGTTTCCATGTCCTGTCAGTTTAATTCTCTGGCCATCCGCAACTCCCGCAGGAATAGTGATACGAACCTTTTTACCGTTAATTTCAAAAGTCTGCTTATGCGTAGTAGCGGCATCTTTTAAGCTTAATTTAAGCTCTGCATTCACATCCTGTCCCTTGAATTTGCCCGCCGTGCTTCCCCTTGCGCTTTGCCGGAAATTTCCGCCGCCGCCAAACATGCTTTGGAAAAAATCGGAAAAGTCGCCGGCATCACCAAAATCAGCGCCGCCAAAACCTTCAAAACCTCGCCCTGAAGCTTGCTGGCGCTGCTGCTGGCGTGCTTTTTCATACTCTTCGCCATGCTTCCAGTTTTCGCCATATTTGTCGTACTTCTCACGATTTTCGGGATTACTGAGTACTTCATGGGCTTCGTTGATTTCCTTGAATTTCTTTTCAGCATCCTTATCACCGGGATTTACATCAGGATGGTACTTGCGCGCAAGTTTACGGTAGGCTTTCTTCACTTCGTCAGCGGTCGCATTTTTGCTGATACCCAAAATCTTATAATAATCTATGTACGCCATTGATCAGTGCATTTACCCAAATTTAAGCAAATTATCAATCAGATTTCTTTTAAAAGTTATATTTTTTGTGAATGTACCGGGGCATTTAATGTATATTTATGTCAAATGAAAATAAAAACTGCCGCATTGCTGACGGTTTTAAGTGTCCTTATTACGGCGCAAACCACAGATTCTACAGGACTTATCTCCGAAGTTCGGATTGACGCTTACCAAAAACCCGCTAAACTGATGACGGCAACCCAGGGCGTCGCCGTCACTTCTGCCGACCTGCTGCGTCAAAACATTCCCGACCGACTGCTGGAGTCTGTAAATCTGCTTTCAGGAACGAAAATGGAAGAACGCTCGCCCAGCAGCTACCGGATTTCCGTGCGTGGCAGTACACTCCGCTCACCTTTCGGTGTCCGGAATGTAAAAATTTATCTTGATGATTATTCGCTCTCGGACGCGTCGGGAAATACCTATCTGAATCTGCTTGATCCTGAACTTTTACGCAGAATTGAAGTTTACAAAGGTCCGGAAGGCGGCGATTTTGGCTCAGCTACTGGCGGTACAATCCTGCTTAAAACCAGAATGCAGGACACGGCAGAATTCGGTATCGACGCTGGCAGTTTTAATAATTTTAAAGGGAGAATAAACTATTCTGCGATACATAAAAATACGTTTTTACGAATTTTCAGCAGTTACCAAACCACGCACTCATATCGCGAACAGGCAGCGTTGGAGCGTAAATTTTTGTTCCTGACTGCGGGCAGAAATTACTTAAAAGACAATCAGGTTAAAGGTATGCTGCTCTATTCAGATCTCGGCTACCAGACGCCCGGCGGCATTACCTTCGACCAGATGACTCAGGATCCCCGGCAAGCGAGACCCAAAACGTCCGCGACGCGCGGTGCGAAAGAACAACAGGCCGGAATTTACAACAAAACGGTTATAGCCGGACTTTCGAACACACTGCAGTTCAGTGAAGAATTCAGCCATTTTATTGCAGTACACGGCAGTTACACCGATTTCCGCAATCCGTTTATCACCAATTATGAAAAGCGGTTTGAAGCCGCCGCCGGGGTTCGGACACATCTTAATTTTGAAAAAAACTTTGAGAAGCTCTTTTCTCAGTCGCGCATTGGTTTTGAAGGAGCGACCGGCCATGCAGTGATTCGTAATTTTGATAATGATGCCGGCACACCTACACTACCGCAAAACTTTGATAATATTTCTACCCGCAGCGGATTCTTTTTTATAAGTCAAAAAGCCATATTGAATGATAAACTCTTTTTCGATGCGTCGGTAAGTTTAAATATGATGAAATACGAATGGGAAAACCTTTATCCAACCCTGGAAAGCGGAACTAAAAAATTTAGAAATGAACTGTTACCTAATTTTGGCTTGAGCTACGCTTTAAGTCCAAATTTTACAATTCGCGGCAAACTCAGCAAAGGAAATTCTGCGCCTACCACCGAAGAAATAAGATCTTCAGCACAGGAAATAAACACAGGCCTCTTTGCCGAAAGCGGCTGGAACAAGGAAATAGGCGTGCGCAAACAATGGGGAAAAATTCTTTTCACAGAAGTGAATATCTTTGATTTCAGATTAAAAAATGCAATTGTGCGGCGGGAGAATCCCACGGGCCAGGAATATTTCGTCAATGCGGGCGAAACCGTGCAGAAAGGAATCGAATTCACTGTTGAAACGCGTAAAATACCCGTGAATACGACTGTTCTAAATAGTTTTAAATTTTTTGTTTCCGGTAGTTTTTTCGATTTTAACTTTAAAAATTTCCAGAAAAATGACGCAGATTACTCGGGAAATCAATTGACAGGCGTCCCAGGAACATCCGTCCAAGGCGTGGTGACTTTTGATATTTTTAAAACCTTAAAAGCAGACGTTGCGCATTTTTATACTTCAGCAATGCCGCTGAATGATGCCAACACCGAATTTTCAGAAGCTTCACTGATCGGTAATATTGGTTTAACCATGCCAGTTCCGGCCCGCGATTTTGATCTTCAGCTCAGCGCGCGGGTACAGAATCTTTATAATATGGCTTATAGCTTGGGATACGACATCAATGCTTTCGGCAACCGCTACTATAATCCGGCTGCCACAAGAAACTATCTCCTGGGTGTAATTTTTAAATTTAAACAAAAATGAAAAAGATAATTCTGGTTTTCCAGTGTGTGATCATTTTAAGCTGTTCGCAAAACGAAAAGCCTGCCGAGATTGCTGATGAAAGAACCGATGCAAATACCGTGAGCACAGACACACTTAGAACTTCTGAGAGCGAACAACAAAACCTGAAACAGCTCAATGATCAGATTTTACAAATCTTAAAGCAGGGAAATCACCGCGAATTGGCAAATTTTATAGATCCACAAAAAGGCGTCCGTTTCTCCATGTATGCATACATCGAACCTGCCAAGGACAAAGTTTTTACCCGTGAAGATTTCATTAAATATATCGATACCAATGTGAAATTTACCTGGGGTCAAAAAGATGGAACTGGCGAGATCTATCAAACCACACTTAAGAATTATCTTGAGGAATGGGTCTACAGCCGCGATTACAGCAAGTCAGATTATTCCGAAAACGAAATGAAAGGCAAAGGCAATACGATTAACAACCTCAAAGAAATTTATCCAAATGCTGATTTCACCGAAAACTACATCAACGGAAGTGAGCAATATTCTTTTATGGATTGGAATTCACTGCGTTTCGTTTTTGAAAAACTGGGCAACAAATACTATCTTACCGCGGTGGTGAATGATCAGTGGACTATTTAGTTTCGATTTTTAAGGAAAATCCAGCCGTAAAAGATCCGTCCGTCAGGTAGCCTCAACACGTACCAATAAGTGCCGGTCGGAACCGGTCTTCCCATCCATCGACCGTTCCACGATAGCCGGTCGGGCGCTTCCTCCTCATGCACGAGCACCTGTTGCCGATCAAATATCTGAATGGTTGAATTGGCTCCATCAAAAACATCCAGACCGCTCACTTGCCAAACATCGTTGATGCCGTCTTCATTGGGAGTGAAGGCGTTTGGAATATTGAGAATCACGCCTCTTTTAGGCAAGCCAATACAATCCTCACCAGAAAATTTAACGTAAAAAGTTGTTTGCCCCACCGGCAGATTGTAGAAGATATTACCCGTCTGCCAGGTGATGCCGTCTATAGAATACAAAATAGTTTTGCTTCCGCTGGCAATCACTGTATAATTACTCCCGTTCGCGACAAGCTGCGTGATTACAGGAACTTCATAATGTTTTACCTCAAAGGTTGTGCTGAAAGTACACCTGTTTGAAGAAACCACATTAAGTGTATAAATGCCTGTCTTATTCACATTCTGTAACTGATCGGCTGTAGAAATTTTATTTCCGGCAGGATCAATCCATTCGTATGAAACGATGTCCTGACCTGTAAAATCGGGCGCAATATCTACTGCATCATTATTGTACGGACAGAAATAATAGGTTGGCAACGTAAACTGCGGTGTTTTTTTCAGATTAATGTTGATCACCGCATAAACAGGACAGAAACCCGAATATGAAACCTTCACATAGAAATCAGTATCCTGCACAGCTTTATTAAAATTAAATGCCTGCGGATTAAGAATCCGGTTGACAGAATTAATCAGATCTGCGAGCGATGGGTAATATTCAAACTGTGCGGACGGATAAAGTCCAGCCTGAAACTGCGTAAGATCGAGCGTTTCCTGGCCGTCATTAAGGATATCGCACTGGTCGAGCGTGAAAGGTCCGGAACTGATGAGCGGCAATTTCGTTCCGGCGTTTAAGGTAATCGCAGCGACATCATTACAGCCGGGAATATTTTCCACTTTTACGAAGATTTGCTTTGGTAACGGGTTGGCCCTGAAATTTTCAGGATCCAAAATAGCATTCACACCTGCCAGCGCATCAGAACGCGTCTCGTAGAACGTAAAACTATTGTCCGGATGGCTGATGTCAATCATCTGGGATGTAAACTGAAGCAGGTTCAGTTCGTAAAGACCGTCAAGATTGCTGTCACAAATATTATTAATAGTAGAATTAATGGCTTTTGGCGGAAAATAGGTCCGCAAATGAATGGGTTTTACCGAATAGCAGCCGGTAGCTTTCGCCTCAAAACGGGCATAAACAGTGACCAGCGACTGCAAAGTAATCTGTGTTGAACTGATGGCTGTGGATGGTACGCCGGCATTGGCTTCTGCTGCCGTGTGATAATATGTTACGCTCATACCACTCAGCGGAATACCGTTTTCGCCGGCATCGTACATTTGAGGGAGTGCAGAGTTAAGGTTGAAACTTTCATTAAAATTAAACTGTTCATCACAAATGCGAAGCGTAGCCTCCGTAATGCGTGGCGCTGCGATAAAATCTATCTGCAGTTTAATCACACTCACCGAAAAACAGCCTGTAGACGAAAATCCGATACGCGCGTAAACGGTATTCTCTCCTATTGCGACAAACTTTGTAGGATCTGAAATTGCTCCCGTAAAGGTTTGGTTGACCGGATTGTAAGCTGTGAAATAACTGAAAATTACAGGCTGGCTGCCGTTATAGAGCTGCGCCTGATGTTGTGTAAGGTTGTAGATCTCGCTGCCATCATTATTATTATCGCAGTAGCGGTTGCGGTTTACCGTAATTTGGGGCGTTACCACGGGTGTAGGAACAAGTTGCAGGCTAATTGGGTAAATTTCCACGCATTGGTTAACTTCTATCCGTACAAAAATCTGTGCGCTGCCGTTCAGGGTAAAGGATGAAAGTGCAGCGGTGTTACCCTGCGCTTCCTGAGCTGTAAGAAAATACCGCAGAGTGGCGGGTTGCGCGCCCGCAATTTGGCTATTGAACTGATCTAAGTTAAATGTTTCAGTATTGTCATTATTAAAATCACAAACCGTAAAACTGCTTTTCACGGCAACCGGATGCGTCAGTACCACGGTGATTGTGCGAACCGTGTAACATGTCGGCGACTCTTCAAACCGCACATAATACCGCGTTGTCACCGAATTTCCATCCTCTGTGATTACCTGTGTCGGTGATATCGGATCTGTGCCGCCCTCAGCATCTGCTGCATTAGCGTGAAAGGTAGTTGTGATACCTGTTAGCGGACTTTGCAGCATCGTAGCAGATAAAGTTGAAAGATTCACCGTCACATCTTCTGAGCCATCAAAACATAAATAAGAAATCTCATTGGTAGCTACAACTTCATTAAAATCCACATTAAGCCGAACTTCCGCAACAGAAAAGCATCCGCCAGGCTCTTCCACCCGCACATAGATTGAGTATGTACCCTCGCGTATGGTGCTCACCTGCGCGCCAATTCCCTGGTATGCTTGCTGGTAAGTTTCGTAGTAAGAAATTTCAACACCGGTAGCGGATGTTATCAACCCTGATATATTCGCATCAAAATCATAAGGTTCTGTGTTGTTATCATTAATGTCGCAAATAGTAATATTTAAATCCAAAGGCGAATTGACCGTAGGTCCGGGTGTAAAATTTACCGTAATAGGACCAATTACCTGGGAACACTGTGAGGTTGTGAGCCGAATCCAAAACTGCATTCCATTGGTGAGCGTGGCGGTAGAAACCGCGTTCGAATTGCTCTGCGCATCAGCCTGAGACAGGAAATAAGTAATCGAGCCGGAAATTTCGGGCGCAAACAGTTGAGGATTCAGACCAGACAGGTTAAAAGCGGACTCTGTTCCGTCATTATTGGTATCACATACCGAAACCGTGTTTGAGAGTATGACGCTGCTGATGAACTGGAAGCGTAAAAGTGCAATCCCGTAGCAGGATGCATCCAGATTATTCTGTATGCGAACGTAAAAGAGCTGCTCAGAATTGATGTTAAGTGATGTAGCTGTGGCGTTGGTGTTTGCCTGGGCATCGGCTAAGGTATTGTGATAACTAAATGTAAACAGCGTCGGGTCCTGCGGAGTAAGAAACTGCCGATAGTCATTCAAGTCAATACCTTCACTGCCACCCGGTGGCGTGCAGAAAACTTTTGTGTAGTTTCTGGCTAAAGGAAAATCAGCTGCGAACTGTACATCAATACTGTCTGTCAGCACAAACGGAGATCCGCACATCGAATAAGTTGCCCTGGCGGTGTACGTGCTGTTCTGTGTAGGACAGACGTCGATGGTAGTTCCTGTTCCCAGCGCCGTCCCGGCAGCGTTGAACCAAGTAATCACAGGATTTATTAGGTTACCGTCAGGAGCGAAACGCCAGGCTTCCTGCTGTGCAGACCACACGCCAGTATTTCGGCCGGTTGGGGAATAGCCCACCGTACCGTCGCTGTTTATTATTCCTAAAAGCGCGTTCGAAAATCGGGCAGTTGCACACGGCAGATCTTTATTTTCAATGAAAATTTCAATTTCGTTGGTGAACTCTGTCAATACGATCTGTGTCGAAGATCTTTCCTGGCATCCTACCACGCGACCACGGTAAAAATTAATGACTAATTTTCGGCATGCGCCAGACTGGATCACCGAGTAATAAATTTCCGAATCATCTGCGGATGAGAAAACCAAATCCTGAAAGACACCAAAAACAGCATTTTGAGGAAGCAACGGATCTGGGTTGTTCTCCTCAATATTGGGATAGCTTATTTTTCCAAGCAAGGATACATCAAAACTTACCAAGCCATTGGAGCCTATCACAAGCTGATTATAACTGTTTCCAAAAAAGCAGAACCGAAATGGAATGTCAATTAATTCTGCGTACAAATCATCATAATTTGCTTCCAGAGGTGTACCTGCATTAAAAGGTATATACGGAGCATACGGAATAGATTCGGTTTTATAAGTGGTAGTTTCACGCGCAGATGGCGCCGCAGCCTGAAGCTTAAGACACCCAGAATTTTTCAGAGGATAGCTGCAGTCTATTAATACGCTATCATTACCCAGCGCATCTGTTAGCGAGAACGGCGTACAGGTCTGCGAATGTAAGATACCGGCGTAAGCGGAGACAAGTACTGAAAAAAAGAATAAAATCTTTCTCATCAGTTCAATTTTAGTTAGTAATAATCAACGAATAAACAGCCCCCTGTCTCGATGTAAAAAATTACATTTGTATACCTAACATTTAAATTTTATGAAGAAACTCATCAATAATTATTCCGCTATCTTCCTCTTGCTGGCGGGAATCTTTATCGGAAGCCTGATCGGAATTTTTGCTCCTGAGGCCGTAATTTACCTTAAACCTCTCGGCGACATCTTTCTTAATCTGCTTTTCGTGAGTGTGGTGCCCCTGGTATTTTTTGCAGTTGCTAATTCCATCGCGTCACTTGAACAGCAGTCTAAATTTGGCCGCATCATTTTCTCAATGGTTGCCACATTTCTTTTGTTCATCATTGTTTCAGCGCTCTTCACTATTGCCGCGGTCTATCTTTTTCCTACAGAAGCTTTACCCAGCAGCGGTGCCGAAATTCCTGACGACGGTGCCTCAACTACCTGGAATGACCGTTTGGTGAGTTTCTTTACAGTAAACGAATTTACAGAACTTTTTTCCAGAAGAAACATGCTTGCCCTGTTAATTTTTGCATTTCTTACCGGAACCGCGGTGCGAAAAGCTGGCGAAGCGGGTAAAAGCTTTGCATTTTTCCTGGCTTCCGGCTTTGAAGTTATGAAAGAATTGCTGTTGATGGTCATGAAAGGCGCACCCATTGGTCTCGGCGCATATTTCGCTTACCAGGTCGCCACGATGGGGCCTGAACTGTTCGGGTTTTATGCAAAGCCACTCGGTTTGTATTATGTCGCCGGCGCCATATATTTTATTATCTTTTTCTCCCTCTATGCGTGGATTGCCAAATCTAAAGGTGGTGTTAAAGCTTTCTGGAAAAACAACATTTATCCCACACTTACGGCACTTTCTACATGCAGCAGCTTTGCGACGATGCCGGCCAACCTGCAGGCTGCGGCGAAAATCGGAATTCCTGCGTCGATTGCCAATATCGTGATTCCCATTGGCAGCACCCTTCACAAACAAGGCTCGTCCATGTCTTCAATTATTAAAATATATGTGGCATTTTTAATAATTGGTGAAGACTTTTTCGATCCGTTAAATTTAATTTTGGCACTCGGAATCACCGTTTTCGTGAGCATTGTGGCAGGCGGAATTCCCAATGGCGGCTACATTGGCGAGATGCTGATGATTTCAGTTTATAATCTGCCTGTGGAGGCCATACCCGCCGTGATGATCCTTGGTACACTGGTTGATCCGCTGGCAACCGTGTTAAATTCGACGGGCGATACAGTGGCCGCGATGTTCGTCACGCGAATTTCCGGTGAAAAATTTGTTGACTGAATTGATTTTTTTACTATCGAAACATTAAAATAAAAAAGCTGTTCCTCTGAACAGCTTTTATTTAATTATCATAAATCTTTTGTCCAAACCCAGCGCCCGTGGTCGGGAACCGCCAGCTCTTCCCAGTTTGCCAACAAATGAGCAATGCCTTCCTTTAAATCAATGCCCGTCATCGCAGTGCCGTGACCCGGCACCAAAATCTGTGGATTCAGGGCCGCAAGTTTCTCAACCGATTCACGCGCCTGACTCCAATTCGTGGTAAGGTAAACGGGTGGACCGCATATTTCTTCTTTTTGAATCAATACTTTATACAGCGAATCCTGTTTAACGGTTATCAGTGCGTCGGCAGAGATCAGCACACCGTCAATTTCACGGAAAAGCGCTATTTGTCCCGGCGAATGACCCGGTACGTGTACCCATTTCCAGTCTTCCAACAACGGTACCTGCCCATCGTCGGGCAACTGCTGCAAAACTTCGGCGATGTTAATTGGGTCGTGTGGATAAACCGATGAAATTTTCGCTAAAACGCCACCTTCTACTGAGGTGTCGGGTTCCGGATAACTTTCATTTCCGGTCAAAAACGTTGATTCCAAAGGATGGGCAAATACAGGCGCGCCCCATTTTTCCACCAAATCTACGATGCTGCCGACATGATCGAAATGTCCGTGCGTCAAAATAATGGCTTTGGGCGGATTATTTTCGCCGAAGCGCGTCTCCGCAATTTTAATGATTTCTTTCGCTGATTTCGGCATTCCGGCATCCACCAAAACCCAGTCTGCGCCGGGATTTCCGATCATAATGATATTGACGATCTGGTTGGTATAATACGCGACATCAGGCGCTGCTTCGCGAAGTTTTCCGCTGTCAATAGAGGTCATCGGAATGATTTTGTTGTCTTTGCTTTGTTCCATAGTGTTGATTTTCAGCATTAAAACCAAAACCAATGCCGTTACGTTTAATTCTAAATATTTAAATTCTTAAAGTTTCGCTAAGATTTAAAAAAAAAAGCTACTCAG
>JAEZYN010000023.1 GCA_023419095.1 Bacteroidota bacterium | reverse complement strand
ACAATGTAAGCTGCTGATTATCATGATAATAATTATCCTGAGAAAGCACATTCACACCCTCAATATTCAGCTGTTGAAGAATTTTATTCACCACCGTAGTTTTCCCGGAGCCTGTTCCGCCTGCGATTCCTATTACGAGCATATCCAATATTATTTCTACAAATATAAGATTATGTGCGATTTCTGCGCGTGCGTTTTGCCAAATATTGCGCAACACTACCCTTTTCGTTCAATCCCGAAAATGTAATAAATCACCGCTACCACGCGCGCCAGGAACTCCCGCGACTGATTTCTGTAATAACTTTGGTTCGCTAAAACGTCCTGCGCATCGAAACCCAGCGCGTTCATATTATTGTTTCGTGCATAAAAAAGTGCCCGCAAATTGTGAAACCCCTGTGAAACGATGATTACGTCGTTTTTGTGGAAAACATGCTTACAATTCTGAATGCTGGTCTGCGTCTTAAAACCTTTCGGATCTTCGGTGATGATGTTTTCCGGTACGCCTTCCTGATACACAAGATAATTTTTCATAGCGTAAGGTTCGTCATAACCGGGACTTTTCTCGCCGCTCACGATGATTTTCTTTATTTTCCCATGGTGGTAAAGAAGCGCTGTCGCATCCATCCGCGCCGTAAAATACGGATTAGACATGCCCGATTTCATCTTGGGCGAAGTTCCCAGTACGAGTGCTGTTTCGCGTGGCGGAATTTTAGATATTTTGGTAAAAGTACGTCCATTCGTCAGGGCATAAACCCAGATATTAGCCAGTATCATCAGCAGCACGCCCACTTCGACGAGCGTAAAAAAAGTTCTGAATATGTCTAAAATCTTTTTCAAAACCGTACATTAATTTACGCTACATCAAAATTGACTTTAATTTTATCACTTAAGACGACTGACATACACGCAAGAATCTTTCCGGCCGATTCTTCTTTTTCGGTCAGATATTCGTTTTCAAGTAGCTCCACGTCTCCTTCCACAAGCTTACATTCGCAAATGCCACAAATCCCGGATTTACACGAATACGGAACTGGAAAGCCTTGTGCCAGTAGTTGCTGCAGCAATCTTGCCTTATTATTTGGAAGCGTAGAATGATAATCTCTATTAAAAAGTTTAAAGTCAACCGTTATATTTTGCACGAGCGGAAACTCCTTTTCTACAGGGTAGATATCTTCATTAAATGTTTCAAAAAGTTCAAAATGAATGTTCTTTTTTGGAATCCCGTTGTTATAGCAGGCATTCGCCAGCGACCGGATCATTTCACCTTTACCGCATATCAGCACTTCATCTACAGCATCCCAGATCGTACTTTCTTCATCGGTATCGTCCAGATGCAAAATCTGATTAATTATAAGGTGCAGCTTTTTCTCATCAAGCCTGCCCTGAAAAAGATGGTCGGGCGTATTTTCGCGTGAAAAAAAATAGTAAACCTGCAGTCTTTCGCTATATTTTTCCCGGAGTTCGTCAAGGTCTTTTTTAAATGCAATTTCTTCAGTGCGGCGGTTGCCGTAAAATAGAAAAAGCCGCGTTCGGGGCTCACTGTGCAGAATATTCTTAAAATGGCTGAGCAAAGGCGTAATGCCGATTCCACCCGCAAAACCGATTATTGTACGAAATTCATGTGGTTTCGAGGAAATAGTGAAACGGCCTCTCGGCTCGGAAACTTCCAATGAATCGCCAACATTGTAATCATTAAACAAAATATTTGCAGAACTGCCATCAGCAGAAATCTTGATACCGAGCGTAATTTTCTGCTCGTAAGGCGCCGAAGTCATCGAATAATCATTCTGAAAGGTGATCTCGCCTGACTGATATTTTACGGTGACGTACTGGCCGGCTTCAAACTGAAAATTGCGTTTCAAATGATCTGGAATTTCAAATTCGAGCATGAAGGTGTTTTTGTTCAGCTGCTCTTTTTTTGCTATTTTTAGCGGATGAAATACCGCCTGACGCGGCTTTTTTACAAGTGTTTCCATATCAATACTGTTTCAAAAATAGTAAAAATAAAATGAAAAAATTCCTTATCCTGATGCTCTTCGCCGGAGCTGTTTCTTCGTGTAAAAAAGAGACTGTCGCGATAGATAATACCGACAATAACAAAGTTTTGGATACCGATTCAGCGTCTTCAAATGCACCGGAAAACGTGGCTCCCTTCCGACAGGTTGAATTATCGCTCGATGAAGCCTCAGCGCTGTTGGCTAAAAAAGATAACGATACTTTATACATCACGAACTTTTTCGCGACGTGGTGCGGGCCGTGCATGCGGGAAATTCCACATTTTAAAGAGAAAATGCGAGAACTCAACGCGCAACCTGTCAAATTCACCTTCATCGGGATTGATGCACGTGAAGACTGGCCCACAAAAGTGAAAGACTTCGCGGAAGAAAATAATCTGTCCAAAAACATCGTGCTGGTAGATCCGGAACAGCTGACACCGGAATTTTTTCCCAAAAATTTCGACAAGTGGGATGGCGGCAGCATTCCGTTTACAGTGATGCGCAAGGGCGACAAAACCGATGAAACCATCGGCATGATGACCAAAGAAATTCTGGACGAGAAAATCAATTCGTTTAAATAAAGTCGTCGGATTTTCGCGGCGAAAATTAATGGAAAGACAATTTAAAATCCTCTGTGGCGTCATTTTGCTCGCCATCATTGCGGTTTGCATCGTGAACCTGAACATCGGATATTTAAATTTAAACATTCAGGATTTTCTTTCTGTAACGCCAAACTCACAAATTGCCAATTTACGCATAAACCGCGTCGTCGCGGTACTTATTGCTGGCCTATCCGTACCAACCTCCGGCTTTTTGCTCCAGGAATATTTCCAAAATCCGCTCGCAGGCCCTTCCGTCCTCGGGATTACCTCAGTTGCGAGTCTCAGCGTGGCGTTTTATCTGTTCTTTTCGCAGTATATTATTTTGCCCGAAATTCTGCAGGACAGCTTTATCAGTATTTCCGCAATAGGTGGAAGCCTTGTTTTGATGCTGATTCTTCTTGCCTTTTCTCGCAGATTTACGGATAAATCGTTCATTATCATTTTCGGATTTCTTATTTCGGCATTGGCGGGCGCGGTGGTTTCAATCCTGCAGTTTTACGCAGACAGCCAAAGTTTAAAAAACTACGTTTTATGGAGTTTCGGTGCAAATAACCAGGTTTCCGGACGGCAACTTTGGCTTTTAGGAATTATCGTGCTTATCGGGCTTTTCGCTGCGTTTAGAAGCATTAAACCTTTGCTTGGCAGCAGTTTAGGTTCGGCTTATGCGCAAAGTTTAGGCGTTAATTTAAAAAGTCTTAAACTGCTGATCATTTTTTCATCTTCGATGCTCGCAGCTTCCGTGACGGCGTTTTTAGGACCTATTTTATTTGTCGGAATCGTAGTTCCGCATTTTTGTCGGCTTATCTATAACCCTGCAAAACTCTGGCACCAATGGGTGCTGAATCTTTTGCTGGGTGTGTTTATAATGGAATTTTTTTCCGTAATTTCAGAAGTTTCACTGTTTCCGTTGAATGTCATCACTTCGGTTTTTGGTGTTCCGGTGATTTTGGCAATGATGCTCAAAGGTCGCCGAATGAGTTTTTAGTTTTTAACATTTCTAGAGCAGGCCGCATTTAAACTATCGCAACAAATATGTTTTTAAATATAAAAAACGTAGATTTTGGTTATCAGAAACCCTTGGTCCGCAATGCCTCAGCCAGCTTGCAGACAGGCGAGATCTGCCTGATCATCGGGAATAACGGTGTCGGTAAAACTACATTGCTGAAATCGGTATTAAACCAAATTCCGTTGCTGGCCGGCGAAATTTTACTGGCCGGAAATAATCTCAAAACGCTTTCCAACAAACAGATTGCAGAACAGATTGCTGTGGTTTTCTCAAAAGCAGAAATACCAGCCAATTTCACGCTTACTGATCTTGTCGCGTTGGGTAAATACATTCATTATCCGTTTTATTTTGAGTTAAATAACGAGGATAAACGACATGTTTTGCAGATAATAACTGATCTGGATCTTGAAAAATACGCCACTTTTCCGTTGCGCAACCTTTCAGACGGAAATCTCCAGAAGGCATTCATCGGGCGTGCACTTGCACAAAATTCGCCAATGATCATTCTGGATGAACCTACCACGCATCTGGATGAAAAAAACAAAATCAACATTCTTAAAATCCTTCGGGATCTCGCGAAAAAACACCGAAAACTGATTTTGTTCAGCTCACACGACTGGCGCCTAGCGAAAGAATTTGCTGATAAAATCTGGCTTGTGCATGACGGTAAACTCGACACCGGCATCGCAGAGGAAATTTTAATGAAACATCACGAACTGCTGAACCCGCAACTGTTTAATCTTGCGCAGGGTTTCGTGGCACCAAAAATCGATGCACCCGTTTTGCAGAAGGAAATGCTGTATTCGCTACTGCAGAAAAATTATTCCGTAGATATGTCAGCAACGCAATTTACTTATGATAACGGCTTCTGGACAGTGAGTACTGAAAAAATTAACTATCAATGTGAATATTTTGATGAAATCATCAAATTATTAAATAAAATTTACCATTGCGGTAATTTAAATTAAGAAATAGTAAAATTGAATTAATAAAAAATATGTTTAACATACTAATTATATAATTGACAATCAATATATTATATAAGAAAAAGTAAAATACTATGCATGCATAGTATTTTTTTGTTATATTTGGTTTGAAGAAGATTCAGGTCTATGAAAAATAAAATAAATGATAAAGTAGATAATATCGATTTAGTATTAAAATCTACATGGCTGGCCGTATCAAAAATGTATTCGGATTTGGCTCAGGATTATGATGCAACTGCCGTGCAGGCACTTACGCTACTGAAAATTGACCCCAAAGATGGCACCAGAAGTACGAATCTGGGACCTAAAATGGCGATAGAACCGACGTCTCTCACTCGAATTATAAAACTGCTTGAAGACAACGGCTACATTTATAAGGAGAAAACTACGCACGATAAACGTGAGGTCATTATAAAACTTACCGATAAAGGACTGAACAGCCGTAATTTATCAAAAGAAGTTGTACTCAACTTTAATAAAACGGTCATGGAAAAAATTCCAACCGAAAAGTTGGAAATTTTCAAAGAAGTGATGGGAGAAATCCTGCAGATTGCCAATCAGCTCAATAATAAAAAATAGCGCGGTTTACCACCCATGCTGTTGTGAAAAAAATAATTAAAAAAAAGTAATGAAAAGAAGAATCAAACACGTTACGGTTCTCGGTTCAGGAATAATGGGCTCGGGTATTGCAGCACACTTTGCCAATATCGGCGTGCAGGTGCTGTTACTCGACATCGTTCCAGTTGAACTGAGTGAAGCGGAACAGAAAAAAGGCCTCACGCTGGAAGACAAGAACGTGCGCAACAGGATTGCAGCAGAAAATTTTGCGAAGCTTAAAAAAGCCAGTCCTGCCCTGCTCTACACACCAAAATTTGCCGACAGGATTACCGTAGGAAATTTTGATGACGACCTGAAACAGATTAAAAATACCGACTGGATTATTGAAGTGGTAGTTGAAAGACTCGACATAAAGAAATCGGTTTATGAAAAAATTGAACAGTTCCGAAAGCCCGGCACTTTAATCTCTTCCAATACTTCGGGTATTCCAATCCATCATTTGGTAGAAGGCAGAAGTGAGGATTTCAAAAAACACTTCGCCGGAACTCACTTTTTCAATCCGGTAAGATATCTTCCTTTACTGGAGGTTATTCCTACTCCGAATACCGATCCTGAAATCGTGAAATTCTACATGGATTTCGGTGCGAAATTCCTAGGGAAAACAACAGTTCTTGCCAAGGATACCCCGGCATTTATTGCCAATAGAATCGGTGTTTTCTCCATGATGAACCTTCTTCACGAAGTAAAAGGTTTAGGCCTGAATGTGACGGATATTGACAAACTTACCGGACCCGTAATCGGAAGACCAAAATCTGCTACCTTCAGAACGGCGGATGTTGTTGGACTAGATACTTTGGTAATGGTCGCCAATGGTGTAAGTGCCAGCGGAACCGAAGCTTCCAACTCGAATGATGTATTTAAACTGCCGGAGTACATCCAGAAAATGGTGGATAATAAATGGCTCGGGTCTAAAACTCAGCAGGGCTTCTACAAGAAGATCAAGAATGCGGAAGGGAAATCAGAGATCCACGGCCTGAACCTGGATACCATGGAGTATGAACTTCAGGAAAAAACCAACTTCCCTACGCTCGAACTCACCAAAAATATCGACCGTCCAATAGACCGGTTTAAGGTTTTAATTGAAGGAAAAGACAAAGCAGGTGAACTGTACAGAAAATCTTTGGGCGCGCTCTTCGGTTATGTTTCCCATAAAGTGCCCGAAATTTCGGATGAACTTTACAAAATAGACGATGCCATGCGCGCCGGTTTTGGCTGGGAAAACGGACCATTTGAAATCTGGGATGCAGTAGGCGTACAGAAAGGGATTGAGCTGGCAAAAGAAGCGGGCTACGAAGTCTCGGACTGGGTGAAGAATGTGGAAACTTTCTATAAAGTTGATGATGAAGGCCTGAGTACTTATTTCGACCAAAACTCCGGCGATTACAGAAATACTCCAGGAAAAGAATCCTTTATCATCCTGGATAATATCAGGAAAAACAAAACGCTCTGGAGTAATTCAGGATCGGCTATTCAGGATTTGGGTGACGGTATTATCAATTTTGAAATCCGTTCCAAGATGAATTCTCTTGGGGGTGAAGTTCTGGACGGTTTGAACAGAGCTATAGACCTGGCTGAAAAGGAATATGATGGTCTCGTGATCGGAAATCAGGGTGCCAACTTTTCGGTGGGTGCCAATCTTGCCATGATCCTGATGATGGCCATTGAGCAGGATTGGGATGACCTGAATATGGCCATTGCCTATTTCCAGAAATCCATGATGCGCGTCCGTTATTCGTCAATTCCTGTAGTAGTTGCTCCGCATGGAATGACCTTAGGAGGCGGTTGCGAGATGACGATGCATGCCGACCGTGTGGTTGCAGCTGCTGAAACTTATATCGGACTTGTAGAAACCGGTGTCGGCGTAATTCCGGGTGGTGGCGGAACGAAAGAATTTGCACTACGCACATCCAGAGAATTCCAGAAAGATGATGTGAAAAACAACAGACTTCGGGATATGTTCATGAATATCGCGATGGGTAAAGTGGCTACATCAGCTTATGAAGCATATGACATGGGCATTCTGGAAGAACATAAGGACATTGTGGTTGTCGACAAAAACCGCCAGATTAAAACCGCCAAGATGCTAGCATTAAGTTTGGCTGAACACGGATACACCCAACCTATCGAGCAGAAAGTGCAGGTTTTAGGCAAAGATGCTCTCGGAATGTTCTATGTAGGTACCGACCAGATGCTGACGGGTAATTACATATCGGAACACGACAAACTCATCGCCGACAAACTTGCCAATGTACTCGTTGGCGGAAATCTCTCTGAACCTACAGTAGTAACCGAACAGTATTTACTGAACCTTGAAAGGGAAACCTTCCTTCAGCTTTGCGGCGAAAGAAAAACTCTGGAAAGAATACAGTACATGCTGCAGAAGGGGAAACCGCTGAGAAATTAGAGGGGAGAATGTGAGACTGGAGACACGAGATTTTTAAACCAGAAAAACCATAGAACCATGCATAATATTAAGAAACTAAAAATATGGAACGAGTCGATTGAACTGTGCGTGGAGGTTTATAAAGCCTTAGCAAATATGCCTGCGGATGAAAAGTACGGATTATCATCTCAGATCAAAAGATCTTCGGTATCCATTCCTTCAAACATCGCTGAGGGCGCAGGACGACAAAGTGAAAAAGAATTTTATCATTTCTTGAATATTGCATATGGTTCGGCGTACGAATTACAAACCCAACTTATTATCTCTGAAAGGTTAGAATTTGTTTCTTATGAAATCAACCGGCCCCTTTTAGAGAAGTTGGAAGAGATTCAGAAAATGATCTATGTCTTCAAGGAAAACATTAAAAACAAATAATTAACCGCAAGAGTCTCATATCTCTTGTCTTATAATCTAAAATCTAAAATGAAAACAGCATACATAATAAAAGGCTTCAGAACAGCCGTCGGAAAGGCGCCGAAAGGCAGCTTAAGATTTACAAGACCCGACGTTATGGCCGCTACTGTTATCGAAAAACTGATGACCGCGGTACCGCAACTCGACAAGAACCGGATTGATGACCTGATCGTCGGGAACGCAATGCCGGAGGCAGAGCAAGGCCTGAATGTGGCGCGTTTGATTTCCCTGATGGGTCTTCATACCGATAAAGTTCCGGGGGTAACGGTAAACAGGTATTGTGCGTCCGGGAGCGAAGCGATAGCAATCGCCTCCGCGAAAATTCAGGCCGGTATGGCCGACTGTATCATCGCTGGTGGTACTGAATCCATGAGTTACATTCCAATGGGCGGCTACAAGCCTGTACCGGAAACGGATATCGCGAAATCCAACCCCGATTATTACTGGGGAATGGGCTACACAGCAGAAGAGGTGGCAAACCAATACAAAATTTCGCGTGAGGAGCAGGATCAGTTTGCTTTTGAATCTCACATGAAGGCATTAAAAGCCAACGAAGAAGGCAGATTTAAAAATCAGATCGTGCCAATTCCCGTGGAATACAACTTTCTGGACGAAAACCAGAAGATGCAGACCAAAAAATTTGATTTCAATGTAGATGAAGGTCCACGAAAAGACACGTCTCTCGAAGGTTTGGCTAAACTCCGCCCTGTGTTTGCCAACGGAGGTTCTGTAACTGCCGGAAATTCTTCCCAGATGTCAGACGGCGCGGCATTCGTGATCGTGATGAGCGAAGAAATGGTGAAGGAATTAGGCGTGGAACCTGAAGCAAGATTGGTTTCCTACGCGGCGGCCGGACTGGAACCCCGAATCATGGGCATGGGACCGGTATATGCTATCCCAAAAGCGCTGAAGCAGGCAGGTCTGGAACTGAAAGACATCGAACTGATCGAATTGAATGAAGCATTCGCCTCCCAGTCGGTGGCAATTCAGAAAGAACTGGATCTGAATCCGGAAATACTGAACGTAAATGGCGGCGCCATCGCGCTTGGTCACCCCTTAGGCTGTACCGGTACCAAACTCACCGTTCAGCTTCTTGACGAAATGCGCAGGCGCGGCAATAAATACGGAATGGTCACCATGTGCGTAGGAACCGGACAGGGAGCCGCTTCGATATTCGAATTATTGTAATTAAAAAATGTACAATGTACCATGTACAAAGTACGATGACAAACTTAACAAATTTTAATCAACCTCACGTACATTGTACTTTGTACATCGTACACAAATACAACAAAAGCTATGAGCGATACAACTCAAAAAACCCTGATCGGCGGTGATTTCCTTATCAAGGAAACACCTGCTGCGGAGATTTTCACTTTAGAAGATCTTTCTGACGAGCAAAAGATGATGCGCGATTCTGCAAAAGAATTTATCGACCGCGAAATCGTACCGCATCACGAGAGATTCGAAAATAAAGATTACGCTTTGACGGAAGAAAGCATGCGCAAACTGGGCGAGATGGGCTTCCTGGGTGTTACCGTACCGGAACAGTACGGCGGTCTCGGGATGGGCTTCGTAACTACGATGCTTGCCTGCGACTATCTTTCCGGCGGTAACGGATCCTTGGCTACAGCTTTCGGTGCACACACCGGAATCGGAACTTTACCAATCCTTCTTTACGGTACTGAAGAGCAAAAAAACAAATATCTGCCCGACTTAGCTACAGGCACTAAATTCGGGGCTTACTGTTTGACAGAGCCGGATGCAGGTTCAGATGCAAACTCTGGTAAAACCAAAGCAAAACTGTCTGAAGACGGCAAACATTACATCATCAACGGCCAGAAAATGTGGATTTCAAATGCAGGTTTTGCTGAAATTTTCATTGTTTTCGCTAAAATTGATGACGATAAAAACATCACGGGTTTCATCGTAGAAAAAGAAGGTACAGAAGGACTTTCTTTCGGCGAGGAAGAACACAAATTGGGCATCCGCTCCTCTTCTACCCGCCAGGTTTTCTTCAACGACATGAAGGTGCCGGTTGAAAATCTTTTAGGTGAAAGAAACAACGGTTTCAAAATCGCTTTGAATGCACTTAACGTAGGCCGTATCAAGCTTGCTGCAGCCAACCTCGACGGACAGCGCAGAATTATGGCCCACGCTGTGAAATATGCAAACGAAAGAAAACAGTTTGGTGTTTCCATTTCAACATTTGGTGCAGTTCGCAAGAAAATCGCGGAAATGGCAACCGGAATTTTCGTTTCCGAAGCCGGCTCTTACCGTGCAGCAAAAGATGTTCAGGACAAAATTGACGAACTGGTTGCAGGCGGCATGGATCACCAGCAGGCAGAACTGAAAGGCGTGGAAGAATTCGCAGTGGAAGCTTCTATCCTTAAAGTTTTTGTTTCAGATCTTACGCAGCAAACGGCTGACGAAGGTTTACAGATTTACGGAGGTATGGGCTTCAGCGAAGATGCACCTATGGAAGCGGCCTGGAGAGATGCACGTATCGGCCGTATATACGAAGGAACCAACGAAATCAACCGTCTTCTTGCGGTAGGAATGTTGATTAAGCGCGCCATGAAAGGTCAGCCAGACCTGATGTCACCGGCTATGGCCATCAGTAAAGAGCTGATGGGAATCCCGTCTTTCGAAGTGCCGGATTATTCTGAACTGTTAAGCGAAGAAAAAGCCGTAATCGCCAACCTGAAGAAGGTATTCCTGATGGTTTCCGGAGCTGCCCTGCAGAAGTACATGATGGATATTGAAAAACAGCAGCATCTGTTGCTGAACGCATCTGAAATCCTGAACCAGGTTTACATGGCCGAATCTGCCATCTTAAGAGCAGAGAAAAATTTCGCGGCAGATTCAGTGGAAGTGGCCATGGCTCAGCTCAACCTGTACAAAGCCGCAGAAAAAATCATCTCCGCTGCCAAGGAAGGCATCATATCATTTGCCGAAGGTGATGAGCAGCGTATGATGCTTTCAGGCTTGAGAAGATTCACCAAATACACCAACCAACCGAATGTAGTAGCACTTACCGAAAGAATTGCCGCGCATTTTGTGGAGAAAGGTCACTATTAAAACAGTTTTTAATTAACTGTTCAAACGCCTCGGGAAACCTGGGCGTTTTTTTGTATCCGTACTGAAAAGCAGATCAATAAAATCATGACGGGAACAAAAGAATTGGGAAAAGAATTGATGCCACTGGAGATTGCTTAAGCTTTAGCTGCTTAAATTATCAAATAAAATATTCCATCCATCATAATGTCTGGGGAATTTAAATGGCAAATCTAAATTACTTCCGTCGAAGCGATATTCTCTTTTATTTTTTATCACTACCAGGATCCATCTTCCAGCTTGCTGTAATACTTTGACGGTCTGAGTTTTTCAACTCATACACTTCATCCTTTTTGGTGATTTCAAAAAGCTCGTGTTTCCCATTTACGAATCCTTTCGCATGTCCCTACCTCCGCAGTAATCCCCTCAAAATTTCCAGCTCCTTCTCCATCTCTGCAATTCGCGGATCTTTTTTTACCGGAAAATTTTCCGGGTAACAGGCAACCAGATCCGAAAGCAGATCATAATTCATCGCCATCGAAAGTTTCCAGAGAATGCCAAACTGAAGAGAAGGCTGCTGAAAATAACCGCGGACAGTTGCCGAAGTTACGCCAAGCTGCCGCGCAACTTCGGGCGAAGCCAAATGCAACTTATACATTTTTCGGCGTACAAATTCACCAATATGTGGGTAAGGATGGCTACCCTGCTTTAGATAAGTGTGGGTGGAATGCATAATTCGATCATTTTGTGTACGTTAAAGTTACACCAGAATTTGCTTAAATACACTGTGCGAGGTTTAAAACTCCAACTTTGAGGTTTTAAACCCCACCTTTGTTATCTTAGAACACAACCGTGAAATCTTAGCCACCGGTTGCGATGTCTAAGCATACGGGCCTGCTGTCTAAGTTTACTCAGGTGCTGTTTTAAACAGCGGCCTTAGGGTCTTAGACTGCAAAATATGGGTGCCACACAAAAACAGCGCGCTGTTGCTGTAAAAATTTTAAAAAAATAAATCCTTTGAAAAACTGATGCATTTCCTTATTTTTGGGAAAATACACTGTTAAACAATAATGGGACACTTACCGAAGTTAATTGAAGATTTAGCCTTAATACTGATTGTTGCCGCTTTTGTGGTTCTTCTTTTCCGTAAAATCAAGCAGCCGCTCGTACTTGGTTATATTATTGCCGGATTTCTGGTAAGCCCGAACCTCAATATTTTCCCGTCGGTGGTAGACAGCGCGAACATCAAGACGCTGGCCGAAATCGGGGTGATATTCCTGCTTTTCAGCCTCGGGCTCGAGTTCAGTTTCAAGAAACTGATGAATGTCGGCGGTTCCGCCTCCATCACCGCCTTTGTAGAGATCATTTTCATCACCATCGCGGGTTACTATACCGGGCGCTGGCTCGGCTGGAGTGTGATGGACAGTATGTTCCTCGGCGGGATGCTCGCCAGTTCGTCCACAACCATCATTATCAGGGCGTTTGACGAGTTGGGCGTGAAGACGAGAAACTTTGCAAAGACCGTTTTTGGCGTCCTCGTGGTAGAGGATATCGTGGTGATCTTGCTGATGGTTTTACTTTCAACTATAGCCGTTACCAAAGAGTTTGAAGGCACGCAAATCCTGTTTACCGTCGCAAAACTGCTCTTCTTCCTCATTCTGTGGTTCCTGCTGGGTATTTTCCTGATTCCTACTTTACTGAAGAAAATAAAGCCTTTGGTTGACGACGAGATCCTCCTCATCGTCTCCATCGGACTGTGTTTGGGAATGGTACTGATTGCAGTGAATGTGGGGTTCTCAGCGGAACTTGGGGCGTTTGTAATGGGTTCCATCATCGCCGAAACCACTGTAGCCGAGAAAGTGGAACACACACTGAAATCGGTGAAAGATCTGTTTGCGGCCGTATTTTTCGTATCCGTCGGGATGATGATTGATTACCAGGAAATGATGGTTTACGCCTGGCCGATCTTCATTGTGACAATACTTACCATTTTCGGAAAACTGTTCAGTTCTGCACTTGGCGCACTGCTCTCGGGGCAGCCGCTCAAACAATCGATACAGGTCGGCATGTCTATGGCGCAGATTGGTGAATTCGCGTTCATCGTGGCTACACTGGGACTTTCATTGGGCGTAATCTCGGACTTTCTGTTTCCGGTTGCAGTGGGTGTTTCAGCCATTACCACGTTCACGACGCCGTATCAGATCAAACTTTCAGAACCTTTCTACAACTGGCTGGTAAAGGTGGTTCCGCCTAAATATATTAAACGAATCAACCAATATTCATCGAATACGCAGAACATTCAGGCCGAATCTACCTGGAAAACGATTCTCACGCTTTATGCCCGCACTCTTTTGATCAATGGGATCATCATTCTGGCGATTTTTCTGATGTTCTCGAACTTTATCATTCCAGCCATCAACGAAAATCTGGACAGCAACGACATTAAAAACATCATTGGGAATGCACTGCCGGTGCTTTTCATCCTGCCTTTCCTTTGGGCACTGATGGTAAAACGCCCCGGAACTGTAGCGTACAAGGAACTGTGGACAAAGACAAAATACAACCGCGGACCGCTGCTCATCATAGAGATTTTCCGCCTCATATTGGGAATAGCGATCCTTGGTTTTTTCCTCGACAGGTTTGCGTCAACCACCATATCATTCTTTATCACAATTCCGGTGGCGATCGTCTTCATGTTCATGTTTTCAAAAAGACTCAATAAATTTTACGACAGACTTGAAAAAAGGTTTATCACGAACCTTAATGACCGGGCTACCAACTCTGATGATGCTGCACTGACGAGGCTGACCGGAAACACGGAAGTGATCAACAATCTTGCTGCCTGGGATGTGCACATCGTAGAGCATCAGGTAAAACCTTTGGCTGAATTTGTAGGTAAAACCTTGCTTGAGCTGCAGTGGCGCGAGAAGTTCGGCATCAATATCGGCTATATCAAACGTGGCGCGAAACTCATTCACACACCGGACCGTAACCAGGTGCTGATGCCATACGACAAAGTGGGGATCATTGGTACTGATGAGCAGTTCCAGGTATTCCGTCCGGTTTTCGACAGCGAAGAAGTTGTGCCGGAAGAAAACGCAGATGATATTAAACTCGGAAAGATCCTGATCAACCATCACTCAGCGAAAAAAGGCCTTACGATACGCGAGTCGGGAATCCGGGACAAGACGGACGGCCTCGTGATCGCAATCCGCCGCGGCAACGAACGCATTCTGAATCCGGAATCATCCGAAGTGCTTCAACTTGATGACATTGTGTGGGTGGTAGGTAACCGTAAGAAAATCGAGAAACTGAATGTAGAGATTTAATAGAAAAACGGTGGATGATCAGTCCACCGTTTTTTCTGAATCTTCAAGAAGCGCGTTGAGTTCGGCAAGTTCTTGCGCGGTTAAATCGCGCCATTTCCCGATGGGCAAATCAAGTTTAATGTTCATGATGCGAATACGTTTCAGTTTTTTCACTTCGTAGCCGAGATACTCGCACATGCGGCGGATCTGCCGGTTGAGACCCTGAGTAAGGATGATTCTGAATGAGAGCGTATCGATCTGTTCCACTTCACATTTATTGGTGACAGTACCTAAAATCGGAATTCCGTTGCGCATTTTGTGCAGGAACTGTGGTGTAATGGGTTTGTCTACGCGTACAATGTATTCTTTTTCGTGATTGTTTTTGGCGCGCAGAATTTTGTTGACAATGTCGCCATCCGAGGTCAGCAGAATAAGACCTTCGCTCGGTTTATCGAGGCGCCCGATTGGGAAAATCCGTTTCGGATGATTGACGAATTCAACGATATTATCGCGCTCGCGTTTCGTATCGGTAGTACAGACAATGCCCACAGGTTTATTCAGCGCAATGTAAACGTGCGTCTCCTCTACTTTTCGCACTGAAATGCCATCGACTAAAATCTCGTCATCGACTGAGACTTTGGTACCCAGTTCGGGAATTTTGCCGTTCACGGTAATTCGGCCATGCTCGAGCATTTTATCGGCCTCGCGGCGGGAGCAAAAGCCTATTTCAGAGAGGTATTTGTTGATGCGCGTTTCCACGTAAATATTTTTAAATGTTTAATCCTCCGCATTGAAACGGAAATCATTTTCAAGATAAGCCGAAGATGCATCTTCAACTGAAAATTCACCGATCTTCGTACGTCTCAAGTTGGTCAGGTACGCGCCAACACCCAATTGCTGACCGATGTCGTGCGCAAGGCTTCTTATATATGTGCCTTTTGAACAGCCTACGGTAAAGCGGACAAACGGCAAGTCTATTTCAATCCCGTTGATATAGTGAATGGTTGTTTTGCGCGATTTCATCTCCACATCTTCACCTTTTCGGGCTAAATCATAAGCACGTTTTCCATCGATTTTTATAGCGGAAAACACAGGCGGCGTCTGGTCGATCTCGCCTACAAATGTATTTAAAGTTTCGCAGATGGCTTCGTCTGTAATGTTCGAATAGTCGCAGTGTAGGATCTCCGGTTTTTCTGTATCGTACGATTCGGTTTGTACACCGATCTTTATCTCGGTGAGGTATTCTTTAGGTGCGTCCTGAATGGCCAGGATATTCTTGGTAAATTTGCCTGTACAAACGATCAAAAGCCCGGTTGCGCGCGGATCTAAAGTTCCGGCATGACCGATCTTAAACTTTTTTGGAAGATTAAATTCGTTTTTGAGCTTGTATTTTAACTTATTCACAGCCTGAAAACTCGTCCAGTCCAGCGGTTTGTCGAGTAAAATGATCTGTCCTTCGAGGATGTCCTGGTCTGTCATTGTGATAAGCTAAATTTGAAAGGTGCGGACCCTGCAGCCCGAGCTGAGTGGAGCTCTTTTTGCTGAAACGCAGTGAAAGCAAAAAAGCGGGAACGGAGGGTCTCGTCTTAAGAACGAGACTGCCCAAATAACACACTAATTAAACTGCGTGAAATAGATTAACAACACGATTCCCACGATGATCCTGTACCATCCCCACGGCTTGAAACCATATTTTGTAAGCACGCCGATGAAGAATTTGATGGCCACCACCGCCACTACAAATGCCACGATGTTCCCAACCATAAAAAGCATCAGGTTGTCGCCCTGCATCAGCATCTCGAAACCTTTTTGTTCTACGCCTTTATAATTCCAGTCTTTTACAAAAATTGAATACACCGTAACCGCTAACATGGTAGGAACGGCCAGGAAAAACGAAAATTCTGCGGCGGCTTTGCGCGTGAGTTTCTGCTGCATTCCACCGATGATCGAAGCGGCGCTGCGACTGGTGCCAGGCATCATCGCGAGACACTGCCAGAAGCCGATCATCAGGGCAGACTTAAACGAAATATCTTTTTCGTCATCGATGGTATTCACTTTGAAAAGCCTGTCAATAAAGAGTAAGACAACGCCACCAAGTATCAGCACGATGGCAATGGGAACCGGATCGCCGAGTATGGCTTCAATTTTATCATCAAACAGTTTTCCCAGTACAAGTGCCGGAATAACTGCGACTGCAAGTTTTAAATAAAAGTTGATATTCTGAAAATCAAAAAACTTCTTCCAGTAAAGAAAGACGACCGCCAAAATAGCACCGAACTGAATGGAAACCTGGAACATTTTAACAAATTCATCCTCCTGAATGCCGAAAATAGAGCTCGTAAAGATCATATGAGCGGTTGAGGAAACTGGCAGGTATTCGGTCAAACCTTCGATAACAGCAATGAGAATTGCTTTCAATAAATCCATCTAAATATATAATGGGTGGTGATTAATTGTAACTTATTTTGCCTGGTTCCGGTTGGGATCGCGCTTCAGGATGGCGTAAACCTCTACGCAGAAACCGGCGATAACAAGCAGAGGGGCAATGCGTATGCGTCGGATGGAAAATATACCTTCATTCCAGGAGTTCGGATCATATTTTCCGTCAACCGTATTCGCGTCCGCGCCCATCATTAGCAGAAATCCGACAACGATCAAAGCAAGTCCGATCAGCATCAGTTTATAATTCTGCGCGCCAAAATAAAATGCATTTTTGGCCGGCATTTCAACTTCTTTCTTGCCGATACTGTCAGCAGAGAACTTTTTATATTTTTTGGCCATTTTCTTATGAATAATATAGGTCATCTACATTCGAGCGAAGGAAACGCCACGTCGCGAAGATGGTGGAAAATACAGT
>JAEZYN010000145.1 GCA_023419095.1 Bacteroidota bacterium | reverse complement strand
CCTTCAAGATTTCAGGACTTAAATTGGTTTCCGTAAATAAATTCATTAAGTATATTAAATATTCTGCAAAGATAAGCTTTTTTGAATTGATAAAAAATAGCTCGATTCATTAAACTTTTGTTAAAGCGTAAAAGTCCACAGAATTATATTTAAAATTTTAAATTTGATAAAAATAAACTTTAATATGCCTGTTTCAATCGAAAATTCTACCTTACAATTCCTGAAAAATTTAAGCAAAAACAACAACCGCGAATGGTTTGCCGAACATAAGGAACATTATGTCGCGGCGCAGGCAAACGTTGCTGCTTTCGTGGAAGAGTTAATCGAGGAAACGGGCAGGTTTGATGCTGAAATACAAAAGCTCGACGCTAAAAAAGCACTTTTCAGAATTTACCGCGACACCAGATTTTCCTTGGACAAAACTCCTTATAAAACCAATTTCGGCGCCAGCCTCGGCATGGGAAAAGGAAATCGGGTTTCGGGCTATTATCTGCATATCGAACCGCAAAAATCTTTTCTGGCTGGCGGTGTCTATCATCCGGAAAGTTCAGTGCTGAAGCAGATCCGGGCAGAAATCGCAATGAATCAGGACGAATTTCTGGCAATTTTAAACAAGGATCAATTCCGGAATAATTTCCGTGGCCTCAGCGTGGAAGACAAACTAAAACGCGTACCGGCGGGTTACGAAAAAGACCATCCGATGGCAGAATTTTTAAAACTTAAAAGCTTCAATGTAATCCATCCGGTTTCCGATGAAGCTCTGATGTCGGACAATGCCGCCACAGATTTTGCAAAAATTTTTGAAAGCATCAAGCCGCTCAACGACTTTCTCAACGCACCTTTTCTTTAATTTTTCTCAGTGGCTTTTACTTTAAGCTTTTCAATCGTTTTCTGCATTTCAGAATCAGTTGGGCTGACGGCGTAGTAATTGGCAATTTTACCCTGTTGATCAACTACGATGAAACGCGGCACCCAATTAAGTTCGATAAAATTATTAAAACTGTTCTTCCAGCCTTCATCAAACCAATAATTTTCTTCACCGTCAATTGCATACTTGGCCAAACCCTTTTGCCACTGCTGATGCGATCTGTCGAGCGAGAAATAGACGAATTCGATTTCCGGATTATTTTCTTTCAGTTTTTTGGTTTCAGGTAACGCGAGAATACAGTCCTGACACCAACTTGCCCAGAAATCGATGATCAGAATTTTGCCTTCATGCTTTTTAATTACATCTGCCACAGTAATCTTCTTTCCGTTCTGGGAGGTAATTTTCCGAGCTAATGATTCTTTTGAAAACTCGGTTTTGCCTGTTTTCGGAACTTTCTGTGCGAAAACACATGCCGCCATCAGCAAAGCGAATATCTGGAGGATTTTCTTCATTTAAATATTTAAATTTTTTCTAAAAGTACCGTTGAAAATTCGGTCTCGAACATTACCGCGCCGTTCTGCACTTTCACAGTCTTTCCTGAATAGACATCGCGAAGTTTTGTACCGTCCCCAAAGATTCCGGTAACATTTACTGTTTTAATTCCGTTCGGAAGTTCCAGGCCGATCAGCACTTTGTCATTCTGAAATTCGCGCGAAAACCAATAAGGTTTGCCCGAAATCATCTGATGTACTCCGGCGCCAACCGCAGGATGATTTGCACGGAATTTTCCTAATTTTTGATAGTGCGACAGCAACTCTGCCGTCGCAGGTTTGTAGCGTATGTCGCTCCAGTTCATATTGCTGCGAAGCGTGGCATCACCGGCCGTTCCCTCAATGGTAAGATCTCTCGCGGTTTCGTCGCCATAGTAAACCTGCGAAATCCCTGGTGCAAGAAGCAATTTTGTACCTGCTTCAAATGTTCTTTTTCTGTCTTTATCGAAAGGCGAACCGTCATCATGTGACGTAAGATAATTCATCACCGTTTTGCCGTTCAGGTCTGCATTGAGCATTTTCGAGTAAGAGGAGAAAAGCTCTTCGTAAGGTTTGTTTGCATCGCCTTTAAAATCAAAATTGATCAGCGATTTGAAACCGTTTTGATAGTAATTCACTTTTTTGTCACCAAAATCGTAATTCTGCTTTTGCGAAATTCCATATCCATAAACCTCACCTACCGTAAAGAACAGACTGTTATCCAATACTTTAGCCGGATTTCTAGTTTTGTAAATATCAAACGCCTGCTGACAAACCTGCTGAAATTCTTTCCAGACATCTTCATTTGTATGCTTCACAGTATCAACGCGATAGCCATCGATCCCAAATTGTTCCACATAATCTGCAAGCCATTTCATGATGTAATATTTTGGTGCCTTGGGATAGCCGGTTCGTGCAAAAAATGCGTCTAAGGAACTCATTTCCGCTTCAAATCGGCCTTCAGCTTTCCATTTATCTGTCAACATTTGGGGTAATTCCGTCGGCGCGTCTGATTCCGTTAAAATATCCGGTAGATTAGCGACTAAAGTACACGCTGTGGTGGTTTCGTAACTGCTGTATTTGCATTGTGGCGAAGTACGAACCCAGGAATTGGGATACACCTCATCGCGCGGCGTAACCGGTCCTGTATGATTTATCACCGCGTCCAGGACTATTCTGATGCCTTTTGAGTGGGCTTTTTCCACCAGTTGCTGCAAATCGGCTTTGGTGCCAAAATTCGGATCCAGCGCCGTCCAGTCTTTCGTCCAGTAACCGTGAAACCCGTATGTTTTGCCGGTGCCTTCGTCCGTTGCACCGTGAATCTGCTCGACGAGAGGTGTCATCCAGATCGCATTAATTCCCAGATCTGAAAAGTAATTTTCGTCGATTTTCTGAATTATTCCGCGCAGATCGCCGCCTTCGAAACCGCGTAGAACTGCAGCTTTCTCGGTTCGACCAGAATTTACGTCGTTCGATTTATCACCGTTGGCAAAACGGTCAGTCAATAGGAAATAGACATTTGCACCTTCCCAAGTGAACGGATGTTTGTCAGAATTCTGAACTGATGCACACGATGTAAAGAAAGCCGCCGCAGCAAAAAGCAATATTTTTTTCATAGTAAAAAATTGAATGTTAAAGGTAGCTTAAAAGCCATGTTTAATGAAAGTTCAGCAGATGCTGATAGTCATTTTAACATTACTTTAACATATTTTATTATCTTTGTTGGCTTAATAAAAAAAAGACAGTTTCGATTCGCGAAACTCATTAATAGCCAAAACCTAAAAATCAAGCGGATGAGTGTGGTCGCACGACAGGGATTCAAGTATTCGGTTATCGGTTATCTCGGGTTTCTGCTCGGAACTTTTTCTGCAATCTTCGTGTTTCCGCACGACATGGAGTTCTATGGCAAGCTCCGCTACGTCCTTCCAACCGCAGAAATGCTGTTGCCTGTTGTGGTTTTCGGTCTTTCATTTTCAAACGTAAAATTTTTCACCAAAACCTACGATGACGGCAAGCACCAAAATTTTCTATCACTTTCTCTGCTTGGCATTTTACTTAATTTCAGCATTTTCGTTTTAGGTTACTTTGTTGCCAACTTTCTTTTTCCGGGTCTTCAAAATACGGAGATGTGGCAGATGAAACGGCTGATTCTGCCTTTAATCCTGGTCCTCGCGTTCAGTGCTGTTTTCAATAAATATCTTTCAAATTTCAAGAGAATTGTCATTCCTAATATATTCGAAAATTTACTGCCGAAAATTGCCAATCTGGGTGCCTTCTGCCTGTTCTTTTTCATCGGTTTGCCGGAAAAAGCAGCCTATCTTTTTTTTATAGGAATGTTTATTGTCGGCCTGATCGGCTACATCTATTACGCGAACCGCTTAGAAAAACTCAAGCCTGATTTTTCGACAGATTACATTAAAAAAGACAATCTTTGGAAGGATGTGCTGAATTACAGTTTTTATGGATTTCTCGGAAACATCGGCAACTTTATCGCGGTGCGGATTGACAGTGTGATGATTGGTGAGTTTTTGGGCTTCGAGCCAAATGGGGTTTATAACACACTTTACTCTATTATTTCGCTGATCACGGTACCGGCGATGGGTCTGTACAGCATTTCTGCGCCCATTATCAACAGGCATCTCGCCAATGAAGAGTTTGAAGAGCTCGACAGACTACACAAAAAATCTTCGCTCGTGCTGTTTTTTCTAGGTTTTGTGCTGCTCTCATGCGTACTCGTCGGGTTTCCGTACCTGACGCACTTCATTAAAAATGGCGAATTGCTGCGTCAGTCCGAACCGGTGATCTGGGTACTGGGATTTGCAATGCTTTTCGATCTGGCAACGGGTTTCAACGGTCACATCATTTCGCTTTCAAAATATTACCGTTTTAATATTGTCGTTATGCTTTTTTTAGCGCTGACAACGGTGTCGCTAAACATTTATTTTTTAAAAAACACCAACCTCGAGTTATTCGGAATTGCAATCGCTACCTCTATTTCGCTTACACTTTTTAATATTGCTAAAATTGTGTTCAATTATGTGAAATTTGGCGTTTTCCCGCTCACAATTGAAATGATTTACGCGCTGATCATCGGCACTTTGGGAATTACAATGGCCATCCTTCTTCCCGATTTCGAAAGCAGCCTGCTGAACCTTTTCTATAAACCTGCCTTTGTGGTACTGCTGTTTCTTGTGGGGAATTATTTTCTAAGAATCTTTCCGCTAGAAGAATACATTAATAGAAAGTTTATTGCAGGTCTATTTAAATTTTAAACAAAAAAATGGATAAAAACGGCTTTAGGCGGAACTTAGATTGCTTTATAAAATGCCGGCCATTTAACTACTTTTGCACCTGTAATGAAAAAAACAGCAACTATTATTGTAACGTATAACGGTGAAAAGTGGATTCGCAGGTGTCTGGATACAGTCTTCGCCTCGTCCTACCATACCGACGTTTATGTTGTTGATAACGCATCCAATGACCGTACTATAAGTTTGATTCAAAATCTTCCGATAAAACTTCAGATGCTGGCTTCTAATGAGGGTTTCGGATATGCTAACAATATTGCGTTGCGTGAACTTCAGCACTCCGACTATGACTATTTTTTTCTGATTAACCAGGACGTATATCTGGAGGAAAAGGTCTTGGAGAGACTTGTTACATTCGCGCAAGATCATCCTGAAATGGGCATTGTAGCACCCATTCAGTTTGATGGGAACGGAAATGAAATCGACTCTAATTTTCAACAGTACATTAACCACTCGGAAGACCACGGAGATTTTTATAAGACCGGATTCTGCAACGCGGCTGCCTGGCTGATTACGAAAGAGTGCCTGCAAAAAGTTGGAATTTTTAATCCACTTTTCCATCATTATGGCGAAGACCGAAATTACTGCGAACGTGTGAAATTTCACAATTTTGAAATTGCAATTGTTAAAGAGGCCAAAGTGCTGCATGACAGGGCTCAGAAAATGACGGCCCGGAAAGCCGTGAAACTCGCAAAAATAAAGCTGCTGACTATATTCCTTGATCCAAACAAATCTCAGTCAGAAAGCCTGATTTCTGGTTTAATCAACGTTTTCGGAATCAGCAAATACCTGTTCAGAAAACATAATTCTTTTGCATTTTTTATATTACTAAGCGAATACATTTCGCTGTTTAAAAAACGCAGGATTTTGGAAGCCGAAAAAAACAGACAAAAATAATTATTACTCAGTCTTCATTTTTCTCCCGTTAGAATAAGTTTGTAAAACTTTGGTGTTTAAAATTCTATCTTCCTCCACTTTCATCAAATCCTGATTTAACACCACAAAATCACCCGACTTACCAATTTCCAGACTGCCTAATTCGTTTTCCTGAAAGGCCGCTTTGGCCGCCCAAATCGTCATTCCGCGTAGGGCCTGCTCGCGTGACAACGCGTTTTCTTTCTGGAAACCGCCGGCCGGAAAATGCTTAGCATCTTTTCGAGCTACTGCCGCGTAAAATGTCTTAATCGGATTTATTTCCTCTACCGGGAAATCGGTACCAAGCGGCAACCAACCATTTTGGTTGAGGAGGTCTGCGTATGCATATGAATGTTTGAGTCTTTCCTTACCGATTCTTTCTTCAGCCCAATACATATCGGAAGTCGCATGTGTAGGCTGCACAGACGGAATAATCGAGTACTGTCCGAACAGACTGAAATCGTTTTTGTCTACAATCTGTGCGTGTTCAATGCGCCAACGCCGGTCATTTTGAATACCCAGAACATCACCGTAAATCTTGAGTATCGTGCGGTTGGCAGAATCGCCAATGGCATGCGTACACATTTGCAAATCGCTGCTTTTGAGCCTTCCTGCAAGGTTTTCGAAATGTTTCTGTTCGCTAAGCATAAACCCTTTCCAATCTTTTTTGTCTGAGTAATCGTGCAGCAAACAGGCGCCGCGGCTTCCGAGCGCACCATCCGAGTACACTTTGTAGCCACCAAAGGTGATATTGCCGTTGGTAAATCTGCCTTTACTGATCCATTTGTCATAGGTTTTGGGTTCGTCTGAAAGCAGGGCAAAAATCTTCATATTCAATAAATTCTGATCCTGCATTTTTTCGAGAAGTGAAAAGGTATGGGTAGAGATTCCGCAGTCGTGAAGCGAGGTCAAGCCGTATGAAAAACACTCTTTCTGTAATTCAGCAAAATATCGAATCGCCATCTCGTCACTGATCTCCGGAATATGTTTTTCCACCAAAAGCATCGCATTGTCAATAAGAATTCCCGTAAGCTTTCCGTCTTTGACCTCGATTTCGCCTCCTGCAACTTTCGTGTTTACCGTGATTCCTGCGATGTCCAGGGCTTTCTGATTCGCAACCGCTGCATGGCCGTCTACACGTTTAAGATAAGCGGGGCGGTTCGGAAACAGTTCATCAAGTTTTCTTTTGTCTGGGAATTCTTTTACAGCCCAGTTATTTTGGTCCCAGCTTCGGCCATAAAGCCATTGCATCGGCGCCGTTTTCGCATATTCGCTCATTCGCCCGATAATTTCTTCCCAGGATTTTGTTCCCCAAAGTTCGCATTTCCATTTATCGGTCGCATACCCCGTAAAATGGCAGTGCGCATCGATAAAGCCCGGATACACCGCTTTCCCGTGAAGGTTTTGGATATTTTTTGATTTAAATTTTTTAAGGATATCACCGGATTTCCCTATTCCCACAATTTTTCCGTCCGTAACGGCTATCGCTTCCGCCACATCGAATTTTTGGTTTACCGTGTAGATTTTTGCATTGTGTATAATTAAATCAGCCGATCTCTGCGCAGCCGTCCAAACCGAAATTAAAATTGACAAAATTCCAAATAAATATTTCATAATTATTTTTTTCTAAGCATATGCTTCCAGCGCAAATTTCGGATAAACTGTATTTCATCCGCCGAAAGTTGCCTGGGTTTATTCTGTTTTAAAAATGAATTTATCGTGATAAAAAATTCTGAAACCGACCTGTTTTTAAACGATGACTTGGCTGAAGAAATTACAGTCAGAGGTAAACTTAAACCAATGTTATAAAAATATTCGCCAAGTTTTTCAGCCTTTTGGTTTTTATATTTAAAGGCGGTGGGCCGCAGATGTTTTACCCAAAGATCCTTGATTGTCACCGTTTCGAAACCGTTTTTTTGCGCCAGCATCACGTCAATATTGTCCCATCCAAGAACTGCTCTAAGGCCTTTCATTGCTTTAAAACATTCTTTCCGGTAAGATTTTATCGGGCCGCGTACATGGTTTTTCGAGGAAATATCCTCAAAAATCCATTGATGCTTTACATCGGAAAAGTCAAAAGCGAGCGACTTTTCAAATATTTTTTTACTGATTTTTACAATTCCCGACACCATCCCGGCTTTCGGATTTGCTTCGTAAACCGCATTGATTTTTTCGAGGTAATCTTTCGGAAAAATTATGTCCGAATCAAATTTACAGATGACGTCGCAGTTACTTAAATCCGTTACCTGCAAACCTTTATTGAAAGTCCGAACCACTTTTGCGCCGGGCTCGTGCGACGAAGTCGCTAAATTTTGAAGCTTAAACCTGGAATCGGCGGTGATGAAATCTTCCACTAAAGCCTGCGTATTATCCGTAGAACCATCGTTTACCACTACAATTTCAAAGTCTTTAAAAGTTTGATCTTTCAAAGACTGCAGGCAATAAAGTATATTTTTTTCCTCGTTGTGAGTTGGAATGATAATTAGAAACCTCATTTGCTAAAGAAGTTCATCATGCCATTCCCTCATCGTCACTTTCGCCACAAGACCTTGCAACACGGAAGGGTTATTTTTGACAAAATCTTCCGCTGATTCGCATTCTGCAAAAAAGCCCATCACGCCTACGCCCGGCACGGAAAATGGACCGATTCCGAGCGCTTTACCGGATTCAACGAATTTTTCTTCATTTTCCTGAGGATAGACCTCTATAAACTGCTCCATGGGGGCAACGGGATTGCTTTCGTAGAAAATTACTGTTTTCATCACTGTCCCTTTAAATTGTTGACATCAATGCGCTTCTAACCAGTTTTCGCCGACGCCGACTTCTACCAGCATCGGAACTTTAGTTTCAATTGCTGCTTCCATTTCCGATTTTATCAGCGAAGTAGCGAGCTCAATTTCCTCAACCGGCGCTTCAAAAAGAAGTTCGTCGTGCACCTGGAGCAGCATTTTTGTCTTTAAGTTTAATTCCGTCAGCTTTCTGTCGATATTGATCATGGCGAGTTTGATGACATCGGCCGCGCTACCCTGGATCGGTGCGTTCACTGCATTACGTTCGGCATGTGCTTTAACGACAAAATTTCCGGAATTAATGTCTTTAAGATGGCGTTTCCTCTTTAAAATGGTCTCTACATAACCCACTTCACGCGCTTTTTCGACCTGTTCGGCCATGTACTTTTTTAGTCGCGGATAGGTTTCAAAATATGCCTCGATCATTTGCTTCGCTTCCGCGCGGGAAAGTCCTGTCTGTTCGGCCAAACCGAATGCGCCCTGACCGTAAAGAATTCCGAAATTCACGGTTTTGGCCTGTCCTCGCTGAACTTTTGAAACTTCCGCTAACGGAATGTTAAACAGTCTGGCAGCCGTGGACGCATGAATATCCTCGCCATTTTGGAAGGCTTCAATCATATTTTCTTCATTCGAAATCTCCGCGATTAGACGAAGTTCAATCTGTGAATAATCTGCAGAAATAATTTTGTGCCCGGGCGCCGCGACAAACGCGCCGCGAATCTGCTGTCCACGCACTGTTCGGATCGGGATATTCTGTAAATTCGGATTTACCGAAGCCAGGCGGCCTGTGGCTGCCGTAGTTTGCGAGAAACTCGTGTGCACACGGTTATCATTTTTGTCGATCTGCAGCGGCAGCGCGTCCACGTAAGTTGATTTCAGTTTCTGGTACGTTCTGTATTCCAGAATATATTTAATGATATCGTGCTTGGCGGAGAGTTTCTGTAAAATATCTTCCGATGTGGCATACTGGCCGGTTTTAGTCTTTTTTGCTTTCGGATCCAGCTGCAGTTTTTCAAAAAGGATTTCGCCGAGTTGGCGCGGGGAATTGACATTAAATTCTACATCTGCCATCTCGAAAATTTTTGTTTCAAGATCACGCAGATCCTTTTCCAGATCCTGACTTTCCTGCATAAGCCATTCCTTGTCTAAAGCGACGCCCTCAAGTTCCATTTTAGCCAAGACCTGCATCAAAGGCATTTCGACTTTATAAAATAAGTCCTCCAAATTTTCCTTCTTAAGCTGAGGCGCGAATACGCTATATAACTGGAAAGTGATATCGGCATCTTCAGCGGCATAATTGGTCTGCTCCTCTACCGGAAGGTCGCGCAATGTAATTTGGTTTTTTCCTTTTTTCCCGATCAGGGTTTCAATAGCAACCGGCTTATAATTTAAATATACCTCGGACAGATAATCCATCACATGCCGGCCATCCGGATTCAGCAGATAGTGTGCGATCATCGTATCGAACATTGCGCCCTGCATGTTCACACCGTATCGTTTGAGGATTTTGTAATCGAATTTAATGTTGTGCGCGATTTTAATGACATCTTGTTTTTCGAAAAATGGTTTAAAGATTTCAATTGTCGCTTTGGCTTCTTCCAAATCCGCGGAAAGCGGAATGTAATATGATAAACCTTTTCTATAAGAAAAACTGATGCCTATAAGCTCTGCATCCATTTCGTCGAGCGACGTGGTTTCTGTATCGAAAGCCACTGCATTTTGTGACATTAAATTCCAGACGAGCGTCTTTTGCGCTTTCGGCAAATCAATATACTGGTAAAGAACGTCGTTATCTTCAAATGTAGATTTTGTGCGCGTGGCGTGATCGAGTTCTTCAAAATTGGCAAAAAGATCGAGCTGTAATGAAGCTTCAGTGGGCGCCGCAGCCTGTTTTTGGACACCCGGAACATTTTCCGAAGGTGTGGCGAACGCACGGTACAGATTTTCGTAAAGCCGGCGAAACTCTACCTCGTCGAAAACTTCTTTTACCTTTTCCCAATCGGGGGTTTCAAGGTCATACTGTTCCTGATGAAACTCGATAGGTGCGTCGCAGATAATGGTAGCTAATTTTTTAGATAAAATTCCGCGTTCTGCGCTGGCTTCCACTTTCTCACGAAGTTTTCCCTTGATTTCGTGCGTATTAGCCAACAGATTTTCGAGGCTGCCGTATTCTTTGAGAAATTTCTTCGCAGTTTTCTCACCAACACCATCAAGGCCGGGAATATTATCAACGGAATCACCCATCATCGCCAAAAAGTCGATTACCTGTTTAGGATCCTCGATTTCGTATTTTTCTTTTACTTCATCAACTCCTAATATGGTAAATTCGGCACCTTTAAGACCCGGTTTGTAAATTTTAATTTTATCGGTGACAAGCTGCGCGAAATCTTTATCGGGTGTCACCATAAATGTGGTGTACCCCTCTTTTTCTGCCTTGCAGGCAATGGTCCCTATCACATCATCGGCCTCGTAACCTTCCACGCCCAAAATGGGCACATGCATCGCCTGTAAAATACGGTGGATATAAGGAATAGCCAATTGGATAGCTTCGGGCGTTTCGTTACGGTTGGCCTTATAATCAGCAAAATCTGTTGTACGGACGCTGGCCTGGCCGACATCGAAAACCACTGCAAGATGACTCGGTTTTTCGCGCCGAATAAGTTCGATAAGTGAATTGGTAAATCCGAAAATTGCCGAAGTATCGCGTCCGTCGCTGGTCATGCGGGGCGCGCGGATCAGTGCGTAGTAGCCGCGGAAGATCATCGCATACGCATCGATGAGGAAAAGCCTTTTGTCTTGGTTGTCTTGCATGATAGCAAAGATAATATTTTTTGAAGCGGTGATGCTGATACAGCAGTGGCAAAATTTAAATAAAAAATGCCGCCTTTGGTAAAAAGCGGCAATTAATTTATTTAATAAAAATTATTAGTTCTTAATAACTTTTCTGCTAACTTTTGCAGAACCGTTGTCTACAGTCACTACATAGTTTCCTTTAGCCATAGAAGAAGTGTTGATAGCTTCGCCGCTGTTCACACGGTTTGAGCTTACCAATCTTCCGTCTGCAGAATAAATGTTCACTGTTGCTTTAGAAGGCAAGATTACTCTAAGTTCGTTACCAACTACAGTGTTCATTTTCACTTCTTTGTCAAAAGCTTTCACATTTGTAACAGCTAGTACACCTTCTACTAATTGTACATCGTCAACATAAGAAGAGCCACTACCGTAAGATCTAAAAGCTACATCAATACTCGCTGCTGAAGGATGTGAAGTAAATGTCACGGTGTGCTGAGTCCAAGTAGTTGGTGCAATCGGCAAATAACCATTATTAGATCTTAATGGATCGTCAGCAGCTGTTTCAAAATTATAAACAGGGCTGCCAGCAGCATCTTTCATAACACTCCATAATCTAAAAATATTATTCTGGTTATTTCCTGCTGGTCTGGTTGTAGAAGCTTTGTACCAAAAAGTTAATGTGTACTGAGTACCTGCGCTAATTGCCACATTTTGGTAAAAACCTGTTGTTGCAGATGGTAATTCATAAGCCGCAAGTTTTGAACCACTATGAGGATCTGTAGTTAGAATAACTGGAGCAGTGTAGCCATTACTGGTCCCAGCCGCCCAAGAAGCTAAATCATTTTCAAAACCTGGATTTTGCACCAGATTAGTTTGGGCAAACATCATTGCCGAAGCAGAAACCAGTCCTAAAATAGTAAAGATTTTTTTCATTGTAATATAATTTTATTTCTTGCTCAAAATTACAAAAAAATACTTCCTCAGGCGAGGAAGTATTAAAGTTTAACAGTAAATTAAAAAATTACTTTTTGATAATTTTCTGTGAAGCTGACTTACCGTTTACAACGCCAGTCACCACATATGTACCTTTTGGTAATGAAGAAACATCAAGTGATGTATTTTCGTTTACAGAAGCGGTTTTTACAACCTGTCCGTTCATGTTTACAATTTGTACATCAGCTTTTGCGTTGAACATAATGTTGTTTGCTACGACAGTGTTTTTCACTAAAGAAGTTTTAGACGCAGAAGCATCACCTACAGCCATTGAACTGTAAGCAGTCCATGAAACGTCATCAACAGTTACCTGCTTATTACCAGTAGCTGTACCGGTAGGGTAAGAAATTTTTACTCTTACAGTTCCAGGTTTAGAGACAGCAGTTGTGAGCGTGTATACGGTTGCATCAGCACCTGCAGCTCCAAACATTGGAGTAGTATCTACTTGAGTTCCGTCTACAAAAACTGCCAACTGACGGTTGTTTGTTCCTCCGGTGAATGCTTTTCTATACTTAAAAGTGAATGATCCAACCCCGTTCGGTATTACAAATTCTACAGAACTAGGCTCATCAGATCTTCTCAGCATAATGCCTTTTCCACTAATTGCATAATCATCAGAAGTGCCTAAACCTTCATTTCTTGAATGTACATAGTTTACAGTTACTCCAGTTGTTTCACCTGCAAATGTTCCATCTGCATATGATGTAGTAAGTGCCGTTTGAGTACTGAAGGTTTCCGTACCCTGTGCGTTTACTGTTGCAGCGAAGATTACCGCCGCTACGATTGAATAGAATTTTTTCATTGTTTTAAAATTTTAAATAATTAATAATTTCTGGCGCAAAAATACGCCCTTTTTTACTAAAATCATAATTTGTACGTTAATTATGAGTTAACAATCCCAATAATTTTAATTCCACTTTTTCGTTACTTTTACAGCATGTAGCCTATCACTTTGCCAAAAAAACTACTTTTCTTACTCTCTATTGTTTTCGCAGTCCATTATACGAATGCGCAGATATTCAGTTGGAAAAACCCCAATATCCCGACAGATTCAGCGAAGCAGGATTCAGTGCTTAGTGCGAAAATCGAGAAAGATTTTTACACCCGCGATACACTCGATTTTATCAGGACCCAAAACAAAGTGATCGTTGACGAAGGCATCCTCGTAAAACCTTCCAGATCCGGTGTTTTAGGCGACCTTAACAGCAAAGGTTCAATTGTCCGCGGCATCACCTTCGGCAACAACCAGGGCCAAAGTGTACAAAGTTCGATGGATCTTCAGATTTCGGGTAAACTCTCGCCCGACGTTTCTATTCTCGCTTCCATTTCAGACCATAATTTGCCCATACAGGCTGACGGCTACACACAAACGCTTGAAGAATTCGATAAAATTTACATGCAGCTGAACATCCGCGACAAATCAATTCTGCGCGCGGGACATCTCGATCTCACTGATGATTATACTTATTTCGGACGCTACCAAAGGCGCAGCATGGGACTTGAGTTTCAGACGGCATTCGGAAAAGATAACATAACAACGATTGATGTGTCTGGAGGTGTGGCGCGCAGCGAATTTCACCGCATCCGTTTTCAGGGCGTTGAAGGCAATCAGGGACCCTACCGCCTCACCGGCAAGAACGGCGAACAGTTTATCACGATAATATCAGGCTCAGAACAGGTTTATATCGACGGAATCTTAATGAAACGCGGCGAAAACCAGGATTATATCATTAATTATAACACCGGCGAACTTACTTTTACCAGTTTTCGTGCTATTTTAAGGCAAAACTTCATCACGGTTTCTTACAATTATACGAACCGTAACTACACACGTTTTCTGGTTACCGGAAGTCTTCGCCACGAGCGCGAACGGCTGAAAACAGGCTTCAGCTGGTTCTCTGAAAACGATAACAAAAATGCGCCGCTGGCATTAAATTTAAGCAAAGAAGACCAGCAAATACTCGCAAATGCGGGCAACAATCGTGATCTGATGTACGCACCTTCGGGAGCCGTCACGGAATTTGATGTAAATAAGATCCTATACAAGCGAACCGAGTACGCAAGCGGATATTTCTATGAATTTTCGACTGACACTGCTGAAACACTTTATACGGTCGCGTTCACCTATTTTGGACAGAATCTCGGCGATTACCGAGTGAAACAGACGACCAATAACGGGCGTGTTTTTGAATTTGTGGGCGAAAATCTCGGCGATCACCGCGCTGTACGAAAACTGCCTGCACCGCAGAAAACCCAGATTTTTTCGGCTAATGCTGCATATTTATTACGCGGCGGAAAAGTGGGTGCGGACGTGTCACTGAGCAATTTTGATCAGAATCTTTTTTCTTCTAAAGATGCAGATGAAAATACAGGTCTTGCAGCGAGAGTTTTTGGGTACCAAACTTTTCTTTACAAAAACTGGAAAGGCACGCCACGCTTTGAATATCAGCGGATCAGTTCACGTTTTCATGTTTTAGACAGAATCAATGATGTAGAATTTGCCCGGGATTTCAATCTCACAGAAGAATTCAATCAGCGGACGCAAAACCGCTTTATTTTCAGCTTTTTGAATCAATGGAATAAGTCTTCATTTTTAAATTACCGCCTGAACTACCTCGATGAGCACGATTTGTACACAGGTATCAAAAACGATCTCGATTTTGGCTGGATACGCGCAAAATTCACTACCAAAGGCAACTTCTCATATCTTGACACAAAACAGGCCTTCCAAAACACGCGGTTTGTGCGCGGAGGCATAATTTCCGAAGTTTTAAGGCCAAAAGGCAGCTGGGCAGCCGGCGCAAGTATGGAGCACAATGTGAAAAATTTTAACGAAACCAATCAACTGGATGTCACGAGTTTTAGCTGGAAAGAGGTTTTTTTCCAGAAAAAAATCAGCGATTCGGCGCGGACACGACTGCTTGCCCGTGTTTATTTTCGTGACAACGATTCGGTTCGCAACAACAGACTTCAGAATATCAACCATATTTTAGGATTTATGGCTGAAAGTCAAATCATTAAAACCGAAAAAACAACGCTCAACGCATTGATTCACTACCGCAAATTCTTCTTCCAAGACCGCGACCTCGCCGCCACATTTAATGAAGATTTTGTGGTTGGAAATATTTTGTACAATCAGCAGCTGTTCCGAAACGGAATGCGTCTGCAGGCGTTTTACGAACTTGGAAACGGCCAAGAGGCACAGCGCGAATTTCAGTATATTAAAGTGACCGACGGCCAGGGAATCTACAAATGGACCGACTACAACGGTGACGGCGTGCAGCAGCTGGATGAATTCGAAATCGCTGAATACGCTGATCTGGCGCAGTATATCCGCATTTATACCAACACGGTGAATTATCTTCCATCCAACAAAAACAAGCTGCAACTCGCCCTGTTTGTTAATCCCTCGATGGTGTTCAATTCAAATAATCAATTTTTAAAACGTTGGAATATCAACCTTTCACTCAATTCGCAAAATTCTTTTTTTAAAAGAGATAAGGTATTAGTCCTGAATCCATTTGAAACCAATGCAGACCAGATCTTAAAAAACCAGAATATTCTGGTCTCTGTACAGTTCAACCCCACGGAGAAATCGGGTTGGAATGGAAATTACCGGTTTATTGACAATCAAAATTTGATCAACGCCAATTTTAGTAATGAAGAGCGCACGCAGAATTCACATTTTGTAAATTTAGGCTACTGGTTCAACAAAGATTTCCGGCTCGATTGGGAAAACGCGCTGCATCACATTGAAAACTCGTCGCAGATGTTCAGCACGCGGGACTATATTTTAAATAATTTTGAGACCAAACCGAAAGCTACGTACAAACTCACAACGACGCTGCAGGCAGAACTTTCATCGGCGCTACGTCAAAAACGCAGAACGGATGGTGAAGAACTTCTGAAAACTTATGACATCACCGGAAGTCTGCAGTGGGACCGCAAGAAAACATCGGTTCGGGGGAACTTTTCATTCATCAATAACGATTTTACAGGCAACAGTTTTTCAATTGTTGGAAACCAAATGCTGGATGGTTTAAAACCCGGAAAAAACCAGGTTTGGTCTTTGTTCCTGCAACAAAGCCTCAATTCGTTCATTCAGTTGAATGTAAATTACGAAGGTCGCAGCTCAAACGAGCGCACAATCCATATCGGATCTATGCAGGTGAAGGCGAGTTTTTAAGGTGCAAAATCAGAAGATGGCAAACCGGAAAACAGATTTAGTCGTTATAAATAACATATTTAATCCGTATTTTTTGAAATTCTTCCAAATCCTCTTGCCATGATTTTTTAATTTCCGCCTCAGATTTACCAGCGATTATTTGTTTCCGTAGATCGTCGGTGCCGGCGAGCTTATCAAAAAAGAGGTTTTTCAGAAAGAAATCCTGTCTAGGACTTTCATAGTTTTTATAGGCTTTAAGCAGCCAATTCAAATTTAAACTCTTAAGATCAAGATTTTGTCTGGACAGATCTTCGCCATAGCATACTTGCCCATTTAAAAAGGGATCTTTTGCACCAAAATTAGGTTTCGGCGTGAATTTAAAAGGTAAATTCCTCGTCCAGGGACTGCCGTATATCTGGAAAGGCAAATCGGTGCCGCGGCCTACCGAAACCTGCGTCCCCTCAAAAAAACAAAGACTTGGATACAGATTGACGGACTGGTCGTTCGGAAGGTTGGGTGAAGGCCGATCCGAAATGGCGTAACGCTGATTTTTATGGTAACCCAACATCGGAATTAAAGTGTATTTTGCTTCAATGCCGTTTTGCAGCCACTTTTCGCCGTTCACCATTTTTCCGTATTCGCCGATTGTGAGACCGTAAACCACCGGCACATTATGCATCCCGACAAAACTTTTCCAGCGGTCTTTCAGCACCGGTCCGTCAATGTAGCCGTCATGGGGATTGGGCCTATCGAGCACCATCACTTCCACTCCGTTTTCTGCCGCAGCTTCCATAATGTAAGTAAGTGTGGAAATGTAAGTGTAAAATCTCACACCAACATCCTGAATATCAAAAACAATGATGTCAATATTTCTAAGCTGCTCGGGTCTTGGTTTTTTATTGTTGCCGTAAAGCGAAACAATGGGAATTCCGGTTTTGCCGTCAGTGCCATTTTTTACGTGCTCGCCGGCATCAGCGTCACCGCGAAAACCATGTTCGGGTGCAAATATAGATTTCACATTTACGCTATTTTTAACCAGAAAATCGACAAGGAATGTGCCGTCCGCGAGGCGGCCCGTCTGATTGGTTACCACAGCGATGTTTTTGTCTTTAAGCAGTGGAAGATAAAGCTCTGGTCTGTCTGCGCCCGTCTTAAAGCAATGTTTATCGGTACTTTGCGCAAATGTAGTCTGGGCAACGCCAAAATAAATTAGCACAATCAGAAGTAAATCTTTAATTTTGAGCCTTAAAATCATCGCTTGAAGTTTCCGTTATATTTTTCTAAAAAAATAGCTTTTTCCAAAGATAACAAAAATAATCTCTCACGGGTTATTGTCTTTATTGGTCGGCTTTCCGTAGCACTCGGCGTCATCGTTTCGCTGCTCACAGTCTCCACCGGAATTGGTTCCAAACGTGCAATCAAGGAAAGAATGGCTGATTTTTCGGGCCATATTTCAATAAAATCCAAGCAGTCAAACAACTCCTATAACTCGTCTGTTCTTGAGACTGAAGGTTTAAAGCTGAAAGAAATAAACGCGATTCCGGACGTCGCGGGTACCCAGAATTATGTGGCGGCGAGCGGCATCATGCGAAATGAACACAATTTTGCCGGTATTATTTTTAAAGGTGTCGGCAAAGATTTTGACGCTGAAAGATTTAAAAAATTCCTGGTTTCGGGGCGAACGCCGGCAATTTCTGAAGATGGCTTCAACAGTGGCATCACGATTTCGCAGAAAATCGCGCAGGACATGCGCCTGAACGTGAAAGACAGCATCGTTGCGGTTTTTTCCAAAGGCAATCAAAGTCCGCTTTACCGGAAGTTTGAGGTAGTCGGAATTTATAAAACCGACATCAAAATGATCGACGATCTTTTTGTTATCGGCGACATCAACCATGCACGCAGAATCCAGGGCATGGATAAAACACAAGTTGGCGGGATTGATGTTTTTCTTAAAAACATCAACTACATCGACGAAGACGCCCCGAAAATCGACCGACTCGTCGGCTATAAAAACTACACGGTAAAAGCAACCGATGAATATCCGCAGATCATGGATTTCATTGCGATTTTTGACACCAATATCGCGCTGATTATCAGTATTATGCTAATTGTGGTGATCATTAACATCGTGATGGTTTTGCTCATACTAATCATTGAAAGAACGAAATCTATCGGTTTACTAAAAACTTTGGGCGCAACGAACGGTCAGATCCGCACTATTTTCATTAATTATACTCTACTGATCATGGTTCCGGGGCTGATCTTCGGAAATCTGATCGGGCTCGGGTTTCTGCTGGTGCAGAAATATTTCGGTATCATCACGCTGAATCCCGAAAACTACTATATCAGCGTTGTTCCGGTGGAACTGAATGTCGTGCACATTTTAGCAATCTCGCTCGGAATCCTCGTAGTATCCGGTATCGCGCTGATTCTGCCGAGTTATCTGATCAGCAAAATATCGCCGGTAAAATCCATAAAATATACGTAACCGAATTCTGGTCGTAAGGTGAAACGCCCGAGGTTTATATCCGCGATTGCAGCGGAAATCCTTTTTTCCCGCAAAGGCTGAAGTGGTGGCGAAAAAAGATTGCAGCGGAAAGCGCGTACCAAATGTCTGAGAATGCGTACTTTTGTGGCTCCTAAAAACAGAATAATATACACTTATGAAATATTCACAAAACATACTCGAAACCATCGGTAATACGCCGCTTGTGAAGCTTAACAAAGTTTTGGGCGAAGACTTTCCGGCATTGGTTTTGGCAAAAGTTGAGACTTTCAACCCCGGAAATTCGGTAAAAGACCGTATGGCCGTGAAAATGGTGGAAGATGCCGAAAAAGATGGCCGACTGAAACCTGGCGGAACCATTATTGAAGGGACTTCCGGCAATACCGGTATGGGCCTTGCACTCGCCGCGATCGTTAAAGGTTACAAATGCATTTTCGTCACGAATTCAAAACAGTCTAAAGAAAAATGCGATATTCTTCGCGCTGTGGGCGCGGAAGTGATTGTGTGTCCAACGGACGTGAAACCGACGGATCCGCGGTCGTACTATTCGGTTTCAAAGCGTTTGGCAGCGGAAACGGAGAACGGCTGGTACGTGAATCAGTACGATAATCTGTCGAACCGCCAGGCGCATTACGAGCAAACAGCGCCGGAACTTTGGGAGCAAACCGAAGGAAAACTGACACATTTTGTGGCCGGTGCGGGAACCGGCGGTACGGTTACCGGTTGCGGAACTTTTTTCAAGGAGAAAAATCCGGATATAAAAATAATTGGCGTGGATACTTACGGATCGATTCTGAAAGAATTCCACGAAACCGGTGAACTGCACTATGAACATGCCTACACATACGTGACAGAGGGCATTGGCGAAGACATAATACCCGAAAACTACGACATGACGGTGATTGATCATTTCGAAAAAGTGACCGATAAAGACGGCGCCATTTACGCCCGAAAACTGGCCAAGGAAGAAGGAATTTTCTGCGGATATTCGGCGGGAAGTGCCATTGCAGCGCTGGTTCAGATGAAAGACCAGTTTACGAAAGATGATGTGGTGGTTGTTTTACTGCACGATCACGGTTCACGTTACGTGGGTAAAATCTACAACGATGAGTGGATGCAAGAAATGGGCTGGCTATAAAAGAATTTATTGGGCGTGTCCCTGCAACCAAGAGAGAGCAAAATTTCATTTTACTCTCTCTTTGTTGCAGGGACACGCCCAAAAATTCTTTTACAGCCAACCCATTTCCTGCATCCACTCGTCATTGTAGATTTTGCCTACATAACGTG
>JAEZYN010000103.1 GCA_023419095.1 Bacteroidota bacterium | reverse complement strand
CATCCAGGCTTTTACCTTTGTTGTTATTGGTTTTGCGCTCTTCGCGTTTTGCCGATTTCTCCTTTAGTTTCTGTTGTTTTTTCTTAAAGTTTTCTTTTTTTGAAAAAGAATCTGCCATAAATTATATAAGTATTTAAAAGTTTTATCTGATGAATTGCGCCGAAAATTCGAATTTGAACAACGCAGTTTTAAATTTACGAAAATTTTGCCAGAAAAAAGTCTGCAAATAGTAAAGCTGAGAAAGTAAGGTGGAAACCGGTAAATCGGTCTAATTGAAAACAGGTAGTTGCAGAACTTCTGATCTGACTACAAAGATACGGAAATATATCGAGACCCAACTTTATGTTAAGATGTTCCGTATCAATTAAAGAAAAACGCCCGTAACTGCGCGGATTGTGTAACTTTAGCGAAAGAACATCTACCAATATTTAAAATATGTACAGTTTATGAAAAAAAGACTTCTCACTGCTGCCGCTGTTGCCTTTCTCGGAATGGCCGTGCACGCGCAGCAAATTAAATTCGAAGAGTACGACCTGCCCAACGGGCTGCATGTGATTCTGCACCAGGACAACACGGCACCCGTAGTTACGACAGGCGTAATGTATCATGTGGGCGCTAAAGACGAAGCCGTAGGTAGAACCGGAATGGCACATTTCTTCGAACACCTGCTGTTTGAGGGAACCAAAAACATCAAACGCGGCGAATGGTTCAAAATCGTCTCTTCAAATGGCGGCACGAACAACGCCAATACGACAAATGACCGCACCTACTATTACGAAACTTTCCCGTCAAATAATGAACAGCTTGGCCTCTGGATGGAAAGTGAAAGACTGAAAAGCGGCACAGTAAATCAAATTGGTGTCGATACCCAACGCGAAGTAGTGAAGGAAGAAAAACGCCTCAGAATGGACAATCAACCTTACGGAAACCTGTTCACAGCGGTTCAGAATAACCTGTTCACTAAACATCCGTATCACTGGTCAACCATTGGTTCTATGGATGACCTGAACGCGGCAACCCTTTCGGAATTCCAGGATTTCTATAAAAAATATTACGTTCCAAATAACGCAACACTGGTTGTAGCAGGCGACATCAATCCGGAACAGACCAAAAAATGGATTAACGAATATTACGCAGACATACCAAAAGGTACGGTTTATCCGAAGAATTTCCCGAAAGATGAACCGATTACGAAAGAAAAAGAAGTGACTGTTACCGACAAAAACATTCAGCTTCCGGCCTATGTTTTTGCCTACAGAACACCTTCAAACAAAGAAAAGGACGCCTACACGCTGGATATGCTGTCGTCTTACTTAAGCAGCGGAAAATCATCTGTTCTTTATAAAAAACTGGTTGACGAAGAGAAAAAAGCCCTTCAGGTTCAGGCTTTCAATATGGGTCTGGAGGATGCAGGTATTTTCGCGTTTTTCGCGATTCCAATGGGAGCTACAGCTAAAGACACACTTCAAAAAGACATTGATGCAGAAATTAAAAAACTTCAGTCTACTTTAATTTCGGAAGAAGATTACCAAAAGCTTCAGAATCAGTACGAAAATCAGTTTGTAAATGCCAATTCATCAATACAGGGGATTGCATCTTCGCTCGCGACAAATTACGTTTTGAAAGGTGACACGAATCTTATCAACAAAGAATTGGATGTTTACCGTTCGGTTTCGCGTCAGGATCTGATGAATGCTGCAAAAAAATATCTGAACCCCAACCAAAGAGTTGTTATCAATTATTTACCTGAAAAAAAATAATCTATGAAATATAATTTAAAATATATAGCAGCCGCTTTTTTGATTTCGGGAGCGCTTTCTGCACAAAAAATCAACAGGGACGAAATGCCAAAACCCGGCCCGACGCCCACTATTAATATAACCAAGCCAAAAACCTTCACGCTGAAAAACGGTCTGACTGTAATGGTGGTTGAAAACAACAAGCTGCCACGCGTGAACATGAGTCTCACGATGGACCGACCACCGATCGCAGAAGGCAGCAAAGCCGGCATAAGCCAGATTATGGCTGACCAGCTGGGCAGTGGAACAGCAACGCTTACGAAAGACCAGTTCAATAAAAAAATTGACTTCTTAGGTGCAAACCTCGATTTTTCAGCGACGGGTGCTTCAGCGAACACATTATCGAAGTATTTTCCACAGGTTTTGGGTCTGATGGCTGATGCCATCGTAAATCCAAAGTTTTCGGCGACAGAAGTCCAGAACTCAAAAGACCGCATGATTGAAGGTCTGAAAGCTGATGAAAAAAACGCGAGCAGCATCGCAAACCGCGTATCGAATGCACTTACTTATGGTAAAAACACATCGCGCGGTGAGTTTGAAACTGAAGCCACCATCAGAAACATTCAGTTGGCAGATGTTCAGGATATGTACAAAAAATATTACGCACCAGATCACGCTTACCTTGTAATCGTAGGTGATGTAAAATTTAACGATGCTAAAAAACTGGTTGAAAAATCTTTCGCAAACTGGAAAAAAGCTGGAACGCAGTTCGCACCACTTGAGCCGGCGACAAACGTAGCGAAAACTGAATTAAATGTTGTGGATGTTCCTACGGCTGTACAATCTGTGGTTTCGGTAGGAAACATCAACAATTTGAAAATGAACGATCCGCAGTATTTTCCTGCGGTGATTGCAAACTACATCCTGGGCGGTGGCGGCGAATCTCGTCTGTTCATGAACCTTCGCGAGAAAAACGGCTTCACCTACGGTGCGTATTCTTCACTTACAGCCAGCAAATACACGCCTGGATTCACAGCCAATGCCAGCGTTCGTAATGAAGTGACAGATAAAGCGGTGAAGGAATTCATGAATGAAATTAAAGATATTTCCACCATCAAACAGGATGAACTGGCGAATGCAAAGGCCAAACTGAAAGGTGATTTCATACGCTCACTTGAGAAACCTGAAACCATCGCGAGATTTGCCGTGAATGAAAAAGTACAGAATTTGCCGGCTGACTTCTACACGAACTACCTAAAATCTATCGATAACGTAACAGCTGCGCAGGTTTCGGAAGCAGTAAAAACAAATATACTTCAGAACCAAAGCCGAATTTTCGTTGCCGGAAAAGCTGCAGATATTTCTGAAGGCCTTGAAAAACTGGGTTACGCGGTGAATTATTTTGATAATGAAGCCAATCCGGTAGCAAAGCCTTCAACTAAAAAACTAGATCCAGGCGTGAATTTAAAAACGGTCGCAGACAAGTACATCAACGCGATTGGTGGTCTTGCTGCGGTTCAGAAAATCAATTCTATCACGACAGATGCTTCCGCTAAAGTTCAGGGTATGGATGTGCAGATGAATATGGTGCAGGCACGTGGCGGAAAAATGAAAATGGAACTCAAAATGATGGGAAACACCCTTCAGAAAATGGTTTTCGATGGCAAAGACGGCTATATGGAAGCACAAGGACAGAAAATGCCGCTGCCGGATGATATGAAAAAAGAGCTCTCGGCGGCAACAGAATTGTTTCCGGAACTTAATTTTGCCACTTCAAGCGCTTATCAGCTGACCGGAATTGAAAAAATTGAAAATGAAGATGCTTATGTTGTTAAAAAAGGCTCAAATTCCTATTTCTACAGCGTAAAAAGCGGAATGAAAATCGGTGAGATTAAAATGCAGAAAGGTCCGCAGGGCGAAATGGCCGTACCGACTAATTTCTCCGATTATAAAACGGTTTCCGGCGTTTTGTTGCCTTACAAAATATCGCAGAATATCGGCGGAATGCCATTGGAATTTGCCGTTACATCCTATCAGATAAATCAAGCGAAAGACGGTGATTTTAATTAATATATGTTTTAGCAGACACTGAAATTAACGGCAGCGAAAGTTGCCGTTTTTTTATTTGAAAAATTTCTTCGGCAGTAAAGAAATTTTTGTTAAAAAAGGCATAAAAATTGTTTTTTGATCTTTAATATAAAACTACTTCCATGTCTGAAAATATACTTTCTTTAGAAGACCTTAAATTTCTTGAAAAACTTCACACCACATACGGTTTGCAGTATATCCGTTTTGATGATAGCGGCATATTGATGAACAGCCAACACATCATGGATGATGATCTGGAAAAAACAGATTATTTTAATCTGCTCAGCGAAATCTCAAAGAAGCTGAAGTACAGACTCAATTCAAACTTTCAGATGAATTTTAACACATCGTTTAATTTCGATGTGGTAAGAGTTTAAAAATTACAGGAAGTTATTTTCAGGAAGTAAGCTGGTGAATTTTCCCTACCACATCATCTAAGGCAAAAGGTTTTGCTATAAAATCACAGGCTCCGGAATCCAGCGCCGCATCTTTCATTTCGCGGCCTGCGGACATCATTATCACGGGAATGTCTTTAGCGGCCTTGCTTTGTTTCAATTTTTTGCAGATATCTCGCCCATCTTCACCTGCAAGTGATATGTCGAGCATGATAACATCAGGTTTAGCGGGAGATTCGAGTAACGGGAAAATATCTGAGCCACGTTCAAAAGCTTTTACTTCAAAGCCTTCAAAATCAAGCATTACACTTAAACTGTCTAAAATTGAGGTGTCGTCATCGACGATCGCTATCTTTTTCGCGTACATTTTTTAATCATTTTGTGCTAATGGGAGAGAGAAATAAAATGTCGAACCAATATTAACTTCGCTCTCAACCCAAATTTTACCGTTAGACCGTTCAATAATTTCCGCCGCTATGTAGAGCCCAAGGCCCAGTCCGGGAAATGTATTGTTCTGATCTTCTGCTACGCGGTAGTACTGATTAAAAACTTTTCCGATTTTATCGGCCGGCATCCCTATTCCAAAATCTTTCACCGAAAATACCGACTCGTCCCCTTTTACCTCAGTTTTCACGATGATCTTCTCCGCATCAGGCGAATATTTTATTGCATTTGAAATCAGGTTGGCCGCTACCTGCGCAATCCGCTCTTTGTCAGCAAAAACCATACCTGTATCTGCAATGTAGGTTTCAATTTTTTTCGGCGTAGACATTTGCTGTTCTTCGACGGTTTCTTCAATCAGTTTCTGAAAACTGAAAAAATCTTCATTCAAATGAATTTTTCCTGCATTGATTTTGGTAACATCCAGCAAATCAGAAATCAAAGAAGTCAGTTTAATCACCTGATGGTCTATTTTGTGGGCTAAATCTGCACTTTTTTCGTCACCGCTTTTAGTCATCATACGCTCCAGCACCTGTGCATACAACTTTAACGAGGTGAGAGGTGTCTTCAGTTCATGACTTGCAATTCCGAGGAAAGTATCTTTCTGCGTGGATAAATTTTTGAATTCATTAATATTGGTGCACGTTCCCACCCATTTTGTAATCACACCGTCCACTACCACCGGTTTGGCGCGGGTCAGAAACCAACTGTATTTACCGGTTTCAGAATCGAGCATACGGTATTCGAGTTCAAAATCCTTTTGCTTTTCAGATGCGGTTTTCCAGTCTATTTTCAGTTGGCGAATATCATTCGGATGAATGATTTTCATAAAATCTGCACTTACAAGCTCTTCCGCGGTGTAACCCAAAGTTTTACACATATTCTCATTGGCATAAATTATAGTACCGTCCGGTGAAGCCGTCCACACCATCTGCGGCATTGCTTCGGCAAGTGTACGGTACTCTTCGCTGCGTAAACTTAAATTTTCACGTGCCTGCACAAGCTCCGTCACATTCATCGCTACATTCATTATTGCGTAGATATTTCCATTTTCATCGCGCAACGGCTTGTAAGAAAAATTATAGTAAAATGTCTGCAAAACCCCGTCTACCACGAGATCTACCCTGTCTTCTTTGGCCAGGTATGATTTTCCGGTGGCGTAAACGTTGCGCAAAATCTGCACAAAAGGCTGACCGGCAAGTTCGGGCAGTGCGTCTTCGAGTTTTTGACCAATCACCGAAGAATCTTTTCCCCAGGTTTTTATCATCTGTTTATTGGCAAATTCAATGATAAGATCGCTGCCGCGGTAAATGGCCGTGGAATAATCTGAAATCTGCATCAGTTCGCGGAACCTGAGTTCACTTTCGCGCAGTTTACGTTCAGAAATTACTTTTTCAGTCACCTCTGTAGCGACCACACTGATGCCGGTAATCTGGTTGTAATCGCGTATAGGTGAATATACAAAGTCGAAATAGCAATCTGTAATCACCCCGTTCCGTACAAGTTTGGCAAGTACGCCATCTCCTTTGAACGGAATCCCGGTTTCATAAACTTTCTTCAATATCGACGGGAATTCCTGATTCTGGATCTCCGGCAGCGCTTCTAAAATAGGAAGACCAATTACACTGTTATCTTTCCCCCAGAGTTCGAGAATCTTGCTGTTGGCCACCTCCACAGTCTGTTCCTCACCCATCAGCATTGCAAGAGCAACCGGAGCTTGGCTAAAAAGAGTAATCAGCGAGTCAAAACTTACATGATTGAGTAGAAAATTTTTCATGATTACGAAATTAACATATTTTTATGTTAAATGTTTTAAAAATTTTAAGCTGAGAAAAATGATTATAAAAAATAGAATTCGTAGTGAATATAAACTAAACATTATTCTTTCGCAGGCAAGTGAAAAAATATTATATTTGCAACTCTTAAAAACACTATTAAAACAGAATGAGCACAATATTTACCCTTTTCATGATCCTGATCATGATCCTGAGCATCTTGCTAATCATTATAATTATGGCGCAAAACCCTAAAGGAGGCGGCCTTTCCGGAACTTTCGGCGGTACTTCCTCAGCACAGTTTGGCGTTCAGAGAACCAATGATTTCATGGAAAAAGCTACCTGGATTCTTGGCGGAAGTATTGTTTTTCTAATTCTTTTAAGTGTAATTCTTACAGCAAAACCTTCAATTGCACTTCCACAACAGGCAGCACCGGCAAAAACGGAATCTCCGGCACCACAGACAGCGCCGGGAACCAACAATCCGGCGACGCTTCCCGCTTCGCCCGCTGCAAATCAATAATAAACATTACAATTAAAAATATTAATGAGACCCGAAAAGGTCTCATTTTTTTTGGTAACGGCGCTTCTCCATCCAGTGCCGGAGCCTCAGACCTGCTGAAAGCAGAGCATGCTGCACAGGCTTTTGTATCCGATAATATTTATCGACAAAAATCTGCATCGCACCGTAAAATCGTTCGAGATAAATATGGTCTTTCACAGTACTTTCACCTTTGTGGTGAAGAATGGAGACCTTGCCATAGAACCAGTTCGTGTAATTCCGCTGCAGAAGCGTATAACACAGATCGATATCTTCGCCGTACATAAAATAGGTTTCATCCAGGCCGCCAACTTCAAGATAAACTTTGGTTTTCATCAGCAGGAAAGCGCCTGTAAGCACTTCCACCGGCGCAATTTCAAATTCGCCGACGTCATCGCGATAGTAAGTTTTACGCTTTTTATTTCTGTTTAAACCGGCAAAAAGTTTCTGGAAAGAATTGAACATATCTGGCACAGATCTTTTACTTTCGGGCAAAAACCGGCCGTCAAAATCGTGCATTCGCACACCCAGCGCACCAAATTGCTGTTGATTATCCGCAAAATCTAAAATCTCGTTCACATATTTACCTTCCAATTCCGTATCAGGATTGAGTAGTAAAATATACTCGCCGCGCGCCTGCCTTGCTGCCAAATTATTCGCCACCGCAAAACCGGAATTTTCTTCAGCCTCGATAAATTTAACGTGCGGAAACTCACTGATCAAAACTTTCCAGGATGGATCCGGCGACTGATTATCAACCACAATCACCTCGTAACTGACATCTTCCGTAAACCTGATGATAGATTTCAGGCAGTTGCGAAGCAGTCCGGCAACATTATAGTGAACAATTATAATTGATAATTTCATTTTCCCAGGAACTTAAAATAACGGTTACGGCCCAGTCTTAAAATATATTTAAAACGATAAAATAGGTAATAAAAAAAATATTCTGAATTACTTAAAAACTTTGAACTCTTCATTTCCCGCAGTGTTTTCTGAAAACCCTTTTCCATCTCCACCAGATTTCCGGACAGTCCGCTTGCGCCAAAAGAGCGTTTTCCGCCGCCCGCAATCACCAGTTCGTTGTTTAAAATAAACATGCGGTTATTCCGGGAAATTTTAAGCCAGTAATTATGGTCTTCAGCGAAGCGGTGATTTTCACTGAAATAGCCTGTGTTTTCTAATATCTCTGATTTAAAAATGACTGTCGGCGTCGGAATTTCATTTCTGAGCATTAGTTTAGAGAAATTTACTGCAATTAAATTGTTTTTATCTGCAGAATACGGAAATTTCACTCGATGGCCGACACGGACACATGATAAAAAATCAATGTTCAGCGCTGCATTGGTAAGGTATTGCATCTGACGCTCTGTTTTTTCGGGCAGCCAAATATCATCAGCGTCGAGAAGTGCTATAAAATTGCCGCCTGCCAACTTCAAACCCGCATTTCGGGCAGCCGAAACACCCTGGTTCGTTTGACGGAGTAATATTATATCAAGTGAACGATTAGCTAAGCGGTAATCTTCAACCACATTAGCACTTCTATCGGTAGAACCGTCATCAATGACAATGATTTCAAAGTGGCCCTGCCAGGTCTGTTGCCGGACAGAATCCAGCGTCGCAGTGATACTGCTTTCAGCATTGTAAACCGGAATTATTACTGAAATCAGATCGCTCACGTGTATTTTTCGGAATTAAATTAAAATTAATTAAGCATTTTCCTGATACGGCAAACGGTTCTGAATCGAACGTCCAAGCGAAATCTCGTCCGCATATTCCAGCTCGTCACCTACCGAAATTCCACGTGCTATCGTCGAAAATTTTACATTCAAATCTTTAAACTTGCGGTAAATGTAGTACGCGGTGGTATCGCCTTCCATCGTTGCGCTCAGTGCAAAAATAAGTTCCCGTGTCGTGCCGGATTCGAGTTTGCGGCCAAGAGCGGAAATATTAAGCTGATTCGGGCCCACACCTTCCATCGGCGATATCTTGCCACCCAGAACAAGGTATTTTCCATGGTATTTGCCCGTATTTTCTATCGCCAAAACATCGCGGACATCTTCTACCACGCACAATGTTTCGTCACTGCGTTTCGGGTCAGAACAGATCTCACAAACTTCGGTATCTGAAAAGTTGTAGCACTCGCGACAATATTTTATCTCAGTGACGAGCTTCTTCAAAGAATCGCCAAGGGAAACCGCCTGAGACTGTGGCTGGCGCAGCAGATGAAGCGCGAGTCGCAAAGCCGACTTTTTGCCGATACCCGGCAATCCCGAAATCTCCTCTACTGCTTTCGCTAAAACCTTGCTCGGATAGTCCATTCCACAAAAATAAAATTTAATCGCTCAAAGCCCAAATTTCCCCTGTTTTATTATCTTTGAAGTTAATACTTTCTATGGTACTGCAAAATCTCAACTATCCGCTGAATTTTAAGTTTAAAATTACAACACTTTCAAGCGACTTCAATATCACTGACAGAAACGGCAATTATGTCGCCTACGTGCGCCAGAAAATGTTCAAACTGAAAGAAGACGTGATCGTTTTCAGCGATGAAAAACGTTCGGTGGAACTTTTCCGCATTCAGGCGAACCAATGGATTGATTTTAATGCTTCATACAAAATCACTGAGCCCGGTTCTGGTAAAAAATTTGGCCGTTTGGCGCGACGCGGGATGCGTTCACTATGGAAATCACAATATGACATCTACGATGAGAACGACCGGTCTAAATACCAGATCAATGAAGATAACGCCTGGATAAAGGTAATCGACGGCATAATCGGTGAAATTCCACTTGTGGGAATGTTCTCGGGCTATTTTCTAAATCCTTCCTATACCGTGAAAGACAGTTCAGGCAAAGAATTTTTCAGGCTTAAAAAAATGCCTTCGCTTTTCGGCCGTAAATTTCAGCTCGACCGCCTTATAGATATCGATGACGAAGATGAATCTTTAGTAATATTAAGTTTTCTGATGATGGTTCTGCTTGAAAGAGACCGCGGCTAAACTTTAAAAATTTAAATCTAAAAAATGAACAGAATTAATAGAACATCTGCCCTAGGACTTGTTTTAATGCTTATTTCGCAGTCGTGCACCAAAGAATCTGCAGTGGATGAAAAAACTGTTTCAGACAGCACAGTTGTCGCTGCTCCCGTTGCCTCAGATTCCTTAACTGCTGCAAATACACTGAAACTTGACAAATTTGCTATGCCGCCGCAGGTAGAAGGCTGCTCGTGCTATTTCAGCGATACCAAAGAAAATTTTGAAAATGAGCAGTATATCTACGTTGACGATTACGGAAACAGCGCGTATGTGCAACTGGCAGGTAAAATGATTAAAATCCCGATGGAAGAAGGCGATTTTGACCCTTCGAACTTTAATAAAACGATGGAGAATGGCGATTTTAAAGTAACCATGTACGGAAAGAAAATCAGTGAAATGGAGGAAGTGATGATGTTTTCTGGCGAAATGACGGTCGAGAATAAAAAAACAGGCGAAAAAACCACGAGTCCAATTTATGGCGAATGTGGCTGCTAAAAAAATTCTAAGACATTTAAAAAGCTTTTATTAATTGTAAATTTGACTAAAATAAAAACGATATGGATATCTCTCAAATAGAACCCAAAATTATCTGGAAAAATTTTGCAGCACTGAATGCGGTTCCGAGACCTTCGAAAAAGGAAGAAAAAGTAATAGAATTTATAAAAAACTTCGGTGAAAATCTCGGCTTGGAAACCACGGTAGACGGCGTAGGCAATGTAATCATCAAAAAGCCAGCAACCTCCGGTATGGAAGACCGCAAGGCCGTGGTTCTGCAATCGCACCTGGATATGGTTCACCAGAAAAATTCGGACATAAATTTTGATTTTGAAAACCAGGGTATCGAGATGGAAGTTGACGGAGACTGGCTAAAAGCAAAAGGCACTACGCTGGGAGCAGACAACGGCCTCGGTGTAGCCGCCATCATGAGTATTCTAGAAAGCGATGACATACCTCATCCCGATCTTGAAGCGCTTTTCACAATCGATGAAGAAACCGGTATGACGGGCGCGATGGGCCTTAAACCCGGACAGTTGCAAGGTGAAATTTTGCTCAATTTAGACACCGAAGAAGACGATGAAATCGATATTGGTTGCGCGGGCGGCGTAGATGTGACGGCTTCGCAGACTTACGGTTTGGCAGCACCCAGTGGGCAAATGGTCAAAATTGAAATCAAAGGATTACAGGGTGGACATTCCGGAATGGACATTCACAAAGGTTATGGAAATGCAAATGTCATTTTGGGCCGTTTGCTGTACGTTGCGCTCGACAATCAAAACATTCAACTGATAGGCATTGATGGCGGTGGTTTGCGTAACGCAATTCCACGCGAGGCGGTAGCCATTTTTTCAGTCCGCAACTCAGCGGAGTTTATTGAAGAAGCTACAATTCTCAAAAACGCCATTATGGAAGAATTCGCAGCGGTGGAGAAAAATCTCCATATCAATATTGAAACCTACTCAAGCACCGAAAAAGCCATTAGCGAAGAAGATTCACGGAAAATAATTTTAGCTTTAAAATCTGCTCACAACGGCGTTTACCGTATGAGTCCGGACGTTGCGGATCTGGTGGAATCATCTAACAACATTGCGCGCGTAGAACTGAAAAACGGAAATTTGAAAATACTTAATCTTTCACGTTCATCGGTAGATTCTACCAAATTTGCGGTAGCTGAACAGCTTAAATCAGTTTTTGAACTTGCAGGTATGGAAGTAGAATTCAGCGGATCATACCCCGGCTGGAAACCAAAACCGGGATCAGATATCGTGAAACTGATGGAGAAAATCTACGAAAGGGATTTTGGTTCCAAACCTCACGTCGTAGCGTGTCACGCCGGTCTGGAGTGTGGTATCATCGGCGCAAATTATCCTGAAATGGAGATGGTGAGTTTTGGCCCGACAATTCGTGGTGCGCACTCGCCGGACGAACGTGCAAACATCCCGTCCGCCCAAAAATTCTGGGGTTTCCTGAAAGAAATTTTAAAGGAGATTCCAAAGAAATAAACTTGATCACTAGTACATTCCACAAATAATAAGAAATCATGTCAAACGGATACACACTCCCTGCGCAGACGCGCATTGGCCACGTTCATCTGAAAGTGGCTGATCTTGACCGCGCACTTGCGTTCTACCGGGATTTGCTGGGTTTTGAAGTCACCACGTTTTACGGTGATCAGGCTGCATTTCTTTCCGCGGGCGGTTACCACCATCACATCGGGCTGAACACGTGGCAAAGCAAAAATGCACCGCCCGCCTCGCCTCATGGCGTCGGACTTTATCACACCGCCATTCTTTATCCTACACGAAAAGATCTTGCGGCCATCTTTATGCGGTTGCGTGCTGCAGATTATCCGTTGACTGGCGCCAGTGATCATGGCGTTTCAGAAGCGATTTATCTCAACGATCCGGACGGTAACGGTGTAGAACTCTATTGGGACCGCCCGAGAGATTTGTGGACGTATAATGAAGACGGCAGTATCATCATGTACACAAGGCCGCTAGATTTGAGGTCTTTAATTGCTGAACTTGAAGAGTCAGAATAAATTCAATTAATATTTTCAGAAAAGCTGTTTTTCATCCAGGGAAGCGGCTTTTTTTTTGTAAAAATTATTAAAGTTGGATTAAGTAAATCCACGCTAAGATTTGAGATGGCAATGTAATGGTGAATATGCTTAAATTTTCTAAGCTTATTGAATTTTTATTAATTTTAAATATTTCTAGAATTAATAAACTGCATTAAAACATAGATGAAATGAAAGCCGAAGAATTTTTAAAGTTGCTCGAAACAAGATTTAGAAAAAATCCGCAGCGTCACCAGGGATTAGAATGGAATATAATTGAAGAAAAATTAAGATCCAACCCTGAAAAAACGGAAATTCTGATCAGAATGGAAACGACAGGTGGCGAGCCGGATGTACTAAGCCACGATGAAAATTCCGGCCAGTTTATTTTCATGGACTGCTCGGCCGAAAGCCCCAACGGACGCCGAAGTTTCTGTTATGACCGGGCTGCGCTTGAGAAAAGAAAGGAAAACAAGCCTAAAAATAACGTACTCGACGCGGCCACTGAAATGGGAATTCAACTTCTGGATGAAGACGATTACCGTTTCCTGCAGACCCACGGGAAATTCGACACCAAAACATCAAGCTGGCTGAAAACGCCCGACAGCATCCGTGATCTTTGTGGAGCTATTTTCGGCGATTTCCGGTATGGAAGTGTGTTCATTTATCACAATGGCGCTGACTCTTACTATGCCGCGCGGGGATTCCGCGGAAAGCTGAACGTGTAGCTAGGACTTAGTTCAAAGCGTTCAAGGAGTTCAAATTGTTTAAATTGTTCAATTTATTTAGAAATATGAGGTTGATGCTTATAACCTCTATACTTTACCTCGCAAACCTCAATTCAAACTTTATGGATACGGTGCGATCTTTACTTCAAGACCCTCAATCTGTTCCGTGATATGTATTTGGCAGCTCAGTCTTGAGTTCGCTTCTACATGGAAGGCTTCGCTAAGCATTGCATCTTCCTCGGCATCCATTTCCACGAGTTTTTCAGCGCCGCCGATCACGTAAACCTGACACGATGCACACATTGCCATGCCACCGCAAACGCCGATGGTTCCTTCTTCCGCCAATTCATAAGAACGGATGACTTCCATCAGATTCATCGACATATCCGTGGGAGCCGCTACTTCATGCGTTTCGCCTTTACGGTCGGTAATTTTTATATTAATATCCTGCATTGGTCTTAGTTATTGCTTGTTGGCTCCTCACTTTTGTCTGGCTATTTCCTCTATCCCTTTTCATCTTTCTTCTTGGCTCTTTCCACCTACTCAATCTTCTTCACCACCGCTTTCTCCGCTTCCTTGCGGCTGCCGTCGAAGCCGTCCACGCCGCTAACCGTCGTATACTTCAGAACGTATTTCTTGCCAGGGTTCAGCATATTGTACACACTTTGGCACATCAGCGTCGCTTCGTGGAAACCACAAAGGATAAGTTTCAGTTTACCCGGGTAGGTGTTGATATCGCCAATTGCGTATACACCCGGAATGTTTGTCTGGTAATCAAGCGCGTTGTTTACCACGATGGCATTCTTTTCTATCTCCAGACCCCAGTTGCCAAGGTCGCCAAGTTTGGGAGTAAGCCCAAAGAGCGGAATGAAATAATCGGTTTGGTGGTCAAATTTTTCGCCGTCTTTTTCAATGGTGATCGCGGCCACTTTACCGTCACCTTTGATTCCTACTACTTCTGCCGGTGTGATTAGGTTAATTTTACCTTCATTTTTTAAAGCCTGAACCTTTTCAACTGAATCCAGCGCGCCACGGAATTCATTGCGGCGGTGAATCAATGTTACCTCATCAGCAACGTTGGCCAGGAAGATGCTCCAGTCCAGAGCGGAATCGCCGCCGCCGGCAATTACGACCTTTTTCCCGCGGAAATGTTCAGGTTCTTTAATAAAATATTCTACGCCCTTTTCTTCATATTCACTGATGTTGTCAATTGTCGGTTTTCTGGGCTCAAAGGTTCCCAATCCACCTGCGATCGCTACTGCTTTTGCATGATGAACGGTTCCTTTATTCGTCACTACTTCAAATGTTCCATCTTCAAGCTTTGTTAAAGTCTGCGCGGTTTCGCCCAATGTAAAGCCGGGCTGAAACTGTTTGATCTGCTCCATCAGGTTATCTACCAAATCTCCGGCGTTGATCGATGGAAAACCGGGAATATCGAAAATAGGTTTTTTGGGATAAAGTTCAGTCAACTGTCCGCCCGGCTGTGGCAGCGCATCAATAATGTGGCACTTCATCTTAAGCAGACCAGCTTCGAAAACCGCAAAAAGACCCGTCGGGCCGGCGCCTATAATCAATATATCGGTAGTAATCATCTATATAAAATTTAATTCGGCAAATTTAAGAAAAATAATAGAACAGTCATTGGACGATAGTTGTCGACACGCGTGAAAACGGCGTACCAGCCTATGTTTTATATTTGTGGCAAATTATTTGCAAATCCATGCACATGAGAAATTTTTTTAGTCTGTTGGGCATACTTTTTTTTGCCCTCGGGTTTTCCCAAAAATTAGATAACATCCAGTCCGGAGAGGTTTTACATTATAGAATTCATTATGGCTTACTCAATGCAGGTACAGCGACACTCACAGCACAGAAAACCAATTACAGAGGCCAGCCCCACATTTACGTAAAGGGTTACGGACGCACGACAGGCGCAGTTCGGGCCTTTTTTAAAGTTGAAGATAATTATGAAAGCTTCATCAATTACCGGACAGGTTTGCCGAGTTATTATGTCCGCAATGTGCAGGAAGGTGGCTATACACAGCATTTGCAGACAGTTTTCAATCATGATAACCAGACGCTGATTCTCACCGACAAAGAAAAAAATACGTCAAAAAGCATGAAGTCGGTAAGAGGCGTACAGGACATGCTGTCAGCATTTTACTATCTGAGAAGTCTTGATTCATCGGAATTAAGGGTGGGCAGTGTCAAGAAACTGAATATTTGGATCGACGATGAGCTTTTCCCTTTCCAACTGAAAGTGGCCGGCAGCGAAAACGTAAAGACAAAATTCGGAACGATCAACTGTCTCAAAATTGTGCCGCAGGTGATGAGTGGCCGCGTCTTCCGGGATAAAGAAGGTGTAACGCTGTGGGTGAGTAATGACCGGAATTATGTACCCGTCGCCATCAAGGCTGAACTGGCCGTTGGTTCACTGAAAGCCAGTCTCGATTCTTATAAAAACGTCAAATATCCACTGAATTTCATCAAATAAAAACATTACAGATTTATTTATCAGCGCCTCATTGTAACAAAATGAGGCGTTTTATTGTCTTATACGTAGCAAACTAAAAATCGCCATGAAAAGTTTAATTAAATGCTGCGCACTCACGCTGTTTTCAGCAAGTTTTGCCGCACAAAAAGTAGGCAGTGACAGTATAAAACGTAAGAGAATTGAAGCGATCCCAATAACTTCGGCCATCAAAATTGATGGAATTTTAGACGAAGAAAACTGGCACACAGCGTCCGCAGCCACCG
>JAEZYN010000070.1 GCA_023419095.1 Bacteroidota bacterium | reverse complement strand
CTTCTCAAGTGAGTCGACCAAGACATTTCAGATACGTGAATCAGTCCTTCTACTCCTGGAGCAACCTCTACGAATGCGCCATAATCAGCAAGAACCACTACTTTTCCTTTAACCCTGTCACCAACTTTTAGGTCAGCAGAAAGTGCATCCCAAGGATGAGGTTCAAGCTGCTTCATACCAAGTTGGATTCTTGTTTTCTCATCATCGAAGTCAAGAATTACAACTTTCACAGTTTCACCGTCTGAAAGGATCTCAGATGGGTGGTTAACTCTAGACCAAGAAAGGTCTGTAATATGGATAAGTCCGTCAACACCTCCAAGATCAACGAATACACCGTAAGAAGTGATATTTTTAACAGTTCCTTCAAGAACCTGTCCTTTTTCTAACTGACCGATGATTTCTCTCTTCTGACCTTCAAGATCTGCTTCGATAAGCGCTTTGTGAGATACTACAACGTTTTTGAACTCTGGGTTGATTTTCACAACTTTGAATTCCATCGTTTTACCTACGAACTGATCGTAATCTTTGATAGGCTTCACATCAATCTGTGAACCTGGCAAGAACGCTTCGATACCGTGTACGTCTACGATCATACCACCTTTCGTTCTTGATTTTACGAAACCGTTTACGATTTCTCCAGTTTCGTGAAGCTCGTTAACTTTATCCCATGCTTTCAGCGTTCTGGCTTTTTTATGAGAAAGCTGCAGCTGTCCGGATTTGTCTTCCCTTCTGTCAACCATTACTTCTACTTCATCGCCTACCTGCAATCCTTGGTTGTAACGGAATTCGTTAAGAGAGATTACACCTTCAGACTTGAAGTTAATGTCAACGATCGCTTCTTTGTCAGTAAGTCTTACCACTTTACCTACAAGAACGTCATTGTCCTGAAGATTGTTAAGAGAACCGTTGTAGATTTCCTCTAAATCGCTTTTTTCTTTTCTTGCATCAGCGTCTAATCCTGATTCGAAAGAATCCCAATCAAACTGTTCCGGTGCTACGTTTTGGTTCAAAAGAACCTCTGCTTTGTCTGTCGTTTCTGACATAAAATAAAAAAATTTGTATTCCTTCTCTTTCACTTTTGGCTTAATGTGGCAGGTGAAAAATACGGAAGAAGTTAGTTGTTAATGTTTAGCTTCGCCAAATGACCCACAAAAAGTGGTGCAAAAGTACGCAAAATAATTGAATTACAACATGATAGTGCGACATTTAGATTCAGATAAAAAAAAGCGATCTATCACGTACCTTTGCAGAATGGAATTAGAACCTATTTACAAAAGACTGCAGATTCAGGATATGAACCAGATGCAGAAATCTGCATACGCAGCCTCTGAAAATGAAACAGATATCGTATTGCTGTCACCCACAGGCTCAGGTAAGACACTTGCATTTCTTTTCCCCGTTCTTCGCGGTTTAAAAAAAGACGCAGCGGGTATACAGGCGATCGTTTTGGTTCCGGCGCGTGAACTTGCATTGCAGATCGAGCAGGTTTTCAAATCGATGGGAACAGATTTTAAAGTCACCATCTGCTACGGCGGGCACGACAAAAAAATTGAACTTAACAGTCTGTCGCGGGCTCCGGCATTGCTTGTTGGAACTCCGGGCAGGGTCGCGTACCATCTCCGAAATGAAAATTTTGATCCGGGCACAATCAAAACTTTAGTGCTTGATGAATTTGACAAAGCGCTTGAACTCGGTTTTGAAGAGGATATGAACTACATCATTGCATCGCTGCAAAATTTATCGCAGCGCATCCTCACTTCCGCAACCGCGATGGACAAAATTCCGGATTTTGTTGGGTTAAAGAACGAAAAAACAGTCAGCTTTTTAAAACTTCAGGAAACGAAACCTGATATCCAATTGCGCAAAGTGATGACGACTTCAGAAGAGAAATTAGACACGCTCTTTCATCTTATCTGCAAAATCGGCAACAAGAGGACGCTGATTTTCTGCAACCACCGCGATGCTGTAGACCGTATTTCTGAACTTCTGCGCGAAAAAGGGATTGACCGTGAAATCTTTCACGGCGGCCTGGAACAGGATGAAAGAGAGCGCGCACTGCTGAAATTCCGGAATGATTCTGCACGGATACTCATCACCACGGATCTTGCATCACGCGGCCTCGACGTGCCCGAAGTGGAGTCGATTGTTCACTATCAGTTGCCGGCCAAAGAAGATGCGTTTATCCACCGAAACGGCCGTGCAGCACGGATGAATGCGAGAGGTTTTGCTTATTTAATAATGACAGAAGATGAAAATTTCCCATTCATTCAAAGCAGCACGCCCGAAGAGACCGTGACGGAATTCCGCCAGGTTCCCGCAAAAACACCTTTTCAAACTATTTATATAAGTGGCGGCAAAAAAGACAAGGTCAATAAAGTCGACATTGTAGGCTATCTAATTAAAAAAGGCGGACTCACAAAAGACGAAATCGGCCTGATCGAGGTGAAAGACACTAGTTCTTACGTAGCGGTAGACCGCAAAAAAGTGAAAACAGTTTTGCAGAAACTAAGCACCGAAAAACTTAAAGGCAAAAAAGTAAAAGTCGAAATCGCGTATTAGATTATTTAATCGCTATCTTTAAAAATCATTTTTTGCACACTGAGATGAAACTTAATCTGCCCGACAAACTCTATTATCCGATCGGCGAAGTAGCCAAGGCTTTTAACGTAAACGCGTCGCTGATACGTTATTGGGAACAGGAATTCCCCATCATCAAGCCTAAAAAAAACAAGAAAGGCAACCGCTATTTCACACCTGAAGACATCAAAAACCTTCAGATCATTTATCATCTTGTGAAAGAGAAAGGTTACACGCTTGACGGCGCCAGAATCGCGCTGGCGACCAACAGTAAAATTTCGGAAACTGTTTCCATCATCAGCCGGCTCGAATTCGTAAAGGCGGAACTCGTAAAACTTAAAGATTCTTTAGTTGAAAAACCTTAGTTGTTAAAGGGTCAATTCACCAACTGTTGTGCGTGATTTAAACGTCTGACTGTCAGTCATAAGCGATAACTTTAAAGAAAAATCGCCATGCGCTCGCACATTCAGTTTTCAGCAGCAAAAAATTATTTTCTTGGCTTCGCTACATCCGGTGCCATACTTCTATCCGGTTTATATTATTTTAATTCGCAAAAGCCGAATAAAGAGCCTAAGCCAGCGGAAAGCAGACTGGAATATATTTCGGCCGAACAGCCACCACTTCAGGATTTTGATCCCAATGACCTCAATGCCGACCAATGGCAAAATCTTGGCTTCAGTGAAAGACAGGTTGCGACGATTCTGAAATACAAGCAGGTGGTTGGCGGCACTTTTAATTCTAAAGCTCAACTCAAGAAATGTTACGCCATCTCGCCTGAAAAATTTGCGCAGCTGGAACCTTACATTCTGTTGCCGGAAAGTTCAACTCAAGGTTATAAAATATTCAATAATTACACTGCGAACTACAGAAACTTTAAGTCTAAAAACAGTTCTCATCATCAGCTTCGTATAAAAGGAAAATTCAATCCTGATCATCTCAGCGCGGATGATTTTGTACAAATGGGATTCTCAGAAAAACAGGCCAATTCGATTTTAAAATACAAAAATTACCTCGGCGGCAGCTTCATCAGTAAGGAAAAATTCAAGGCCTGTTTCATGATCAGCGATGAAAAGTACCGGCAGATGGAGCCGTATCTGCTGCTACCCGACAATCTTCCACATGAGGTGTTGGCACAGGAAAATTTTAAGCCAACAAAGCAGAAACCGCAGATTACTTACCACAAGTTTGACCCAAATTCAACTGATTTGGAAGGTTGGAAATCTTTAGGTTTTTCAGAAAAACAGGCGCAGGTCATTATAAATTATCGTGACCGCAAGCTGCGTGGAAGCTTTAAATCATTAGATGACATACAAAACTGCTTCGTTATTTCACCGGGAAAATTTGAGGAATTAAAGCCATTCATCGTTCTCGCCGAAACGAATACCTCTACCAATCTGCCCAAAGCATCCTTTGCTTCCAGACCATATACAAATGAGGTGTCAGCCGAAGCGAAGACTGATTTTTCAAAAGTAGACCTAAATGAAATTACATTCCGGCAGTTGCAGGAATTCGGCTTTGATGATAAAAGCGCGGCTATGATGCTAAGTTATCGCAAGAAGCTGGGCGGATTTGTCACCAAAGAGCAGATAGTTGACACTTATGATATCGACAGAATTCTGGCGCAACGCCTCATTTATATCGCGCCGCTGGATGTTTCCAAAGTCGCAAAGTATAAGCTGGCGGACGCACCGGAAGAATGGCTGAAAAACCATCCTTACTTTAAATATTCTGCGGATAAAATAATATATTACAGAATTACAAATCCGGATGACAGAAAGATCTGGAAATACCTGAAACTAAAACCTGAATACGAAACCCGCATGCGGCTGTACGTACGCAATGACTAGCAACGGCATTGTACTTCGAAACTTTAATTATTTTTTAATTATTTTTAAAGTCTGCTGATCGAGTTTTAATGTATAAACGCCGGTTCCCAAACCGCTGACATCAATTGTTTTTCCATTTTTAAACGGCTGTTTTATGGTGCGAACCAGTTTTCCGCCGGCATCAAAAATTAAAAGCTTACTTATTTTTTCCAGCGAATTTCCTGCAACAAAGACATTATTTCCTGCAACAGGATTGGGATAAATACTGATATTATTTTTGGGATTTGCTGACGAACCGGAAACTGCCAAAGTTCCAAGATTTTCACAATAATCTTCCGGATAGTTTTGCCATTCAGAGAGCGCAAATGTTGAACTCGGCTCTGTAACAGCATTCAGACGGTACAGTGACTTATTGGCTAATGTTGAATAATTATCAATCCCACGTACACCTATCGCGTCCACCGTCGTGCTCATGTACCGAAGTTCCAGATACTGACTGCCGGAAAAAGACATTTGTGGCGCCGCAGAAACAAAGCGGGCTTCATCATTGGTTATACACGAAAAATTTGAGTAGGGATTCAGTACAACGAAAGTTTCGTTGTGCTGTACGAGGCCTTCCAGCTCGTACGGCGCAGGAAAATAATAGTTATCGTTTGCACTATTATAAAACTGAATGCTTAGACGATATTTATTAAGATCTACTGTATGTCCAGTCCGGTTTGTAATTTCGATAGCTGCGTTTTGTCCGCTGCCTTCCAGATATTTGGTGATCATCAGATCTTTCGAATAAATATCCGATGCCAGTGTATTAACTGTAATTAAATTGCTGTCTTCAGATTCAAGATAACCGTCATTGTACGCCCGAATCGTGAAATTATAGGCTGTGCCGGGCTGCAAATGATCAATCGAAATATCCGTATTTTTAGTAGTGGCCACTAAAACTCCGTTTTGAAAAACACGGTATTGCAACACACCGGCGGATGGCGACGCAGACCAGTTTAAATTCACAAAATAAGCGCTTGTACCGGATGCCGACAAATTCTGTGGAGCCTGTGGCGCAACCGTACTGGGTGTTTGTGTCCAGATCAAATTCACCCATTCAGGATGATCGATGAACGGATTCCGGTTTTTTTGGATTGCAAAAACGGCATTGTTCCGGTCGATTTCTCTTTGCGAAACCGGATCTTGTGCGTGCCATTGAAGCAACATTTGAATATACCAGTTTTCAAAAGCTTTTTCCTCGGTTCCGTCTAAAGGGCTGGTGTCGTTCGCAGCTGAAGTTCCGTTACTATAATTAAATGAGCTTAATTTACCTTCATACCGAACAGCAAAATAAAGCAGACTCCGGGCAATATCACCCTTAAATTCATCTATCGGTTCATAAACCCTGCCTGTATACCCCGAGTTGGGTGTCCCGTTTCGGCTGATTTTTGAAGAGTTGCTGAAAGTGTAAAAATTTGTAGTTCCGGCGATTCCATACGGGTAATTGCTCCGCAGCTGATTGATCCGTGCATCGGTAGGTATCACATAAAACAGATCGGAGTACATCGGATAATTACTGTTATAAGTACTCTGTGGCATCATATGCTCGCGGTTCCAACCCAATCCTTCTGCTGAGGCAGACCCGATAATGTTGGCGGTTGTATATTCGTAAGCATCGGGACCGGCCGGTATCTCGGAATAAATATCCAAGAGAATCGTGTTATTGGCCGCACCATGGTCATAGTAGCGGTCAAGATCCGTCTGATTATAAAAGCCAGTCAGGTCGCCGTAATGCCAGGTAATGTTTTTAGCGTAGACAATTTCGTGCAGTTTACTTTTTAATGCATAGCCCGAAAGCGACGCTGTGCCATCGTAATAACCTGCGGGTGCCTGGGAAAATGCGTAAAAAGAATTCAAAACAGCTAATAGTAAAATTCGCTTCATATATTAAAATTTGAGTGGCTAAATTAAACATTTACAGACTGCTGGAATATAAACATTGACACTTTTATTTCCGGTAGAAACAGCTAATGGGTTTCTTGTTTAAAATTACTGTTTTCAGGCTTGACAAAAAAAGTATTTCCGCTTCCTGCATTTTAATTATCTTTGAAATCAAAACATAAAATATGAGTAGCTACACAATGGATAATATTTCAATGATTACCGAAACTGCCAAAGATTTTGCAGAAAAGAACATTCGCCCCAGCATTATGGAATGGGACGAGAGCCAACACTTCCCTGTGGAACTGTTTCATCAGCTGGGTGAAATGGGCTTTATGGGCATCGTTATTCCCGAAGAGTACGGAGGTTCAGGCTTAGGTTATCATGAATATGTTGCCATCTTAGATGAAATTTCTCAGGTAGATCCTTCTATCGGTCTTTCAGTTGCTGCACATAACTCGCTTTGCACAAATCATATTTACGAATTTGGCAGCGAAGAGCAGCGTCACAGATGGCTTCCACAGTTAGCGTCAGGAAAAGTCATCGGTGCGTGGGGATTGACAGAACACAATACGGGTTCAGATTCCGGTGGCATGAGCACTACTGCCGTGAAAGATGGGGATGATTGGATCATCAACGGTGCGAAAAATTTTATTACCCACGCAATTTCAGGCGATATCGCTGTGGTGATGACACGAACCGGCGAAAAAGACGCAAAAAATAATTCAACCGCGTTCGTACTCGAAAAAGGCATGGCCGGTTTCTCGTCTGGCCGTAAAGAAAACAAACTCGGGATGCGTGCGTCAGAAACTGCCGAACTTATTTTCGATAATGTCCGCGTTCCGGATGCAAACCGCCTTGGTGAAGTAGGTTCAGGATTCAAACAGGCTATGAAAATTCTTGATGGCGGACGGATTTCTATCGCGGCATTGAGTTTAGGAATCGCGCGTGGCGCCTATAAAGCAGCTTTAAAATATTCTCTGGAAAGACATCAGTTTGGCAAGCCAATCAATCAGTTTCAGGCGATAAATTTTATGCTGGCAGATATGGCTACTGAAATTGATGCTGCGGAACTGCTCATTCAGCGGGCTTCAGATCTGAAGAATGCCAAGAAACCTATGACTAAAGAAGGTGCAATGGCTAAACTGTATGCATCTGAGGCTTGCGTGCGCATCGCAAACAATGCGGTGCAGATTTTTGGAGGTTATGGTTACACCAAAGATTTCCCGGTAGAGAAGTTTTACCGCGATGCGAAACTTTGTACAATCGGCGAAGGTACTTCAGAAATTCAAAAATTGGTGATTGGCCGCGAGATTTCCCGACAATAATCAATCATAAACAATAGAAAAAACACCGGTATCGGTGTTTTTTTTTGCTTAAACGCTAATTTCGATAAAATCATCGATTTAAACTTTTCTCTAAATTTTTTATAGTAAAACACATTATGTAATTTGTTTTTTTATATACATTTGATTTTTCTTAACGGAAACAATAATTCAAATTATTTGTATTAAATGAAAACAAAACTATTATCGCTCGCATTCGCGGCAGTAGCCGGTTTGATCTTTGGCCAAACCGGTTCTTTGTGGACTCAAACTTCCCGTTCGGCGCACGCTGAAGTCATCGGAAATAAAGTTTCCATACAGACGCCCAGGCTTTTTCAGCTTGACATTGAAGGCTTGAAACTGGCTTTAAAAAACGCTCCGAAAAAACTCGCAGCAGATGAAAAATCAGGGAAAATAATAAGTTTCCCTTCCGGTGAGGGTAATTTAGAAGATTTTAAGGTTTCAGAACAGTCGAATTTTGAACCTGCACTGGCCGCAAAATATCCGGACATCAAAGCCTATGTGGGCCAAAGCCTATCGGATCCTTCCAAAATAATTTACTTCAGTGTTTCTCCGCTCGGACTTTCGTCCATGGAAATTCATGCGGACAATTCTGCCGTGTTTATTGAGCCTTACACAACCGACGCACAAACCTATGTTGTGTACAAAAGATCTGACAAAAAAGATAATTTAAGCAAATTTGAATGTACTACGATCGATGAGGTTCGGGCCCAGACCGACCTTTCAGCCAGACCGAACGCAGACGACGGTTTACTTCGTACTTTCAGGCTCGCGCTTTCGTGCACAGGAGAATATGCCGTTTATTTTGGCGGAACAAAGGCACAGGCACTTGCAGCGATGAACAACACGATGACGCGCGTAAATGGCGTTTTCGAAAAAGACTTTTCGGTAAGAATGGTTTTAATCGCTAATAACGATGCCGTGATTTACACCAATGCTTCCACAGACCCCTATTCGAACGCATCTTCTATGTCGCAATGGAATAACCAGCTTCAGTCTACACTAACCTCGGTGATTGGCGAGGCAAATTATGACATCGGGCATTTATTCGGTGCTTCCGGCGGGGGAGGAAATGCGGGCTGTATCGGCTGCGTCTGCGTAAACGGTTCAAAAGGCAAAGGTATAACCTCCCCTGCTGATAACATTCCGGCTGGTGATAACTTCGATATTGATTATGTTGCACATGAAATGGGTCATCAGTTTGGCGGAAACCATACTTTTACTCATTCCAATGAAGGCACAGGTGTTCAGATGGAGCCTGGATCGGGCTCCACGATCATGGGCTATGCGGGCATTACGTCGGTTGACATTCAGCCACATTCAGACCCAATCTTTCATGCAGTGACCATTCAGCAGATCACAAATAACATTAAATCCAAAACCTGCTCAGTAAATACGCCCACAGGAAACTCAATCCCCACAGCCAACGCAGGTTCTGATTATACGGTTCCGAAAAGTACACCTTACATGCTTACCGGAACTTCAATTGATGCGAACGGTGATGCACTTACCTACATTTGGGAACAGATGGACAACCAGACTACGTCGGCAGCGCCAAGCGCAACAAAAACAACAGGTGTGAACTTCCGCAGCTGGGTACCTTCTACCTCGCCTACGCGGTACTTCCCACGGATGCAGTCGGTTTTAGCCGGTTCAACCACCACGGCTGGGCAGGAAATTACTGTTGAGGCGCTTTCATCTATTGCGAGAAATCTTAATTTCAGATTTACAGTTCGTGATAACCGTCCAGGCGGTTCCGGAAATAATTCAGATGATGCCGTGATTACGGTGAATGCGACCGCAGGACCATTTATAGTTACTTCACAGTCTTCTGCTGTTACATACAGCGGTGGTTCTTCACAGCCAATAACATGGAACGTTGCCGGTACAACCGCCAATAATATCAATGCCGCAAACGTAGACATTCTTTGGTCAACAGACAATGGCAACAGCTGGACAACATTACTTGCAGGAACACCAAACGACGGTTCTCAAAATGTTACAATGCCGAACTCAGCTACTTCCACAGGACGAATCATGGTGAAAGGCAGCAACCACATTTTCTTTAATGTGAATAAAGCCAACATCACTGTGACCGCGGGTACTTCAGACACACAGGCGCCAACGGCACCAACACTTGCAGCTTCCGGAACCACTCAAAATTCAACAAATCTGTCGTGGAGCGGTGCAACGGATAATGTGGGAGTTACCGGTTACGAAATTTACCGTGGTTCCACATTGCTTGGAAATACGTCAGCCACAAATTACACAGCGACAGGTCTGGCAGCATCTACTACATACACCTTTACAGTAAAAGCTATGGATGCAGCGGGCAACATTTCTGCAGCGAGCAATTCGGTTTCCGTTACCACACTTGCTCCCGCGAGTGACACCACAGCGCCAACGGCTCCCACTTTATCTGCTTCAGGAACTACATCTTCAGCCACTAATTTAAGCTGGAGCGGTGCAACTGACAATGTGGGTGTTACAGGTTACGATGTTTATCAAAATTCAGCGCTGATCGGTTCTACAGCTTCAACATCTTATTCAGTTACCGGTCTTACGGCCTCCACAAATTACAGCTTCACTGTGAAAGCTAAAGATGCAGCCGGAAATATCTCAGCAACCAGTAATGCAGTTTCAGTTACCACGTTGAGCAACTCGGTTACGTATTGTACAGCTTCTGCAAGCAACACAGCTGATGAGCGAATTGGTAATGTGAAGTTCGGAACCATTAATAATTCATCTACCGGAACTGCCGGATATGAAAACTTCACCAACGTTTCAACAAACGTAACACGCGGAACATCTTACCAGATTACAATTACACCAACGTGGACATCTACCAAGTATAAAGAAGCTTACGCGGTGTACATTGATTACAACGGAAACGGTGTCTTCACAGATTCCGGCGAGAAAGTTTGGACTAAAACAGCTTCAACCACAACTCCGGTAACAGGCAGTTTCACGATTCCTACTACAGCAAAAGTAGGTACCACAAGAATGCGCGTGATGATGCAGTACAATACCGTTCCTTCATCGCCTTGCGGCACTTTCACTTACGGACAGGTTGAAGACTACGCGCTGAACATCGTTTCTGCCAACAGAGACGAAGACCGAATGGTTACGCCTACAACAGGACTTTCAATTTATCCAAATCCGATAAAAGGAAATATCCTGAATATCGAGAATGCGGAGTCATCAGACTTCCGAATATTCGACATGAGTGGAAAACTGATCAGCAGCGGAACCGTCACCGACCAAAAAGTGAACGTAAACCGTTTGGTAAAAGGTGTTTATATCATTCAGATTGGTAAGACTTCAAAACGTTTTATCCGCGAATAAATTAACGAAACCTTCTTTATATGAGCCGCCGCAAAGCAATTTGCGGCGGCTTTTTCATTTTAAGTTCGAATTTCTATCTTTGTTTAAATATCAATTTAAATGGATAAAATAGATTCGCTGAATCAGGTGGCTCAGTTCCACACAACCTTTAATGCACCCATTCTCAGTTCGCCACAGATACCGTCTGCTGAAAGATGCAAACTTCGTGTCGACTTACTTCAGGAAGAACTCAATGAACTAAAAGAAGCGATTGATAATAATGATATAGTTGAGGTCGCCGACGCGATTTGCGATTTGCAGTATGTATTAAGTGGCGCGGTCTTGGAGTTTGGGCTTGGCGAAAAATTTGTAGAGCTTTTTAACGAAGTGCAGCGTTCCAATATGTCTAAAGCCTGCGCTAATCAAATGGAAGCAGATGAAACAATAGCGTTTTATAAAGAAAAAGGAGAAGACGCCTATTGCGAAACGAGTGGAGAAAAAATCAATGTTCACCGGGTTTCCGATAACAAAGTTCTTAAAAACAAATACTATTCTCCAGCAGATCTTAAAAGCATCCTAGACCTTACTCCAGCAAAAATTTAAGTTAATGAGAAAATTTTCAACGCTTATATTCGCGGCCACCCTCACGCTTACCTCAGTGTCGTGCAGCAGCCAAAAAACAGTGGTAAACCGCGAAGTGGAAAGTACCTCCGACGGCAAAATGCTTCTCGGCCCGCAAACCAAAAACCAACTGCTGAAATCTCCATACAGCGAATGGTACAACCCGGAATTTGAAGGTTACACCGTCGACGAAAAAGCCATCGCAGAACTCAGAAAGGAAAAACCTAACAGCTACAATCTTACAGTGGTGATGGGAACTTGGTGCGGCGACAGTCACCGTCATGTTCCACGTCTGATGAGAATTTTAGAAACTCTAAATTTCCCCGAAAACAAACTCACCATCATCGGAGTAAACCGGAAAAAAGAAGCGCCGGGCGGCGAGGAAGGCCCGCTTAACATTCAGTTTGTACCGACAATAATTGTACAGAAATATGGGAAAGAAATCGGCCGCATCGTTGAAAATCCGCAAAGCGGCTACATTGAGCGCGACCTGGTTGAAATTCTTAAAAAAGACAACTCCCCGATCAAAGAAATATTCAAATAGTGAAAAATTATTCGAAAATATTACCTTTTATAATCGGGGCAGCCGCGATGCTGATGTTGGTGCTGATCTATAATTCACTTTCCAAAAAAACGGAGGATAAGATGCAGAATGATTACTACATCATCACCAACCAAATCCGAAAGATGAATAAAATGGTCGTAATGGAGCAGGACTTCTCAAGCATGCAAAAAACAAAAGTGACATCTCAACTTTTGGGCGGCATGCTGCCAAACATCGAAAAAGAGCTCATCACATTCACAAAAACGAATGCGCAGGTTTCTTATGATTTAAACCAAATGAAACTGGAAGTTGATTCCGTAAACCGCAAACTTATCATCAAAGAAGTACCGAAGGCCGATATCAAGATCATTCCGAGTGTAGAAATACAGTCGATGGACGATTCTTTCCTCGACCGTTTCACTGAGAAAGACCTCCAGAAAGTAACAAAGTCAGCGAAAGACAACGCGTATAAAACGGTGAACCAGCAGCGGCTTCGCAACGAGGGAAGAAAACAGTTAATGGAGAATCTCGATCAGCTTTTTGTTTTGGCAAGGGCTTTGAACTACGAAATCGAAGACCAGACCGGTCAAATCGATACTACAAAACTTTAAAAAAATTTCCTCATGAATCCTGAAAAGAATACCAAGAAAACAACAACTTCGGATGTAAAAAAAGAAAACCAGGACTTGCCGAACATCCCCGCATCCTCGGAAAAAATACGTACCGAAGAGCCCACAGATAAAGAAATAAAACATACATCAAAGCTCCACAAGGACGGCAAAACCGAGAATCAGGAACAAAACGAAAATTAATTTTTTCGTTTTTTTTGTGTAAACTCGCTCTAACTTTATATTTAAATACCTTCTGTAAACGACATTGTCATAATTTTTGCTGTTCCCAAGCAAAGTTTAACCTTAAAAATTAAAATTATGTCATACACAGTCGTGGGCATGTTCCCAACTACCGAAGCAGCCGAAAAAGCATCCAGTAAACTCGCCAGCGCAGGGTTTGGAAAAGAAGATTACCAGATTTCACGCTATTCTACCACCGGCGAATACACCGAAGGTTCTGAGTTTGATGAAGACGAAAACACATCCAGATTCTGGGACTGGCTCTTCGGAGACAATGATAACGACCGAAAAAAATACAGCTACGCCGGTAGCAAAAGCAATATCGTCACCGTTTACACCAATACCAGCGACCGTGCCGAAAAAGCTCGCGACATCATGAACGACGAGGGCGCGCTGAATGTAAATGATGTCACACGCGACCGCTACATGGGCGAGGAATTCGCATCGCCCGACAACAATTTGACCGAAGACGAACGCGCAAGAATCATTGCCAAAGCCAAAAACAACCTGTATATGGTCGGTGAAAACCGCTCCTACAATTTCCGCGGACGCGGCATGAGCACCGACATGGATTCCATGGGAAACGCAGATGATTAAAGGAAACTAAAGAAATAAAATCCGGACATTTTGTTCGGATTTTTTTCTTTTAGAAGCCCGAAGATTTTCACTCTTGCCACTACCCTGCCTGCTTTCCATTGCAATCCCCTCGTCACCTTGCCAGGTAACGAGGGGGATTTTCATTACAATCAGGGCTATAAGTCCGGGCATTTTCTATTCCGGAGGGTTGCCGTTACACAGTTCATTTAAATTCAGCCGATAGACAAATAAAGTTGGAAGAAAAAACCGTATTTTTGCCTCTTAAAATTTTGAGCTAAAAATGGTAAAGATCACACTTCCCGACGGGAGCGTCAGAGAATTCGAGAGCGCGGTAACGCCTCTCGACGTAGCAAAATCGATCAGCGAAGGCCTCGCCAGAAACGTAATTTCTGCAATGGTAAACGGTACGCAAACCGAAATCACCACACCCATCACGGCCGATTCTACGCTTCAGCTTCTCACCTGGAATGATGATTTGGGCAAAAAAGCATTTTGGCATTCATCCGCACACCTTTTGGCGCAGGCAATTGTAGAATTTTATCCGGAAGCTAAACTTACCATCGGGCCGGCCATTGAAAACGGATTTTACTATGACGTAGATTTCGGCGACGAAAGTCTTTCCGAAAAAGATTTCGAAAAGATCGAGAAGAAAATGCTCGAGAACGCGAAGAAAAACTCGACGTTCAATCTGTATGCGGTTTCCAAAGCAGACGCATTAAAAGAATACGAGGACAATCCTTACAAAACCGAGTTGATTTCAAACCTTAATGATGGCGAAATCACGTTCTGCTCTCACGACAACTTTACTGATCTTTGTCGTGGCGGCCATATTCCTGCCACCGGAATTGTGAAAGCAGTGAAAATTCTTAACGCCGCTGGAGCTTACTGGCGCGGAGACGAGAAAAATAAGCAGCTGACGCGTGTTTATGGAATTTCATTTCCAAAACAAAAAGACCTTACAGAATATCTCGAAAAACTTGAAGAAGCGAAACGCCGCGATCACCGTAAACTGGGAAAAGAGCTTGGAATTTTTGCATTCTCCGAGAAAGTGGGTGCGGGACTTCCACTCTGGTTACCAAAAGGCGCAGCTTTAAGAAAAAAACTAGAAAACTTCTTGTCTGAAGCACAGAAAAAGTCGGGTTACGAGTTCGTGATGTCTCCACATATCGGTGCCAAAGAACTTTATGTAACTTCTGGTCACTGGGATAAATATGGTGCAGACAGCTTCCAACCCATCAAAACGCCGAATGAAGGTGAAGAGTTCATGCTGAAACCGATGAACTGCCCACACCACTGCGAAATATACAAGGTCGGACAGTGGTCGTACAAGGATTTACCAAAACGTTTTGCAGAGTTCGGTACGGTTTATCGTTACGAGCAATCTGGCGAACTTCACGGTTTGACGCGCGTTCGCGGATTTACGCAGGACGATGCGCACCTTTTCTGTACGCCGGATCAGCTTTTGTCGGAATTTGAAAATGTGATCGATCTTACACTTTATGTCTTTAAATCATTAGGATTCGAAGATTTCGTGACGCAGGTTTCATTGAGAGATCCGGAAAAGAAAGAAAAATATATCGGTTCCGACGAAAACTGGAAAAAAGCGGAAGACGCCATCATTCAGGCGGCTGAAAAGAAAGGTCTGAAAACGATCGTGGAATACGGTGAAGCTGCTTTCTATGGGCCAAAGCTCGATTTCATGGTGAAAGATGCGCTCGGACGCAGTTGGCAACTTGGTACCATCCAGGTAGATTATAATTTACCGGAGAGATTTGATCTTTGGTACACGGGAGGCGATAATGAAAAACACAGACCGGTTATGATTCACCGTGCGCCGTTTGGCTCTATGGAGAGATTCATCGCCATTCTGCTTGAAAACACTGCGGGCGATTTTCCGCTTTGGTTGGCGCCGGATCAGTTTACGATTTTGCCAATCAGCGAAAAATATGTTGATTATGCGAAAAAAGTTTCGCAATTACTGGAAAATCACGATATTTGCGGCCTAATCGACGACAGAAACGAGAAAACCGGACGTAAAATTCGGGATGCTGAAATGAAAAAACTACCTTTTATGCTGGTAGTGGGTGAAAATGAAGAACTGAATGGCACGGTTTCTGTCCGCAGAAGAGGCGAAGGCGATTTGGGCACCATGAGTGTTGAAGATTTTATCGCCTACTTCCAGAAGGAAGCAAAAATTTAAGAATTAACATTAAAAATTAAACACCATAGCACAGAAATTTAACTACCGAGGCCGAGGTCCACAGCGACGCGTACAGGAAGATTTG
>JAEZYN010000067.1 GCA_023419095.1 Bacteroidota bacterium | reverse complement strand
TCGTGAAGGTGAAATAGCTGACTGTATAAATCTGTTTTGAAATGAGATCTTTAAATGGTTTTTTCAAATCGATTTTGGTGGTAAGTTCGATGAGTTTATAAAAGAGGAAGGCTTTCAGAACCGCAACAGACAAAATTAAACTGTAAATGCTGTAAAATGCCATCTGGCTGCGTGCGTACATGGGGCTGAGATCCAGTTTTTGGTAAAGTAGAGGTACGGTTTCAGGCTTAAATATGCTGAAAACAAACGTCACAAGCAGTGCGCCGGCCTCGATGCTAAGGCCTACAAAGATAATCCAGGCAATTACATGCAGCGCTTTGAATACGAAATCATCTGTGTTTTTCATGATTGGTAAGTTTAAATGTTTATTCAAATGTAATAAATAATTATTGATAAACAATAAATATTTATTTAAATAAAAATGTAATCACAAAAAAATCCATCCTTCAAAAGAAAGATGGATTGTTAATGTAAAATTCTGTCGTTGCTTTATGCGTCAGAATATTTCAATACAATTTCTTCAAACTGCTGAATGTCAAAAGGTTTGGCTAAAAAATCATCGGCGCCCGCCAGCGAAGCCAGTTCACCGATATTGCTGTTGGCGGAGAAATAGATTACTGGAATGTGGCTGATTTCTACATGGCCTTTAATTCGTTTGGTGGCTTCAACGCCGCTGATGTCGGGGAGCCAGTTGTCCATGAAAATAAGGTTCGGCATGAAGTCGAGCACCTGCTCTTCCACATCCGTGGTGGTTGGGCTCGTTTTCACTTCATAGCCTAAATCCTGCAGGATTTCGGTGCAGAGTTCCAGGATTTCTTCGTTATCATCAAAAATAAATACTTTTTTGTCCATATTATATTGTCGTCATTTTGCTAAATTATTAATAAAATCCGGCATTTCTTCCGGCTTTAGAACAGCATCTGCGGTTACATGTTCCAGCGCGTGCGCGGGCATATAACTTACAACGGCGGTGTCGGGGTCCTGCACCATAACTTTGCCGCCTTTCTCCGCCGCTTTGCGTAGACCAGCGCTGCCGTCACTGTTCGCGCCTGAAAGCAAAAGGCAGGCCAGTTTCTCACCAAATACGTGTGCAGCACTCTCGAAACTTACATCCAGCGAAGGTCGTGAAAAATTGACTTTTTCGGAAGCGTCGAGCGAAAAAGTCCGGTTGCTTTCAATGAGCAGATGGTAGCCGGGAGGTGCGATGTAGATGGTAGCAGATGCCAGCCTTTCTTTTTCTTCCACTTCTTTTACGGCGAGTTTGGTTTTGGCCGCCAGCAAATCGGTAAGTATATTGTCTTTGCCGGACATCCTGTGTAATACAATAATAATCGGGAAGGGAAGCGCAGCATCAAGACCGGGAAGAATTTTGAGCAATACTTCCAGGCTTCCGGCAGAGCCGCCAATCATCAGAGCGTCAAATCTCATCATCAGTTTCTTTTGCGCCAGATCTTTTCGCCTTTTAAACGTTCAAAATTTTTGGCAACAGGTGAAAAGTCGAGCGATTCTTTGGTGCCAAGTGCGAGGTAGCCGAATTTCTCCAGACTATTGTCAAAAAGCTGAAAAACCTTGTTCTGCAGAGGCCGGTCAAAATAGATGATCACGTTCCTGCACAGGATCAGCTGAAATTCATTGAATGAATTATCGGTCACAAGGTTATGGCTCGAAAAGATAATTTTCGAACGGAGCTCTTCTTTCAGTTTGCCGAGGCTGTAATTGGCAGAATAATAATCGGAGAAATGCTCGCTGCCGCCGGCGGCCAGGTAGTTTTCGGTGTACAGCTGCAGTTTGCTCATTGGTATCAGGGCCTGCGACGCGTTTTCGAGCACAGCATTGTTGATATCCGTGGCATAGATAAGCGATTTGTGCAGCAGTTTTAATTCTTTAAGAAAAATGGCGACGGAATACGCTTCTTCGCCCGTACTGCAGCCGGCCACCCAAATACGTATAAAAGGATAAGTTCCGAGGCGCGGCAAAATTTCAGTCCTCAAAGTGCTGTAAAACGCCGGGTCGCGAAACATTTCGGTTACATTGATGGTGACCTGCTCCAGAAATCTTTTAAAATAGGAGGGATCTGTTTTTATCCTGTACCGGTATTCAGCGAAGCTTACAAACCTGTCGAGTTCAAAAAGCCGGACGATCCTGCGTTTCAGGGAGGCGCGCGAATAGCCTGTGAAATCGTATCCATAGACTTCAAGCACGTCAGAAAGCAGGGTTTCCAGATATTCGTCGCTACGTTCGGAGAGCACTTTTTTTAGAAATTTAATTGTTTGAGTACCTGCAAAAGTTCGTCCACATTCACGGGTTTTGAGATATAACCGTCCGCGCCTGCCGCCAGGCATTTCTCACGGTCGCCGGTCATGGCCTGCGCCGTCACGGCAATCACCGGGATCTGCTTCAGGCCGTTAGCGTTTTTCATCACGTTGATGGCTTCGTAGCCGTCCATTTCCGGCATCATCATATCCATCAGCACGACGCCGATTTCCGGTTGGCTCTGCAGAAGGCCGAGGCCGTCTTTCGCGCTCAGCGCCGATAGACATTCGTACTTTTTCGCCTTCAGAACGGCACTCAGCGCGAAGATGTTTTTGCTGTCATCATCGATGATCAGAATCTTTTTTTGGTCGGTCATTTCTGCGATGTTTAAATTTTATCATAAAGCCAAACCCGCAATAGTGAGATCAGCTGGTCAATATCTACAGGTTTCGAAATATAGTCTGAGGCGCCTACTGCGATACATTTCTCGCGGTCGCCCATCATGGCTTTCGAGGTAACAGCAAGCACCGGCAGTGATCGGTGCTGCGGCATCGAGCGTATTTCACGGATGCTTTCGTAGCCGTCCATTTCCGGCATCATCATATCCATCAGCACGACGTCGATCTCCGGATTTTTATCTAAAACTTTCAGCGCTTCTTTGCCGTCCATCGCCGGGATGACGGTCATGCCATGCACTTCGAGCGCTTTGGTAAGAGAAAAGATATTGCGCACATCATCGTCAGCGATGAGAACGGTTTTGCCTTTCAGTATATTTCGCAGTTCGCCGGTGTTCCCGAACGTGTCGGGATTTTCGCGGTTCTTGCGGTTTTTTTCTTCCACCAGATGCAGGAAAAGACCAGCTTCATCAAGTATGCGCTGGTAAGAATAGGCTGTTTTCACCACAATTGAATCTGCGTACTTCTTAATGCGGTTTTCTTCGCCCTGCGACAGGTTTTTGCCCGTAAAGACGATTATCGGCAGCTGTTCAAGACCTTCGCTCTGCTTAATGGTTTCCAGCGTGTCATAGGCATTGCGGTCCGGCACTCCCATGTCTAGGATTACACAGTCGATTTCGCGGCTTCGCAGCGAGTTTATGCTGTCACTGACGTTCGTGGCTATATCTGTAGTGATGTTGTTTGCGCTCAGAAAATAACTTAAAGCTTTCGCATGCTGCTCATTTTCCTCTACGATCAGCACTTTCTTTGGACCTTTGTTTAAGGCGTTTTCAAGTTTTTTAAATATCTCCTGCATCTGCTCGAGCGCAAAAGGTTTATTGATGAAATCTACGGCGCCGCGCAACAGGCTTTCCTGCTTGAATTTCATTGAAGACATGATGTGTACAGGGATTGGCTTGGTTTCCGGGTTGCTCTTTAAAGCTTCCATCACCTGCCAGCCATCCATCACCGGTAGCTGAATATCGAGTAAGATCGCGAGCGGTTTATAATGCTGGGCCATTTCCAGACCTGCATCGCCACGCACCGCTACAATTCCTTTGTAATTTTTGCTGCGCGCATAGTCGAGCAGGATTTTGGCGAACGGCGTGTCATCTTCAATGATCAGTATGACTTTATCGCTATCCGTGATGGTATCGCGGTCGTCGGAAACCGGCTGTGGAATATGACTGGCGATAAAACGTTCCGGTTGTTTTTCCTGCGGTTTTTCCTGAACAGCTACAGGTTCGGTTTGTACTGAATCTTCCTCGGTTTCTATAGTTTCCCCGTTTAACGGAATCGTGAGTGTAAACTCACTGCCTTTGCCCTCAGTACTTTTCAGCGTAATATTTCCGCCTAAAAGTCTGGCAAGCTCGCGGCTGATCGAAAGACCCAGGCCGGTGCCGCCATATTTCCTCTGTGTGGAACCGTCCGCCTGTTGGAAAGCTTCGAAAACTAGGCGCATTTTGTCCTGTGCGATTCCGATTCCGGTATCGATAACTTTAAAAATTACCAAATCTTTTTCTGCTGAAACGTTTAAAGTGATGCTGCCTTCCGAAGTGAACTTGATCGCATTCGACATTAAGTTCTTAAGGATCTGCTCCAATCTCAGTTTGTCTGTTCGCAATGTTGCGGCCGTGCCGTCTTCCACCGTAATATTTAGTGCCAGATTTTTGTCTTTGGCTAAAGGTGAAAAAAGCATCTGCATATCCTGCGTGATCTCATTTAACGGCACCTCGCCGAATTCAAGCGTCATTTTACCCGATTCTATTTTCGAAAGATCCAGGATTTCATCGATAAGCTGAAGCAGTCCCTGACCTGAACTCTGCATCACCTCTGCATATTCCACGTATTGGGAATCAAGATCTTCACTTTCCGTCATGAGTTTCGAAAGGAGTAGGATGGAGTTGAGCGGCGTGCGGAGTTCATGCGACATATTGGCCAAAAATTCCGATTTATATTTGGTGCTTTGCTCCAGTTCGATGGATTTTTGCTGAATGTCGATATTCCGCTGTTCGATAAGAATGTTTTTCTCCTCCAGCAGTGCCGTCCTTTCCTCGAGTTCCTGATTACTCTGCAAAAGTTCTTCCTGCTGCACGCGAAGTTCTTCCTCGGAAGCCAGAAGTTTCTGAGACTGTGCTTCAAGTTCTGCATTGATGTTTTCAAGTTCTGAATGCTGCGACTGCAGTTCTTCAGACTGTGCCTGTGTTTCTTCGAGCAGTTCCTGCAGTTTGATGCGGCTCTGCGCACTATGGAAAGCCAACCCAATATTGCCGGCTACGGTTTCCAAAAACTCGAGCTGACGTGCCGTATATTTTTTGGTGCTGCCGATCTCTATAACGCCGAGCGGTATATTGTAGCGCGTGATCGGTATGGCCACAATATTAGTGGGCTTGGTACCTCCCGCGGCATAATTTATTATAATGTTTGATTCTGAAATGTCATCCACACGTTTCATTTTTCCCGTACGGAAACTTTCGCCCGTGATGCCTTCCCCGATTTTTATTGTATCGTACACGTTATCGCGCGACATCGCGAAAGATCCGGACAGATGCAGCAGGTTGTCCTGCTGTAGATATAGCGCCGCCACACTGCTTTCGGTGATTTCTGTAATGTTCTCCAATACGGCCGACGCCAGGTTTTCGATGGTTTGGTCGCCCATCATTTTTTCATTCAGGAAAGCGACGGAAGAACTCAGCCATTCTTTGGTTTCAAGTGTGGAGAATGAAGTTTTAAGTGACGCAGCCATCTTATTCAGCGGACGTGAGACATTCCCGAGGTTTTGCTGCGCGTTTTGGTCGGACAGGATATCATAATCTCCATTCGAAATTTGGCTCGTGACTTTCTCGATCGCTTTAAGGCGGTTCTCGGTTTCCTGATTTTTCTCCTCGAGTTCTTCTGTGAGTTTTGTTTTTTCGCGGAAATCCTGACTCACCTTACGGAAGAAAAACAGCGTAATGGTGATGGCCAGCAGCGCCGAGAAAATAATCAGCATCGGCGTGAAGGAGGCGAACCTATCCATGGTGGCCGTGCGAAGTTTCAGGCTATCCTGTTCCTGCGCCTGCATCACCGCGACCATATTCCGGATCTCGTCCATGTGCTTTTTGCCGTCGAGAAGCTGTTCGGGAGTTACGGTGGCGTTCCCGCGTTTATACGTGAGGTTACGGTCCAGTATCTGGAGCCGGCTGTATATGCTGTTTTTGAGTTTTTGCAGATTTTCAGCCTGTGCGGCACTGGCGGATACTTCCACAGACAGCTCGGTGACGGCTTCGAATATCTTGTCTTTTGCGCGGCTGTACGGATCCAGAAAGCGCGCGTCGCCACTCAGAAGGTATCCGCGCTGGCCGGTTTCGGCATCCTGCACCAGCGAGAAAGTCTGATCCAGTTTTTTGATGACGCGGTTGCTTTGACGAACCATGGATGAGCTGTCAATCAAGTTTCGGATGCTGATAAAAGAGGCAACGGAACTCACCAGCAACAGCGTGAGCGACAGTCCCAGCCCAAAAAGTAAATTTCGGTTAAAACTCATATTCATAATAATTCGGGTTGTGCATGCTCAGGATGCAGCGGTAGGGTAAAGTAAAATTCGGAACCTTCGCCGGGTTGGCTGTGGACGCCTATCTCGCCACCATGGCGGTCAATAATTTCCTGACAGATGTAGAGTCCGATGCCCAGACCTTGAAAACGTTCCGAGGTTTCCTCGATTCTGTAGAATTTGTGGAATATCTTTTTCTGGTGTTCTTCGGACATGCCGATGCCAAAATCGCGCACGGAAAAATAGATGCAGTCTTCACGCTGTTCTGCCATGATCTGTATTTCTTCGCTGCCCGGCGCGTATTTTATGGCGTTGGTAATGAAGTTGATGATCACCTGCTCAATCCGCATTTCATCGCCAAATATCTCGGTGCTTACGACACCCGATTTCTGCATACGCAACTGTGGATGATTTTGCTGCATCACTTCCACGATGTGGTCCAGCACTTCATCAAACGAAAAATAGCGTCGGTTAAACTTCAGTTTTCCGCTTTCTATTTTTGAAATGTCGAGCAGGTCCGCGACGAGCAGATTGAGTTTTTCGACCTGATTCTGCACTTTCGCAAGACGCGTTCTGGTGGTTTCGATATCGTTTTTAGCCAGGCTGCGCTCCAACAGCTGGATGTAGCCTTTGATGCTGGTCATTGGTGTTTTGAGCTCATGGCTCGCGATGCTGATGAACTCATCCTTCTTGCGTTCGGCTTCTTTGCGGAATTCGATTTCTTCCTGCAGCGCGACCTGCATTTCATGAAGTTTGCGGCTCTGTTCGTAGATTCGGTAGAAGGTTTTTACTTTCAGCAAAAGGATGTTCATGTCCACCGGCTTGCTTATGTAATCCAAACCGCCGGAAGAATATCCTTTCGTGATCAGATTTACGTTTGCACTGGCCGCAGACAGAAAGATAACCGCGGTTTCCTTGGCTTTGCTGTAGCCGGAGATGGCTTCTGCCACCTCAAAACCGTCCATGCCCGGCATCTGCACATCCAGGATGATCAGTACGTATGATTTTTTGAGGATTTTCTTTAAAGCTTCCTCTCCGGAAGAGGCGGTATCGACTTCAAAATCGTTTTTTTCAAGCACCTTCTTTAAGGAAATAATATTTTCGGGCGAGTCATCAACGATTAATATCATTTTCTGGTAATAGATTAAAAATAATAAACAAAGTCACCAAAGATAACGATTTCAGTTTTTGTTGCCAAAAGGCGCTCCTCTTTAAGTCCAATCCTTCTTTAAATTTAAATTAGTAACGCAAAAAAAAAACTTCCGTCAAACCTGTTGACGGAAGTTTTTAACTGAATGAGAGTACAAGCGACCATTAGTAACATTTAAAACACAAATTGCCTCTGGCCGCAGCCCCATATTAATTCTAATCTTCTTCTGCAGCTTCCCAGTTGATGGAATTGTAAGCAGATTCTGTCAGCAACGCGTCGGCTTCTTTTTCTTCGACCAGCGTTTCTTCCAGCAGTTCCACTATTTCAGTTTCACCCAGCGTATTGGCAAAAGCCGAGAGTGTGCCGTAAGAGGCAATTTCATAATGTTCGATTTTCTGCGAGGCTGAAATGATACCCGCGTCCCTTACAGGACCCGGCTCGGTTTCTTCCAGGATGCTTTCACCTTCCTTGATGAGGCCTTCCATCGCGTCGCATTTTTTCCCGCGGCTCGATTCGCCCAGAATTTCAAAGATCTTTTCCAGTCGCTGTACCTGGCCTTCAGTCACGGCGATGTGATCTTCGATCGCCATTTTCAGTTTGGGCTCCGTGGCGTTATTGGCCATTTTCGGTAAAGCTTTCAGCAACGCGCGTTCGGCGTAAACGATGTCTTTCAGTTCATCTACGAAGAGTTCTTTCAGTCCTTCGGCAGCAGAGCTTTTGGCTTCTACTTTTCTTCCCTGTGATGCATTTGTATTACTCATAATGATATTTTTTTAATTATTATGAAAATACAAATATCAGACCTCACCAACCTGAGCTGTTTTAAAATTAATTTAAATTCAATACTGAAAAAGAGCAGCAAGCCGCCGAAAGGTTTACTCAAGCACAACGAAAGCGCCTGTTTCTGCACTTTGCAGCGCGGCTTCGATTATTTTCATATTTAAAACAATTTCGTCTGCAGGCGAGGGCAGGGCATCGGACATCGTGAGGTGTCGGTACAGCGCGTCAAAATAATGCATATAGTTTCCGGGCTCGCTTGTGGTGCTGAGTTTGTGCTCACCATCATCATCCAAGTAATTCAGGATGCCATCCGGTACCGTCAGTTTTTTCTGCCAGTCATTTGCATATTTGGGCACTGCACCGCCCACGAGTTCTTCTTCCTGCGCGTCGCTGCGCATCTGCAAAAAGGAGCCGCGCGAGCCGTGCACCACGTAGGCCCAGGCGTTTTCTTTGGCAAAAACTGTTGATTTCAGGCGCACGCGCAAACCGTTTCTGCAGTGCAGCAAAATATCGAAATAGTCATTGGCCGCTACTTCATCTTTCATGGTAAATATATCAGCAAAAACCTTTTCAGGTGCCCCAAACAGTTGCGTCGCCTGGTCGATGAGGTGCGAACCCAGGTCGTGTAGTGCACCTGAGCCCGGCAACTTTGGATTTTCTTTGTGCTCCTTAGCGCTTGGGGAAGTGCGGAAACGGTCAAAACGGATCTCGACATCTTTCAGAGTTCCCAGCTTTTGTGACTGGATGATTTTGCGCACCTGCAGAAAATCGCGATCGAAACGGCGATTCTGGTAAACGCTGATGAACTTTTGGTGCGCGGCGGCGAGCGCCGTCAGCTCTTCGGCTTCGGCTGCTGAGACGGTGAAAGGTTTTTCAACGATGAGATTCTTTCCGGCGGCCAACGCTTTTTTAGCATATTCAAAATGGGTTTGTACCGGGGTGTTGACCACCACAATATCCATGTCTGATTCGCTCAGCATCTCCTCAACGCTCCGGTAGATTTTCGCGTCGGGATATTTGTCGCGCGATTCGTTTTTCCTGCGTTCTACAATGGCTGCTAACACAAAACCCGAGTGTTGTTGAAGGAACGGCGCGTGAAAAACTTTCCCGCTCATGCCGAAGGCGCAAAGGCCTACTTTAAACTGTTGCATAGCTTTTATTCAAATTTTTTAGCTTCCTCCCAAAGTTTATCCATCTGCGCCAACGAGAGATCTTCGATTTTGAGGTTTCTGTCCAGGGCCAGGTTTTCCATTTTCTGGAATCTGGAAATAAACTTGAGGTTGGTTTTTTCAAGTGCAGAATCCGGATTTAAACCTGAAATCCGCGCATAATTAATTAAAGAAAAAAAGACGTCGCCCAATTCCGCTTCTTTCCGTACGACATCTGTTTCTGCATGGAATTCACTCAGCTCCTCGTCCACCTTCTTCCAGGCGTCGGCAGCATCGGCAAACTCAAAACCAATCCCTTTCACTTTATCCTGGATTCGAAAGGCTTTCACCAGGCTGGGCAAACCTTTCGGCACGCCGGAGAGTATGGATTTGTTGCCTTCCTTTAATTTAAGTTTTTCCCAGTTCTCCTTTACGTCATCCTCATTTTGTACTTCCAAATCGCCGTAGATGTGCGGATGGCGGTAAATGAGTTTTTCGTTCAGCGCATTGATTACATCTGCGATATCAAAACTCTCTTTTTCTGAACCCAACTTCGCATAGAAGACCAAATGAAGCAGTACGTCGCCCAGTTCCTTCTTTATTTCGGGTAAATCTTCGGCCAGAATAGAATCTGAAAGTTCATACACTTCCTCGAGGGTGAGGTGACGCAGGCTCTGGAAATCCTGCTTGCGGTCCCAGGGGCATTTTTCGCGCAGATCATCCATTATATCGAGCAAACGCCCAAAAGCTTCGAGTTTTTCCTGTCTTGAATTCATTTGGTTTTTAGGTTAAGTTTAAGATTTAGGTTGAGGTTGAGGTTAAGGTTAAGGTTGAGGCAAAAAAAAACTTTGCCAAACCGGTGAGCTGACAAAGTTATTCAATATTACAAAAAAGGTTTAGCCCATTTTACGGTGGGTGCTTTTTGGAGCGCCTTTCGCGGCTGAAGACGAGGCTTTGGCTTTCGGTGCTGCTGGTTTTTCAGCTTTTGGTGCCGGCTTCTTTGTCTCCACTTTTTCGGTAGAAACGCTGTCAGCTGCAGCTTCTTCTTCGCTCTGCTCTGCTTTTACGAAAGATTCAGGCGTGATGTAACCGGCTTTGTGCAGGATGTTGTACCACTGCGCGAGTTTCTTAATGTCTGACACATAAACGCGGTCTGTATCGTAATCAGGCAGCGCTGTCAGCATGAATTCACGCAGTTCGGCATCGGTCGATTTATGCGAAATGGTTTCGGTATAGTCGGAATTTTTAGCAATATTCTCGAAAACTTCAAAAAGCGGAACCTCCTTATCAAAAGTGAACATTGCGATATTGTCAAGCAGGCTCACCTGCGATGTATTACCGATGCTGAGCTTCTTTTTTGTAAGTACATCTTCAATGATGAAGCCGTTCTTCAGCTGAGAGACGAGCTTGTAAAGACCCGGTTTTCCCGAAATTGAAATTATTTTTTCTAACTGCATTTTTTTCTTATTTTTTAGTTTAATTTTTATTCTTAAAGGCGGGCAATCTACTTAGGAAACCTCATTTTGTAGTTGACGGCAACGTCTCCGTTTGAGATTTTCATCAGTTTTCCTTTCACCAGTTTTTTCTTTAGGCTGCTGAGGTGATCGGTAAACAGAATTCCTTCAATATGATCATATTCATGCTGAATCACGCGTGCGCGCATATCTGAAAAGTTGTCTGTATGTTTCACGAAGTTCTCGTCGTAATACTCAATGACGATGGTTTCCTTACGCTTTACATCTTCGCGGACGTCGGGAATAGAAAGGCAGCCTTCATTAAATTTCCATTCTTCGCCGGATTCTTCGAGGATTTGTGCGTTGATAAGGACTTTTTTGAAGTCTTTGAGCTCATCCGCAATGTCGGCATAGTCTTCATCTTCCGCCAGCGGCGAAAGGTCCACCACGAAGAGGCGGATGTCCAGCCCCACCTGCGGCGCGGCCAGCCCGATGCCGTGTGCCGAGACCATCGTTTCAAACATGTTGGCAATCAGTTCATCAAGTTCCGGATAGTCTTTGTCTATCTCCTGGCATCTTTTCCTTAAGACGGCGTCGCCAAATGCGCGTATCGGTAGTATCATCTTTGTTTCTGTTCTAAAAAATTCTGCAGGATGAGCGTTGCGCTCACCTTATCCACCAAGCCTTTTTCCTCGCGTTTTTTCTTGTTTTTTCCACTTTGCGAAATGTAGAACGAGGCCATTTTGGAGGTGAAGCGTTCATCAAAGCGGTTTATCGCAATATCCGGAAACTGTGTTCTGAATTTTTCTAAAAATTTCAAAATCTCGGTTTCAATCTGCGACATATTCCCTTTCAGGTCCGTCGGCAGTCCCACCACGATGGCCTCCACACTGTTCTGCGAAAAATACTTCGCCAAAAACGTAAAAAGGGTCTTGGTTTCCACGGTATCAAGCCCTGATGCGATGATCTGGAAATCGTCTGTGGCAGCGAGGCCGCAGCGCGCTTTTCCGTAATCTATTGCGAGGATTTGAGCCATAGTGCGCAAATTTAAGAAAATTTACCGAACACTGACGGGCGAAAGCAGGCTGTAAATAATTGATTTAAAATTTAAAAATATTGCATAATTTTATTTCAGTAAATAATAAACTATGAAGACACTTTTACTCGTGCGGCACGCCAAAAGCGACTGGCCCGAAGATACCGAAGATTTCGACCGGCCTTTAGCTGAAAGCGGGATTCTGGATGCGCAACGCATGGCAGAGCACCTGCACGGAAGCGGGGTAAAACTAGACCTGCTCGTCAGCAGTCCGGCCCTGCGCGCCCTGTCTACGTGCAAGATCTTCAATCATTATTACCAGACCGATATGGAGACCAACAGGAAGCTTTACAATGCCAATGAAGGGAACTTTTTGTCGGTGATTTATGAATTGGCAGATGATACCAAGTCGGTGGCGATGTTTTCTCACAACAACGGAATCTCCAATTTTGCGAATACCCTGTGCGACACTATTTTCGCATTTTCCACGTGCGGTGTTGCCGCCTGGCAGATCGACTGCGATGCGTGGGCGGATTTTGAGGGCGCGAATAAGAAACTGCTGTTTTATGTGGAGCCGAAGAATATTCAGCATTAATAAGCAGACGATACAACAAACCCTTTCAAGTTACTTGAAAGGGTTTTTTCTGTAATGCGGGAGTGGTGGCAGCGGTCTGCGCCGGCAGATTACCTAAACCCGCATATCCGTGAAATATTAATTATAAATAAGCGGCATGTGGGGCATCCACCGTGTGACCGGGTGCACTTATATATGGAGATGGGTGGGGGCTGGTATTGCTTTGGTATTAAGTAAGTACAGGCCAACTACTGTGCAACCTCTGGAAAGTCTCTCCCAGTAAGGGATAAAAATGAATTAATTGGTTGAAAAATGTGAATTTGAGATGAGGGCCAAGCCAATTTGCAGACGCCCAACGGAAGATATTCAAAGATAACTAAAAATACCTTAAAATACTGTAATTGCCTGATTTTTTTTACATTAGCTCCTGTATTGGTTTAATATAAAAAGGAACGGTATGGGCAAAACACATTCGCCGATCAAAGTCAACGGAAAAGTGGGCAACGACGTACATTACATGCTGAACGGAATACCTGTGGTGCGAAGAATGGCGAAGAAAAAAAGAGGTCCAAAATCCAAGGGTGAAAAAGAAAGACTGCTGTACAACAGGGACTTTGGGAAGGCGTCCAAGGCCGGAAAGTTTTTGCGGCGGGCATTGGAGGAGGAGCTACAGTTGCTGAAGGACAGGTACGTTTACCAGCGTGTAAACCGTCTGTCGGCGCAGCTGTTTCTGTGCGACCCTGCGGCGCCCGGTGAAAGGCTGGTGGCGGCCGGTCTGGCCACTTCGGAAGGGCAAGCTTTATTTTCAAGTTTTGTTTTCCATCACAAGAAGGTACCCTATCCGCAACTTAAGAAGGCGATACGTAAGCCCGGTAAGCTCTGCCTTGAATTTTCGGGAATTTCTCCGAACAGGGCAGAGGTATTGGAGCTGCAGGTGAATTTCAGTAACGGAGCTTTCCGGAAACACGCGCACCATTTGGCTGAGCTACCTGCAGACGGCAGCATTGTGATCAAAAGAATATTCAGAAGCAGGAAAGGATTTACGGATCTTGTGATGGTTTCGGGCGAGAAGTTTTTGCAGGGGGTTGTGGTGACAGAGGAGAAGTGGGGAGGGAGCAGCATTGAGGGAACTCAGAGCCGGTAAAGTGAGGGTGCTTTTTGCAGGGAGTGTCTTAGGCTGGAGGCCATTCGGACCGGAAGAAATTCCCAAAGTATCCGGATGTACACGGGTTCGGATTGTATGCGGCACAAGTATACAAAATTCTTAAGCCGAACACGTAAATTACCCGGCTCGAAAAAATAACTGTGTCGTGTTACGGGGTTTTCAATAAAAGTTTTTTTTCTGTAACCAAATTATCTAATTTTTCGGTAAAAATGTTTAGGATTTCGTCCATTATCACTAATTCTTCCGAAGATGATCTTGCTATGCTGTCTGAATATTTAAGGTAGTAATCTATTAATTTATAAAAATCAGTGGAGAGCTTTTCAAATAGAAATTCAGTTTTTTCTAAAGACGGATCCGCATAAACACAAAGTTTCCATATACTGTATGTGTTTAGATGATGTGGCATATAGAACGGTAACGCAGCATACACATACATCCGTAAAAGGCGCATAATGCTTTGTGCAAACAACTGTGCAAGACCACAATGATTATCCTGCTGTAAATGATGACGAAGATTAAAGTATTGCGCTACAAAGTCCATCACCCCCGATTCCTCTTCGACCATCTTTTGTGAAAAGTATCTCTATTCCACTGTCATTCTGACGAAGGAAGAATCTCTTACCCATCCTTTATCTATTATCTTTTTGTCTAATCTCTTTTCTCAATTCCTCTTTCCCTCAGAAGCTGCGCCGCGTCCAGTATCTTGTTGAACTGGAAGAAAGGCGTGATCATATCCTTACCCGAAGGATCGATGTAGGGAGACAAAGCCAAATGAACGGTTTCGCAGAGAAAATAATCGTATTCTGCCAAACTTTTCTCCGCAAACGCATTCTTAAAAACTGCGAAGGGATCCCCAAACTCCTCTACCGTCAGTGATTCAAGGTAAAGTTTACAGCCGGCTTCCACAGGTTCAGTCGCTTTCAGCTTCCATTGGTGTGCTTTGAACTGCAATCTGTAGCAGGCTCGCAGGAAGGACCGGAAAGCGGTGTAGAGCACGAAAAGCTGACCCGGATATTCTTTCCGGAAAATTTCTTTTTTCTGCGTGAATACCATCATTTCCTGAAGAACTTTTTTATATCCGTCATGGTGTTCGAAATCGAAAAATTCATCGATCAGTTCGAATGGGTCTGTAGTACTGTCGTCCGTCCAAAAGCCAGGTTCTAAAGAAATTTTTCTGTTTTTCATGAGGTAGGATTTTTGATAAAGCGAAGTTCCCTTATTTCAAAGGGATGTTATATTCTGAAAAGGGATAATATATTCCCGGCAGTAGGATTTTTACCTCAATTTTTTTAACTTTACTTTTCAACGGATCGCCTTATCTTTAGGCTCAGAAAAACAATACTCATGGAACAGAAAATACATCAGGGACGCAACGTAAAACGCTTCAGAGAAATGCTCGGCATAAAGCAGGAGGCATTGGCCTTTGACCTGGGTGAAGACTGGAACCAGAAGAAAATCTCTTTGCTGGAGCAAAAGGATGTGATTGAAGATCCGTTATTAAAGAAAATATCGGATGTGCTGAAAATCCCTGTGGAGGCTTTTCAGAATTTTGATGAGGAGCAGGCGGTGAATATTATTTCGAATACGTTTGGCGATAACGCTTGCGTAGGGAATCCAAATTCTACTTTTAACTTTAATCCAGTTGAAATGTTAATTCAACTTCACGAGGAAAAGATTGCGCTTTATGAAAGGATGTTGAAGGAGAACGAAGAGATGATGGAGCGACTTGAGAAACTACTAAAATAATAACAATCCTGAGAGGCCTCTCAGGATTTATTTTGTGATTAGCTTTTCTAAGCAGACATAATCAGCTGCAGAAACATTATTTTCTGCTTGTTTAATGTTTGTGCCGCAATTCTTGCGAGGGACAAGAGGACCACCCTTAACATTAGTCATTAAGTCCCAAGGATTCAAACCTAAGGCTAAACTGATGACATCCCGGGCAGTAGCTGCCTTTGGTGGGCAGAAACCTGTCGAATGCCTGGAGGTTAGTGCAGGTACAGTTCCGGTCATGATCGGTATAGGGTACTAATTGGGGATTGGGGGATTTGGCCAAAATATCCAACTCTACGATGTTCGCCCTCGTCATACTGATTGCCTGTACCGTGTGAGAATGTTCAAAATCTGCCATGCCTGCGCCAAATTTAAGTTCGCTCAGCTGGTTCTCTTACTGGGAGTGCTAAAGACATTTTTTTAAGGCGTTTAATCCGTACTTATGACTGACCGCGAAAGGGACAAATGTACAGGTACATGACCACTTCGTCCCGCGGACATCACTTCAATCGGACACGAAGTGAGGGCACTTGTGCAGAGGGGAGCCGGAAGCCGGTGGCTTGTGCGGGCTACGCCCAAACAAACGGTAAGCATTTAGCATAATTGCAATTATAGGTGATAATGATGCTGGTTTGCACGTAACGCAGCGCAGCGGAGTGAAGGGCAACGGTTTGCGCTGGCAAATTGACTATAATTGCAATTATGTTACTTGCTGTGGCAAAGCGGTGTAGTGTACAAACTTTTTAATTGTCCAGTCTCCTCTAATTAGAATGAAATTTCTGATAATAATCTTTGCAGAATATTCATCTTCGTTTTGATAAACTAAATATTCATAAAAATCTTTGTGAACCGTTTTCCAATCATTTTTAAGATAAAGATCATTCATCAAAAACGCTCCCATTGCGCGACTCCCAACTTCCGGTGCAATTTCTATTTTTTGAACGGTTTTAAATTTCTGAAATTCTTCTTCTGAAATTTCTTTTCTTAATTTTACTTCAACCGTCTCTAATTGGTTGACTGTAGGTATCGAAAACTCAAAGGCTAAATGACCAAGCAAAAGTTTCCGAATTACTGTTAAGAATTTTATATCATTAAAAGGATAAAATAGTAAATCTGTTTTAATGAATAACATACTTTCAATTTCCTTCCTTATATGGGGCTTTTGTCTTAATTTTTCAATAATTTTCCTGCGTTGAAAACTGTCAATATCTGTTGATTGGCAAACTAAATATTCAATTATGCAACTAAAATAAAGCTCATTCGTAGAAAATGATTGGTTACATTCATTACAGGAATAAACTTTTGGTAGATTTTCAGGATACGGCTCATCTAAAAGTATTTTTGAAGGAACGTGATCTTTTGTTTTGGAACCTTTTATTGTGTTACCACAGTAAACACAGAAATCGTCTTGACGTTCATCATAATAATTTGCTACCTGCCTCACAACTTTAAATTATCAGTTTGTTTTATCATAGTAATTCTTTAAAAAATCCGAATTCTTCATCAACTAATGATCTTCTGTCCAATCCTAAATTCCATTCTTCACAAGCGGTTTCTGATACTAATGAGCAAGAAAAGCAAGACGCCAAATTCAAATCAAAAAGACCTTGACCATCAGATTCCCAACATAAGGGATCAGAAGAGCATTCTATAGATCTATTAAGACATTTAATAATGATTTCCATTATTTTTTCGGGTTCTGCTTGGGAAACTAATCCACCCATACTACCTTCAGAACCTTCTGCTGTGTAAATTAATAATCCAGACATACCATTGTTCTTATTGTTTGAAATATATAAACGCTCCTTCAAACTAGCAGTTGGATATCCACAAGAGAATTCTAATTCTCTCATAAACAAGTGTGAAAAAGTATGAATTACAAAGTGTTTATATTGATTATTGAAGATTTTCATTTTTGAAGAAATCCCCTGTGAATTCAAATCAGGTGATTCATCAAAATATTTAGCATATCTCTCCTTCAATAAATTAGTATTTTCTCCAATCCAGTCAACAATTTTTTCATCATTAAATTTTAAAAATATACCTTCTCCCAAGGTTTCGTTTGCTGGTAATACAAACAATTCATTGCTATCACAAGAGAAAATATTTTGTCCACTTGAAGATTCTCTGATGTTGCCGTCGATAACTATTCTTTCTTTGGGTTTTACTCTAGTGAAATCTAGTTGAATGCTTGTTAAGCGAAGTTCTTCAACCTGACAAATTTTTGAAAAATATTCTGATACTTTTGGTGGTAAAACAATATCGTTGAACATCAATCCAGGAACATTTATATTTGAATTATTTACAAAACAATTATATTCTTGCAATCTATAGATTTCGTGCTTGTCTGCATTCTCCTCACCACCTGTTTCATTCAAAAACTCTAATTCTAAACTTTCCTTGAATTTATTTTCATCTTCTGGTTTGAAATCATTGTCAATCAAAAAGTCTTCAAAATCTAAAGATATCCAAAAATCAACTTTCGAAATTTCTTTTCTCTCCAGACGTTTTTGATATTTCAGATTTAATTGATTTAATGCCTCCAACAACTCTTCAGATTTATTTAGTGCAAGATTTAGAGGAATGTAAATACTTGAAAAGCCATTGGCATAATAAATATTATTTGCCGTAACAAGTGCCAACTGCATCGTTTCCCTTTCCTTACCGGATGCGCTATTTTCTTTTAAGCATTCTTCATAAGGAATAGGTTGATTTTCCTCTAAAGTTTTTTGCCAAGGCATATGTCCAGGACACTTGGGTTTGATGCTGTTAATACCCTCTAAATTGATTTTGGGTTTTTCTTTTGACTTCCCTGATCCTAATTCACACGATTTACACTCAATATAAATACTGCCATATCCTTCAGATTTAGTTGTGTTTTCTGTCCAAATTAAATCGGGATTGCCACAACAAGGCCCACATGAATCCGTGCTAAAAAGGTTTTCGGCATTATCATTTTCAGTAGACCCATTCAGAAAATTTTCGGTGCGCCATCTTAAGAAATTTGACCATGGAATATCAGATAAATGCCCATTTGGACAAACTAATATCAAGTTTGACTGATCCAATTCGCGATATTCTCTTAACTGAACTTTTGTCCCATCTTCGTTCTTTACTTCAATCGTTCTCAAATAATCTTTTCCGTCTCTAGGAGGTGCGAAATTTATCTTTCTTACCTTACCATCTTGTTTTTTACACTCTTCTTCAAAAATTTTATACCATTCATTTAGTTTTTTTAGTTGCCCCTTTTTATTTTTAAACCATTTCGGAAAAAGCGTACCAGTTATCATATACGTGCTCGCAATTGCAACTTCACCATTTTTTTCTATCGTTTTCTTTATTGGATGGTTATTCCAATTGGGACTATTAAACACCTCGTTGAGACTCATTTGTGGAATTCCAATAAGGCAAATCAAATTTTTTAATGACTTATCTTCCTTTATAAAATCAATAAACCTTTTGTCATCAATATACCGGATTCCGCTGTAACTGACTTCATCTTCAGAAAGTTTGTAAATTACTTTTTCATCCGAATTATTTTCTCTAATTACTTTTAACTTTTTGTTAATCTTGTCAAAGAATTTCCATTTGTTAATATCGGATATTAGCACGTAGGAACCGATTTTTGTTGTAATAATAGATCCAACTCCTGATGTTGATGACAAAAGTTTATATTTACCAATTCCCTGATTATATTGATATTGGGACAGAATTTTCATAGTTAGTATGAGTTAATTTTGATTGCAGCTTCTGGTTCAATTACGCGCAAAGACATTGGAACTTGCCATTTCTTGCTTTCAATGTTTTCGATATATTCTTCAATATCAATATAAAGTTGTTCTTGTTGAGTTGTCGGCGTATTTTTCTTATTTGAGAAAACAAATTCTTTGGAGTTAGCCACTGCTAAAT
>JAEZYN010000066.1 GCA_023419095.1 Bacteroidota bacterium | reverse complement strand
TTCCAGTGCAGAGTAATTTGTAATGGGTTCTTCCGAAATCAAAATCCCGCAGGCATGCATACTTCTTTGGTTGGGAAACTTTTCCATCAGTTTACCGTATTCGTGAACTAGTTTTACTACTTTGTTGCCGTCATGACTTTCCATAGGCTTGGTCGCAAGGTCATCAAGCTCCTCTTTGGGCAAACCGAATGCTTTTCCCACTTCGCGGAATATCGACCGGTATTTGAATTCTACATTGGTTCCGCAAAACGCAACATGGTCTTTGCCATATTTATTAAAAATATATTCAAGGATGGTGTCTCGGGTTTGCCAGCTCCAGTCGATATCAAAATCCGGCGGTGAAGTTCGGTTGAGGTTCAGGAAGCGTTCAAAATAAAGATCGAGTTCAATGGGGCAGATATCGGTAATCCCAAGACAGTAGCTCACGATGGAATTGGCGCCGCTTCCGCGACCCACATGCATGAAACCCTGGCTGTTGCTGTACTGAATGATGTCCCAGGTGATGAGAAAGTAGGCAGAGAATTTGAGCTTTCCAATCACTTTAAGTTCTTTTTCCACTCTTTGTCGCGCCGTTTCATCATCTGTGCCATATCTTTTTTCCAATCCGGCATAGGCGAGTTGGGTCAGGAGTTCCATATCTTCCTCAAAAGATCCTTTGAAATATTTCTTGTTTTTGTTTTCGGTACTTCCGCGCTCTTTGTATGTAAATTCAAAACTGCATTCTGCGAGGATTTTTCTGGTATTTCGGATGATTTCGGGATATTCTTTAAAGGATTCTACGATGTTTTCTTCAGGCCTCAGATATTCAGATTTGCTGCAAATGTCTTCTGAGGTAAGTTTTGAAAGCAAAGTGTTTTTTTCTATAGCCCTTAAAATCCGGTGCAGGTTGTATTCTTTTTTGGTGCTGAAGGTTACCGGATGCAAAACTGCCATTTTAGTGATTTTTGTCTTAAACTCGGGTCTCACCAGCAGATTGATTTCTTCTTCACGGATGCCGATAAATTCGTTTTCTTTTAAAGTTTCGGGCAGGTTGCTGAGCGGATAAATGATGAAGACTTTGCTGAATTCCGGCGCGGTTTCGGTAAGTTCAGCCCCATCACAGTTAGAGGCGGTGAGCATTCGGTTTATTTCCCCAATGCCTGAAAATTCTTGGGCTACGGCAATATAGAGCAGGCGGTTGTCTTTCCTTATTTCGACGCCCGCAATGGGTTTAATGTCATGTTTTTCACACACTTTTTTAAAATCATAAATGGCCGAAACCGTATTGATATCCGTTAAAACTAATTCTTTAGTTCCAAGTTGATGCGCCTGTTTTACGAGTTCTTCAACAGATAGAGTTCCGTATCTCAGGCTGTGAAAAGAATGACAGTTCAGAAACATTATTTTAAACTTTTGAGTGCAGCGTCGGAAATTTTTGCCGGAAAGTGAAATCCCGCCGCCCTTCCCACGGCTTCCGCGCCAAATCGGTTTTTGATGCGGTCCATGGTCTGATAGAGATTCATCAGCTCCTCCGTATCTTCAAAAAGATTCATCTGATGGTTGCCATGTACCAAGCCTGTAAAACGCAACCCGACCAAGCGCAGGCGCATCCTTCGTGTATAAATTTTATCAAAAAGTCCAATGGCAGTTTTGGTTAAAGTATGGTCCGCCGCGGTGTAAGCTACTTTTTGCTGTTTGGTTTCGGTGTCGAAATTGGCGTAACGTATCTTTACAACCACCGTGGAGGTAAGCCATTTTTCTTTTCTTAATTGATAGGCGAGCTGTTCGGCCATGCCCGAAATAAGGCTTCGCATCGCGAAAATATCCATCGTGTCATCAGAAAAAGTGTGTTCTTTTGAAATTGATTTTCGTTCGGAATAAGGAATTACCGGAGTTTCGTCGATACCGTTGGCTTTTTTCCAAAGTTCCGTTCCGTTTTTGCCGATCATTTGCTGCAGCGTAAGAACAGGCATTTCCGAAAGTGTTTTGATCGTGCGGATACCGATCCTGGAGAGTAATTGAAACGTAGTTTCGCCCACCATCGGGATTTTTCGGATGGAAAGCGGATTCAGGAAGGGTTTGATCTGGGTTTCTTTTATTTCGAGCCTGCCATGGGGTTTAGATTCTCCGGTGCCGATCTTGGACACGGTTTTATTCACAGAAAGAGCAAAACTGATGGGCAAGCCGGTTTCTTTGGTCACTTCTTCGGCGATTTCCCGTGTCCACTGATAGCAGCCGAAAAATTTATCCATACCCGAAAGATCCAGATAAAACTCGTCGATGCTGGCTTTTTCCATTACCGGGACACGTTGCTGAATTATTTCTGTGACTTCATTTGACAATTTTGAAAACATTTCATAGTCGCCTTTCACTACTTTTGCGTCTGGACAAAGTTTTAGTGCCATTCGGATGGGCATGGCAGACCGAACCCCGAAATACCGTGCTTCATACGAACACGATGCTACCACACCGCGGTCTCCACCTCCGATGATCAGAGGGATTCCGTTGAGTTGGCTGTTGCTTCGCCTTACGCAGGACACAAAGAAGGTGTCCAGATCCATATGTGCAATCGCATGATTCATGGGACAAAATTATATACTATTTGTCCCAAAAGCATTATATTCGCAGATACAATTTGTCCCAATGTCAGTTTTCTCAGATAACATCAGGTTTCTCAGAGGTAAAAAAGATTTATCTCAAAATGGTTTTGCCGAACAGCTTGGCATCAGCCGCGACCGCTATTCGAAGTACGAAAGTGGCCGCTCGGAGCCGCCCTACGATATTCTCATACAGATTTCAAAATACTTCCATGTAAGCATAGATTTATTGCTGACGGTAGACATCCGCAAATATCCGCTGGAAGGAATGCTGAAACTGCCCGATAACAGAATCGTACTGCCCGTAATGATCGATGAAGAAGGCGATGGGTATATTGAAATTGTGCCACAAAAGGCTTCCATGGGATACCTGAAAGGGTACGCAGATCCTGAATATATGGAAAGTCTCCAGCGGATGAAACTTCCTTTTCTGCAACATGGCAAGTACCGCGGGTTTTTGGCGGACGGAGATTCTATGCCGCCATTTGCTGACGGTTCCTACGTCATCGGAGAATATGTAGAGAATATTTCGGACTTAAAAACTGACAAAGGCTATATTTTTGTCACCCAGGAAGGCATTACTTACAAAACCTTGGTTGCGGTTAACGAAAAATCTATTACCGTCGCGGCAGACAATCCGTTTTATCCGCCGTATGACATTGCTTTAGAGGAAATCTTGGAAATCTGGCGTTACGTGCGTGGTATTTTGCCCCAGGATTATAAACCGGGCGCTTCCTCTCACTCTGAGATTAAAAATATGTTCCAGGAAATCCGCAAAGACATCCGTGGACTTGGCGATAAAATTTCAGGCTAGAGTCAGGATTAATTTAAAAATGGAAGATGTCCTTGGCTTTGTTGTAGGAACTTTCAAAGTGCAGCAGGTTGAGTGAATGCCCGATTTTTTCAGAAGCCATAAAATTGATCACCTGTTCCGTCGGCATATTCCCAACCAAATCATCCTTTGCCATCGGACAGCCTCCAATTCCTTTGATGGCAGAATCAAATCTCCTACAACCGTTATCGTAGGCGGCTTTCAGTTTTTTATAAGAATCCTCGTAGCGGTTGTGAAAGTGTGCGCCAAAATCAATATGAGGGTATTTTTGGGGAATTTTACTGAAAAGAAGCTCAATCTGTTCCACAGTTCCCGTGCCGGTGGTATCGGAAAGCAAGATGTTTTTAATGCCGATATCGCTAAAACGCTGTGCCCAAAAATCTACATCCTCCCACTTCCACATTTCACCGTAAGGATTGCCGAAAGCCATCGAAAAATAGATGTTCAGTGTGCGTCCGTCTGTTTTCAGCAGTTCCAGGATTTTCACAATATCACTGAAGGCGGTTTCCCGGCCTTTGTTCGTGTTTCTGTGCTGGAAAGTTTCTGATATTGAAAACGGAAACCCAAGAATATCAACCTGTTGATGGGCCAGCGCCTTCTCTGCACCACGTACATTGGCCACAATCACCGATAGTTTGGTGTTCGAAATTCCTTTGTCAATCTCATCGATCACCTTTCCGGAATCCGCCATCTGCGGAATAGATCTGGGGGAAACGAAACTTCCACAATCGAGCACATCAAAACCTACATCCATTAGTGAATTAATGTAGTCGATTTTTTTCTGAGTCGGGATGAATTCTCCCCAACCCTGCATGGCGTCGCGTGGACATTCGGTTAAAAACATTGTCTGTTATTCGGTTTTTCCAAAGATAATAATTTTTTGCAATGCGCTTTCAGGCGGAAAATGGGCCCATAGCAATTTAAAAAAGGGCAGTTCCGGAAGTTTTTTCCAACTGTGATTTGCTACCTTTGCTTAAACTCAAATTTACTTAAAAATGAAGACGATAGAATTTGATCTGGAATGGAAACTGAAACTTCAGAACCGTTTCATCACCTATGCTAAAATTTATTCTACCAGTGATCCTGAAAGCGAATCTACGCCGAGCACAGAACGCCAGTGGGATATTTCCAACTATATTTTTGAAGAATTGAAAACGCTGGGTCTGAGCGATGTTTCCATTGACGAAAACGGCTATATCTACGCCTATGTACCATCAAACCTTGAAAATGATGATGAGCCGGTTGTAGGTTTTATCTCGCACTATGACACTTCGCCGGATTTCAACGGGGAGAATGTGAATCCACAGATTTGGGACAATTATGATGGCGGCGATCTGCTTCTGAATGAGGAAACGGGTTTCACGCTCTCGCCTTCTAAATTTGAGAGTTTAAAAGACTATATCGGGAAAACTTTAATAACAACTGACGGAACCACGCTTTTAGGAGCTGATGACAAAGCCGGAGTTGCTGAAATAGTGACAGCTGCCGAATATCTGTTGGCGCATCCCGACATCAAACATGGAAAAATTGCCATTGGTTTTACGCCGGACGAAGAAATCGGTCGTGGCGCGCACAAATTTGACGTTGCAAAGTTTGGTGCTGAATGGGCATACACCATGGATGGCGGCGAAGTAGGTGAACTGGAATACGAAAATTTCAATGCAGCCGGCGCAGTGGTGAAAATTCACGGTTTAAGCGTGCATCCGGGCTACGCATTTGGAAAGATGGTAAACGCCTCGCTACTGGCTGCGGAATTCATCAAGATGCTTCCCGAAAACGAAACACCTGCCACGACCAAAGGTTTTGATGGATTTTATCATTTAACGGACCTGAAATCTGATGTCTCAGAAGCGAAACTGCAGTATATCATTCGCGATCATGATGAAGCTAAATTTGAATCCCGAAAGAAACTGATCACCGACAAAGTAGCAGAATTTAATGCTAAATTCGGCGAAGGAACTGCGGAAATAGAGATCAAGGAACAATACCGCAACATGAAACAGCAGTTCGAAGGTAAAATGCATATCGTAGATATTGCCGAGCAAGCGATGAAGGACGCGAATATTGAACCTAAAATAAAGGCCATCCGCGGCGGAACAGACGGCGCGCAGCTTTCTTATATGGGTTTACCTTGTCCAAACATTTTCGCGGGTGGAATTAACTTTCACGGACCTTACGAATACGTGGCTTTGGAATCCATGGAAAAGGCGGTGAAGGTGATTATTAATATTGCCAAAGCAGTGAAAAAGCAGTAATTCTTTTTCTTAAACTTTAAAAAAACAAACCTGCGGCGATGGCTGCAGGTTTTTTTATTAACATTCTATCACAAAAAAAACCATCACATTTCTGTGATGGTTTTGCTCCTCCTGCTGGGCTCGAACCAGCGACCCTCTGATTAACAGTCAGATGCTCTAACCAACTGAGCTAAGGAGGAGTGTTGCTCCTTTGTTTAAGCGTTTGCAAATATAAAAACTTTTTGAATACTGCCAAAATATTTTAGCCGAATTTCTAAAATTTTCCTGTAATCCATTTTACGATATCGTTTCCGAAGATCAGCACCATCAGTCCGAGAAGAAAGATCACGCCGATCATCTGCGCGTTCTCCAATACTTTCTGCGGTACAGGTTTCCCGGTGATCATTTCCCAAAGCGTGAACATCACATGGCCACCATCCAGACCGGGAATCGGAATCAGATTCAGGAAAGCCAGCCAAACTGAAAACATCGCCGTAAAACTCCAGAAAAACTCCCAGTTCACCGTTTCAGGCATCATTTTGATGATGCCGATGGGGCCGGATACTTTCTTGTAGCCTTCGGTTGTGGTATTGAAGACAATTTTAAACTGTTTGATCTGCATTGCCAGCACATCAATAGTGCGTGTCAATCCGCGCGGAATGGCTTCCAACAACGTATAGTTTTTGGTAACGCGTGCGGTTTCCAGCGAGGCCTGAGCCACATTCACGTCCGTAGTAAAACCGAGTTTTCCCTTGCCATCTACTTTTGTAACTACAGTTTTGGTCGTATTATCCCGGAGGATGCTAAGATTGATATCCTGGTTTTTGAATTTTTCAAGTTCAGTTCCAAGTTCATCGAAGTAATTGATAGATTTCCCATTGATGCCGACGATTCGGTCACCTTTCTGTAAACCGGCATTTTTTGCGGGTCCGTTAGGTACTAAACTGCCGATAACCACAGGAAATCTTGGGGAGAAGTAGGCTTTAGCTTCATTTTGAGCCAGCACAGCCGCGACACCGTGTTCATCAACAGGAAATGTAACTTCCTGCCCGTTCCTTTCCACGGTAACTTCATTCGCAAAAAGCATGTTTACCGTTGAGGTTTCCATGCGTTCGGCTGGTTTTCCGTCAATTTTCAGGATTTTGTCGCCGGTTTTGAGGCCCATTTTCCGTCCCGCTTCAGACACTGCTATACCGTTTTCGAATTTGGTATTGTCATGGTAAGTTTCACCTTTAAAATAACTTAAAGAAGAATAAATCAGCCAAGCTAAAAAGAAATTTACGGTAACGCCGCCCAGCATGATGATAAGGCGCTGCCAAGCCGGTTTGCTTCGGAATTCCCAAGGTTCTGCAGGTTTTTTCAGCTGCTCGGTGTCCATACTTTCATCTACCATACCGGCAATCTTCACATAGCCACCAAACGGAAGCCAGCCGATACCGTATTCGGTGCCGCGGAACTTTACTTTAGCCAAAGAAAACCACGGATCAAAAAAAAGATAGAACTTTTCAACTTTTGTTTTGAAGTATTTTGCAGGGATAAAATGCCCCAATTCATGTAGTACAACTAAAATGGAAATGCTGAGGATAAACTGCAGCAACTGTATAAGCGTCATTGATTTTTATTAAAATTTTTCAGATTGGCGAAGATACGAATAATCAAAGAAAAAAGGTTCCCGCGAGGAGAACCTTTAGCCTTAAACAATCTTGCTATTCTTTTAGAAAGTGAATCTGAAACCTGCTGCAAATCTGCCCACTTCAGCATCTGAATTATCACCGATCAGAAATCTCGGTCTCCAATCCATTGATAAATCCAAGGGAGCACCGGGAATTTTAAAATCCAGACCCAGCATGGCTGCAGGCGCAAAATGAGTAAATCCATCACCAAACAAAATTCCAGGTCCTACGCCAACATACCATCCTAATCCGCTCGCACCGGAAAATGGTTGCTGATATTGATAGTTTGCCTGTGCCAGTGTGGCACCGTCACCAAATAAAATACTGAACTCACCTGCGTGGTTAGCTCGGAAAAAGTGTTTTACATGAGGACCCACCATCGTGTAACCATCACCGAAATCAACCAGTACACCGGCGCCGGTTTTGTAAGATTGCGCTTGAACTTCACTAGTTCCAAGGAACATCGCCAGCCCTAAGGCAGCGGTTGCAAATAACTTTTTCATAATGTTTATTTTTAATGTTTGTTTATTATTTATAAGTTGATTGAAACACCTATGCTTCCGTTGTTTCCTGCTTCTATGAAGGCGCCAAGTTTTTCATTAAAGAAATAGCGTGCACCGATATGCGCACCCAGCCCAAGTGTATTGCCAAGTACGCCCACGTCAATCCCGGGATAGACGTCCCATTGTTCTGGTAAGCCTAAAACGTCCTGTAAATGAACATTCAGTCGTCCGAAAATGAAGAAATTGTTGTTTTTATCATCGTCTTTGTACCCGTCAAAATAGATATTTGCGCCACCTCCGAGGGAAAGCATATTGCTGATTCCATAATCATAAGTTCCTGTGATTCCTGTGCCGTTTCCCCAACCACTTAAGCCGATCTGCACTTTCTGGTCACCATTTCCGCTCCATGCCTGTGCCGCCAGAGGTGCGGAAAGTAGGGCAGAAGCTATCAAAATCATTAATCTTTTCATATATAGTTTATATTAAAGTGCATGGCATCAAATATAAGACCAAATAACGTTTTTGATTAAATGCTGTTTATTTAATTTGTATATTTAGTGGCACTATTTTAATGATATTGAAATGGAAACTTTAAAAATTACAGGTCTGAACCTGAATATAATCTGGAAGGATAAAACGGCTAATTTTCAGCAGATTGAACGTCACTTTCAAAACACGGATGCGGACATCATTTTACTTCCAGAAATGTTTTCGACAGGATTTTATATGAATGCGGAAGAAATTGCTGACCGTGACAGTGAGACACTGTCGTGGATGAAAAATTTTGCCTCAAAAACCAAATCGGCAATCTGTGGGAGCGCATCAGTGCACGAGAACGGAAAATTTCTGAACCGTTTTTATTTTGTAAAACCGAATGGCGACTACCATTTCTACGATAAAAGACATCTGTTCACCTTCTCAGGCGAAGACAAAACGTATTCGCGGGGTGAGAAGAGAGTTATTGTCGATTTTAAGGGTTGGCGCATTTTGCTTCAGGTTTGTTATGACCTACGATTTCCGGTCTTTGCGAGAAATAATGATGATTATGACGCGGCTTTGTATGTTGCCAACTGGCCGGAAACCAGAATTGACGCATGGAAAACACTGTTGAAAGCGCGTGCCATCGAAAACCAGAGCTATGTTTTTGGTTTAAACAGAATCGGTACCGACGGGAACAAACTTCATTATCCGGAAAGTTCGTATTGCTTTAACGCGAACGGTGAAATCATTTCCGAAACGGATAGTCAGATAGTTAAGGCTGAACTTAATATGCAAAGCCTGAGAAATTTCCGTGAAAAATTCCAGTTTTTGAATGACAGGGATACCTTCACGCTGGTTTAAGCAAATTTCTTCAAAAGTTGGGTCAATGTATCTACATCGTGAACGCCGCTTTCTTTCCAGAGAAGATTTCCATCTTTGAATACAGCCAGTGTCGGCACACCGCGAACGCCGTATTCGCCGGCAATAGCGGGAAACTGATCAACATCGATCTTAACTATTCTGGCTAAATCGCCCACATTTTCCTTTACAGAATTCAGTACCGAAGACTGCACTTTGCACGGTCCGCACCAGGTAGCGAAAAAGTCGATCAGTACAGGCCTTTCTGAATTTATGAGCTCCTTGAATTTTTGTGACATAATATTTAAAATTTAATTCAAATCCTATTTTTCGGCCTGAATTGCCTTTATGTTTTTCAGTGTTTTGCCATAATAAACATTTTCAATGCCATTCTTATTTAAAATTTCCATCACTTCCTGCGCCTGCTTTCCGGAGTTACAGTAAATCACACTATTTTTCTGTTTCCGAAAAAATTCAAGATTATCATTAATTGTGGCGAGCGGAATATTGACGGCATTTTGTGCGCTTCCTTCTCCAAATTGTTCGGGAATTCTCACATCGACTATTGCGGTTTCAGGATCTTTTACGATAGGTTTGATGTTGACAGCAGAATTTTCAGCAAATGTTGTAGCTGTGCTGCATGAAACCAGCATTATTGCAATAAAGACATTTAAAAAACTTCTTAAAAACATTAGATTTTACTTTGGCAAACGAAGTTGCTTTTCGGAATTTCCGTTTCTTTTATTTTGTTATAACCGCCTTCTACCTCAGAGAAATTCCGGATTCCACGTGAATTTAAGATGCTCGCGGCGATCATACTTCGATAACCACCCGCGCAATGAATGAAGAAATGCTCAGTGTCATCAATACCGGCCGCCCAGTCATTAATGTCGGCAAGTGGCCTGCGGAAGGCATTTTCGATATGTTCAGCTTCGTACTCACTTTCTTTTCTTACATCGATTACCTTGGAGTTCTGATTATATTTTTCAGCAAATTCCTGTGGCGAGATTCTGTGAATATTGTCAGTTTCTTTACCCGAGTTCTTCCACGACTCAAAACCGCCATTCAGATAGCCTAAGACATTGTCAAAGCCAACGCGTGAAAGTCGCGTGATGACTTCCTCTTCGGTGCCGCTGTCGCAAACCAAAATAATCGGTTGCTGCACATCCACGATCATTGCGCCTACCCACGGTGCGAAATCACCTTTTAAACCGATGTTCACAGAATTCGGGATAAAGCCTTTGTGAAAATCGGCCGCGGATCGTGTGTCCAGAATCAATGCTCCAGATTCTTGCGCCAAATTTTCAAATTCTTCGGTGCTAAGCGGGTTGTTTCCTTTTTTCAGTACTTCATCGAAACTGTTGTATCCACCTTTATTCAGGGCCACATTCATTCCAAAATATTTTGGTGGCGCCGAAAGACCGTCCAGAACCTCGCGTACAAAAGATTCCCTGTCAGGCTGCTTGAGCGCATAGTTGGTCTTTTTTTGGTTTCCCAGCGTATCTACAGTCTCTTTCTGCATGTTTTTTCCACATGCGGAACCTGCACCGTGTGCCGGATACACCGTGATGTCATCAGCGAGCGGCACTATTTTGCTCTGCAAACTTTCGTAAAGCAAGCCTGCGAGTTCTTCCTGCGTCATGTGAGCCGCTTTCTGTGCCAAATCGGGCCTTCCGACATCACCTAAAAACAGGGTATCGCCCGAAAAAATGGCAGTTTCCTTGCCGTTTTCGTCAATTAAAAGATAAGTGGAACTTTCAAGCGTATGCCCCGGTGTGTGTAGAACTTTAATCTTAATATTCCCAATCTCGAAAATCTGATTGTCTTCCGCGATAATTGCCTCAAAATCAGGCTCTGCGGTAGGTCCATAAACGATGGGCGCGCCTGTTTTTTTAGACAGATCAAGATGTCCGGAAACAAAATCTGCGTGGAAGTGAGTTTCAAATATATATTTAAGTTTTACACCATCTTTTTGGAGCCTTTCGGTATATGGCTTGGTTTCACGCAGCGGATCGATGATGGCCGCTTCACCTTCTGAAACTATGTAATACGCCCCCTGCGCGAGGCATCCTGTGTAAATCTGTTCGATTTTCATCTTGGGAAAGAATTAAAATTAATGCACAAACTTACGGCAAATGTCATTTGTTTGCGCGAATTCGTATAATAGAGTATATCAATCTGCCTGCGCAGTGAGCCGGTAATCCGTGGTTTTGCCGTTTTTATCGGATAGTTTTCCGCCGTGGCCATCTTGCACGATTTCCCACATATAATTGTCATTAGTAAAAACAGGATTTCCGCTTTGATTCACAGTTTTCGCGGTTAACTTTTGTTCATCCTTTCCCGCCGGCGTTATCTTTACTGCTACCAGATCGCCTTCCGAATAATAAGTTACGGTGATAGTTTCACCTGCGTCATTTTTAAATTCCAATGGTTTTTGAACGAGTTCGGCATCTGTAGTTTTGCTTTCGGTTGTGTTACCTTCAGCTGTTTTCGTGCAGGCCATTATGCTTAAAAAAGCAAAAATGCCTAAAAATATATTCTTCATGGTTTAATATTGTTGCTTTAAAAATATTTCTTTAATGATGATGAAAATGCCCATACACAGCACAATCCAGCCGAACAGTGGTTTAAGTTTGCGTCCGTCCATCTTTTTCGAAAGTGCCAGGCCGATAAAAATACCGATCACGGACAATGCACTGAAACCGAGCAGGAATCCCCAATCGTGCTTCACCATCTTCATCGTGCTAAAAAAGCCGAGCATGGAATTCATTGAGATAATAAAAAGCGAAGTTGCAACCGCCCTTTTCATCGTAAGGCCAAGCAGCATCACAAGTGCCGGCACTATTAAAAAACCCCCGCCGGCGCCGATAAGTCCAGTAATAATTCCTACCAGCAGGCCTTGGGATACAAGAATAGTATAGTTCACTTCATCATATTTCCGCAGCCGCGGTCTTTCATTTTTCTGTATCATTTTCACCGAAGCGATAAGCATCAGAATCGAAAAAAGCAACAGCAAAAACATATCTTTCGTGAGCGTGATTCCCCAACGGTTGATAATGTAATGTGGCAGATGCGGCAACACCAGTCGGCGCGAAAAAAGGACGCCTAAAATCGAAGGAATTCCAAAGGTAAAAGCTGTACGGTAGTTTATCTGACCCTGCCGGATAAATCCTACAGATCCAACACTGCTGGTTATACCCACTACAAAAAGAGATAGCGCAGTAGCGGTAACGGCATCAAAACCAAATACATACACAAATATCGGCACGCTTAGTATACTTCCTCCACCACCGATAAGACCCATCACAAGTCCTATGATAATTGCCGAAAAGTAACCTAAAATTTCCATGATTTAAAATTTGGAGCCGAACATTTGCTGTAAAAGAGAAGTCGCCGAGATATATGTATTCTGAGCCTCACAAAACTACTAAATTTAAGGTAGAATCATCTTTAGAAAAGAGGTCTTTATAATGACTTTTATCCTGATTATAATAAAATTCACGCCTGAGACACTATCATTTTTGTCAGCCATTCGTTAACTTTAAACTTTAAAAGATATTTAAATGCACGATCAGAAAAAATTTATTGAGGAACTCTCGGCAAGGTACAGTACCAAAGGAAATTATATTACGCTCGGAAAAGGAATGCTGAATGGTGAGGTCATCACCGAAACTGACATTAAAATTCCGTTAAAAACACTGAACCGTCACGGTCTCATTGCCGGCGCCACCGGAACGGGAAAAACCAAAACATTGCAGGTCTTTGCGGAGCAGCTTTCACATCAGGGAATTCCGTCGCTGGTTTTAGATATTAAAGGTGATTTTTCTGGAATCGCGGAACCGGGCGCTGAAAACAGCATCATTGCTGAACGGTATGCGAAAACGAAACTTCCTTATCAGCCTCAGGCTTTTCCGGTAGAGCTGATGACAATCTCCGGCGAAAAAGGAGTCAAACTCCGTGCAACGGTCACCGAATTCGGACCGCTTTTGCTTTCGAAAATTTTAGATCTTAATGATACGCAGACCAGCATAATGTCCATCGTATTTAAATATTGCGACGACAAAGGCCTGCCGCTGATCGATCTTGATGACCTCAAAAAAGTTTTGCAGTACGTCACCGATAATCCACAAGGTAAAGCAGACCTTGCCAATAATTATGGTTCTATCTCGCCAGCTTCACTCGGAGCCATTCTTCGTTCCATAGTTGCACTGGAACAGCAGGGCGCTGCAGAATTTTTTGGCGAGCCGAGTTTTGATGTTGAAGATTTGCTGCAAACCCGCGACGGAAAAGGTGTCGTGAATATTCTTCGCGTTGCGAACATCCAAAGTCAGCCGCAACTGTTTTCGACGTTTATGCTTTCTTTATTTGCCGAAATTTACATGACCTTCCCGGAAGAAGGCGATTCCGGAAAACCAAAACTGGTTTTGTTTATTGATGAGGCGCATTTAATCTTCAAAGAAGCTTCGAAAACGCTTTTAGCGCAGATCGAAACGATGGTTAAGCTGATCCGTTCCAAAGGCGTTGGCATTTATTTTATTACTCAGATTCCGGGCGATGTACCTGAAAATGTGCTCTCTCAACTTGGTTTGAAAATACAGCATGCGCTGCGCGGATTTACCGCGAAAGACCGCAAGGAAATTACGAAAGCTGTTGAGAACTATCCGGTTACGGAATATTACAATGCTGGTGAGCTGATACAGAATCTCGGTATTGGTGAAGCATTTATCACAGCGCTTGATGAAAAAGGTATTCCCACACCACTGGTTCACACCTACCTGATTTCGCCTGAATCACGAATGGACATACTGACAGACGCTGAGGTGACGGAACTGACGAACCGGTCAGCTCTGGTAGCTAAATACGAGCAGTCAATGAACAAAGATTCGGCCTACGAAATGCTTACAACACGTATGGAACAGGCCGTGGAAAAAGCCGAACCTACGCTGAAGAAACGGCAGGTGAAGGAAGAACCAGGCATGTTCGAATCTGTAATGAAATCACGTGCAGGACGAACTTTCGCCAACACGCTTGCGCGCGAGGGCGCAAAATTTGTACTCGGAATGTTTGGATTAGGCGGCAGAAAAAGGTAAAATTGTGCCGGATTAGGCGATGCCTGATTGATTGAGAAGAAAAGAAAATGTACGCAGTAATTGATATAGAAAGTAACGGAGCGGGTTTCAGGCAGGAAAGTATAATTGAAATTGCTGTGTTTAAATATGATGGTCACGAGATCGTGGACCAATTTATCTCTTTGGTCAATCCCGAAAGTGACATCACGCCGTATGTGCAGAAACTTACGAATATCTCTCCTAAAATGGTGCGTACTGCGCCGAAATTCCCGGAAATTGCCCGCCGGATTATTGAAATCACACGTAACACCATACTGGTGGGTCATAATGTCGAGTTCGATTACCGTATGCTTCGCCAGGAGTTTAAAAGATTAGGTTATGAATTCAAAATCAATACGTTAGACACGATTCCGCTAGCGCAGAAACTCATTCCGGAAGCGGAGAGTTATTCGCTGGGAAAACTTGTGAAATCGCTGGGTATTCCGCTCGTGGATCAGCACCGTGCGGCTGGTGATGCGCGCGCGACCTTAGATCTTTTCAAACTGCTGATGATCAAAGATAAAGATTCAGAAATTATTCAGCAGCACCATGAAGAAAGCAACGGGAAATCTTATTTAAATAAAGTCCGCGACCTCACGCAGGATTTGCCGGCGGCGCGCGGAATTATTTACCTTCAAAACAAGGATGGCAAGATAATTTATTACGATTTCGTGGATGATCTGAGCAAGTTTGCGAAACATATTTTCAGTTCAAAACTCAAACGCTGGAAACAGATCCAGGAAGAAACAGAACAGATTCAGTACGAGCTGACTGGCAGTGACCTACTGGCAAAACTGATGATGTCTACAAAAGGTTTACGCAAACGTGAGAGTCTGAATTACGCCCTTTTCCACCGCAACGGAAAATATTTTGTCGAAAAAGTCGCCAACATAAAAACGGAGAAACCACTTTTGAAATTCAAATCTTTTACACAAGGTCTGAAAGCCGTAAATTTTCTTCAGGCGCGACCGGAACTTCAAAATTTGGAAAAACTCACAGAACTTCTTACACTCCGTGGCCGCAGCGAACTATGGTCTACCGATGGCCGTACTTTGGGTGAAAAGTCTTTCTTAATCATTGAAAACGGCCGTCTGAATGCATTTGGTTTCTACGAAATACATACGCAGATAAATTCGCGAAAAAAGATCGACAGCATCAAAATTCCGTTCACCAGGTTTTCAGATGATGTTAAAAATGAGCTTAAACTTTCGCTTTTGCGGGGCGATTTTACGGTTTATCCGCTTCCCAAATAAGTTTTTTCAAAAAGATATAAATTTGCAGCTGCTTATTTAAAGTGTATGGGGTTCGGCGGAATGCGATACCTCACTTAATATTTAACCACAAATAAAAAATGACTGATAAAGATTTACTAAAAATAGCCGAGCAGTTCGGCACGCCAACCTATGTCTACGATGCTGAATCCATTAAAATACAGTACGAAAAACTGACGTCCAGCTTTCATAAAACCACCAGGTTTTTCTACGCCTGCAAAGCACTTTCGAACATTAATATACTCAAATACATCAAAAATTTGGGTGGAAACCTGGATTGTGTATCGATCAATGAAGTAAAACTCGGTCTGCGTGCAGGCTTCGAACCGGGCAAAATTCTTTTCACACCCAACTGTGTTGATCTGGCGGAAATCGAGGAAGCGATGGCTCTCAAAGTGCATATCAACATTGATAATATTTCAATACTCGAACAGTTCGGCAATAAGTACGGTGGCTCTTATCCGATATTTGTGCGCGTAAATCCACATATTTTTGCGGGCGGAAATTATAAGATTTCTACCGGGCATATCGATTCCAAATTCGGTATTTCAATTCATCAGCTGCGTCACATCGAGCGTGTGATGAAAACCACAAACCTCAATGTAGAAGGCCTTCACATGCACACCGGAAGCGAAATAAAAGATCCGGATGTCTTTCTACAGGGACTTGAAATCATGTTCGAACTGGCTGAGCATTTCCCGAATCTGAAATATCTGGATATGGGCAGCGGTTTCAAAGTGCCGTATCAGGAAGGTGATATGGAAACCGACGTGAAAACTTTGGGTAAAAAAGTGGAAAAAGCTTTATCGGAATTTTCGAAAAATTCGGGGAAAAAATTTGAACTTTGGTTTGAACCGGGGAAATATCTCGTAAGCCAGAGCGGAAATCTGCTGGTAAAGACAAATGTCATCAAGCAAACCACAGCCACGGTTTTTGCGGGGATCAATTCAGGTTTTAACCACCTGATCCGGCCTATGTTCTATGATTCTTATCACAAAATCGACAATCTTTCGAACCCAAAAGGTGCACAGCGCATCTACACCGTGGTGGGAAATATTTGCGAAACCGATACTTTCGCGTGGGACCGCAAACTGAACGAAACCCGTGAGGGCGATATCTTAGTCTTCCGCAATGCCGGTGCCTACGGTTTTGAGATGAGTTCAAACTTTAATTCACGGCTTAAGCCTGCTGAGGTTTTGTTCCTCGATGGAACCGCACATCTCATCAGAAAGCGCGACGAATTCGAAGATCTGCTCAAAAATCAGATTGAGGTTTTGTAAAAACTTCATTCAGTAACGACGAAAGTAGTAAGGAATCTGTAACTTTATTCAAAATTCACCCAATGAAAAAGCTATTAGTACTGTTTATGTTCTGCTGCAGTTTTTTGAATGCCCAATATCTTGTGGAAGAGACAGATATCTCCGATAATACGAGTGAACTTGCAAAACTTTCCATCTATTACGATCTGAATAACCCGATGGAGTTTTACCGTCTGAAATGCGAAAATGCGGTTTATGCGCAGTTTCCGGGTGGCGAAAATGCTTTTAAACAGACACTGTTTAATAATCTTCAAAGCTATCTGGACACGAGCCTGTATTCGGTGAACGGAACTTTTGAACTGATCCTTTTCGTGAACAAAGCCGGTAATCTGCAGAGTTTTCAGCTAAAGCCGGAAGTGCCGAACAGCAATTTGCTTTACCGCGACCTCGAACTTGCCTTGCGGCGAATGAACCCCAAGTGGATACCCGCTAAATGCGGCGGCGCGGCAACCGACTCCAAATTAAGGCAAAAGCTGAATTTCAGAACTGAAGCCTCAGATATTTAATAATTTAGCCCTGCAAGCAATTGCAGGTTTTTTTTTATATATATTTAAAAAAAAATTAAATAGTGAAAAATTTATACATTCTTCTGTTCATTAACAGCTTGGTATCTGCCCAAACACTAAAAAGCTTTCCGCCTGATCAGCACAGTTATTTGGGAGGCAGAGAAGCATTCTACCGCGACTTTCAGAAGATTATTCTTGAGAAAAAAATGTCTCCGTGTGAAAATAAAAAAGAATATTTCCATGCGCCCATCATCATAGATAAGGATGATACCGCGATAGTTTATGATGGGAATAACGCGCGTGCGCCCGAAAGTCAGTGTGCAGTGGCCCTCACAAGAGAAGTAATAAAGTCAATGCCAGGCTTTGTAGCGGCAAAGATAGACGGGAAGCCAACGGTAGCCGTAGCTCAGTACCTTATTTATCCGGATGCTTTTTTTGAGAATTACAAGGATGGTTATTCTCCTTACAATCAGATAGTGCAGCCTGAGTTCCCGGGCGGTATTAATGCTTTTCGGGAGCTTGTTAGTCAGCGTACAGATGTAAGTAATTTTTATCTGAAAGGAGAAGGCAAAGTCACCGTAGTCGTTCAATTTAAAATTAATAAAGAAGGTTCTATTGAGAATGTAACGCTCAAAAATTCGTCAGGACTTAAGGAATATGATGAGATGATCATTTCTGCAGTGAAATCAATCAAGAAAAAATGGAAGCCTGCGACGGTTCATGGAATCATTATAGATTACAACTTCACTATGCCTCTTTCTTTATCCTCAAAAGATATCATCCGATGAAAGTAAAATTTCTCTTTTTTCTGCTTCCACTTTTCAGTTTTTCGCAGGCCGTAAGTGATTTCCCGGATGGTCAGACGCCTTATGTTGGCGGTTATGAAGCGTATTATAAAGATTTTCGTGAAATAATTAAGGAACAGAATATAAAGCCTTGCGCAAACGAAGCGGAGTTTTATCAGTTTACCGTATTGGTGAATCCCGATGCGACCATTAGTTTTGTGAAAGACCGGCACGAAAAGTATCTTTCCGCCAACAAATGTGCAGCAGATCTTGCGCGGGAAGTGGCAAAATACCAGGATGGGTGGAATCCCGCGGTTATCAATGGCGTGAAACAACCTGCGATCGCAACGTTTACCATTTTCCCGAAGCTTCTTTTTCAGAATGCGGCTGATGCTTATCAGCCTTCCATTACTTACCCTGTTTACGACAACCGTGGCGAAAAACATCTTTCTCATTTTTCGAAGCAGCTGAAAGCAAATCTGGATTTGCAGCGTTTCTCGTGGAATGACCGTTTCACTGTGGAAGCGGACTTCATTATTACCAAAGAAGGAAAACTCGAAGACATCGTATTAACCAAGAAAACAGGTCTCGAAGAATTCGACCGGATGATTTATTATGCTTTTAAAAGAACCAATAAACGCTGGAAACCCGCTACAGTAAACGGTCAACCCGTAGATTACCGTTATAGTTATGTTTTGTCTGCACGTACGGAAATAGAGTATTAAGGTCGTGTATTTTTATTTAATGGTTTCGTTTCCTGTGCCGAAACACTGACATTCTGTCACGAAATTACTTATCTTTGCAATCTTAACGTGCTTTTGTATTTTTAAATTAAAGGCAGCGTATTTTTTACTTTTTAATATTTTTTTGAATTTTAATATCGTGCAGGAAAAATATATTGACGAAACCAAGCAGGGCGAAGCCTTTGCAATCGCGGAAAAACCTCAGAACTCCAAAAAACTCTTTCTCGAAAGCTACGGCTGCCAGATGAATTTTTCAGACTCTGAAATTGTAGCCTCCATCCTGAATGAGCAGGGTTATAATACCACTTTAAAACAGGAAGAAGCAGACCTTATCCTGCTGAACACATGCTCTATCCGCGAAAAGGCGGAGCAGACTGTACGCATGCGTCTGTCTCAGTTTAAAAATTTAAAAAAGGAAAAACCAAATCTTACCGTGGGTGTCCTCGGTTGCATGGCAGAACGCCTTAAAACCAAATTTTTGGAGGAAGAACAGCTGGTTGACCTCGTTGTGGGTCCCGATGCCTACAGGGATCTACCAAATCTTTTGAAGGAAACCGATGGTGGCCGCGATGCCATAAATGTAATTCTTTCAAAAGAAGAAACGTATGCAGATATCAATCCGGTGCGCCTGGGCGGCAGCGGTGTTACCGCGTTCGTTACCATCACGCGGGGCTGCGACAATATGTGTACGTTCTGCGTGGTTCCGTTTACGCGCGGCCGCGAAAGAAGCCGCGATCCGCATTCGATCATCAAAGAATGTGTGGATTTGTGGGAAAATGGCTACAAAGAAATCACATTGCTGGGTCAAAACGTAGATTCATACCTGTGGTACGGCGGCGGTGCAAAAAAAGATTTTAAAAACGCCTCTGAAATTCAGAAACTGACGGCAGTGAAGTTTTCGCAACTGCTTGATATGGTCGCTACTGCGGTTCCTGAAATGCGTCTCCGCTTCTCGACCTCGAATCCGCATGACATGACGACGGATGTTTTCGAGGTCATGGCCAAACATAAGAACATCTGTAAATACGTTCACCTGCCCGTACAGAGCGGCAGCGACAGGATGCTGGAGAAAATGAACCGTCAGCACACGCGCGACGAATATTTAGATCTGATTGCGCAAGCAAAAAAAATCGTTCCTGAAATCGCGTTTTCGCAGGATATGATTATCGGTTTTTGTGGGGAGACAGAAGAAGATCATCAGATGACACTTTCGCTGATGCGTGAGGTAGAATATGATTACGGATATATGTTCGCATATTCTGAAAGGCCGGGAACACCGGCGCATAAAAAGATGGAAGACGATGTTCCTGCGGAGGTGAAACAGCGCAGATTGGCAGAAGTAATTGCTTTGCAGGGCGAGCTCTCGCGCAAAAGGATGGAGGGATATGTCGGCAGAATTCACGAAGTTTTGATTGAAGGAACTTCAAAGAAAAACGAAAACCAGTGGAAAGGCCGCAATTCACAAAATGCAGTTTGTGTGTTTGATAAGCTTGAAGGCCAGAAATTAGGAGACATCGTGTCCGTTATGGTGCACGGAAACACGCAGGGAACACTTTTGGGGACGACGGTTCAGTCCGTTTCCGTTGAGGTAAACTGATTTTCCTGAAATTAAAATTTTTAAAAAATGGCAGATCTACAATCTATAAAAGCAAGATTCGGCATCATCGGGAACTATCCCGCACTCAACCGCGCGCTCGAAAAGT
>JAEZYN010000049.1 GCA_023419095.1 Bacteroidota bacterium | reverse complement strand
CATAATCACTACCCAAAACGCCGATAATTCCAGCTTTTTCCTGCTTCAAATTTTCGAGTAGAATAGTTCCCCAATTCTTCGTCTGGAATTCCACATCTTCATGCATAAAAAGCAGGTAATCGAATTTTGCTTCGGAAGCACCTTTGTTGTAGGCTTCGCAAATGCCCATCAGCCCGGGATTATCTATTTTAACGATTTCATAAGGAATGCCAATCGTTTCCGCAATGTTTTTTTCAAGCGCGGAGAAATAATGAGGCTGATATGAGGAGATAATGATGGAGAGCATTAAATGCGGATTTTTCCTCTCACATACCGTACAAAGGGATAGCGCCTGTAGAAATATCCTAAAATAGCACGACGGTTTAAGTATCTATAAAAGTTTCTGATGATAAACCAGTCCAGCAAATTATGTTCATTGATATTGTTGTTCCAGTTTTGCTGCGTTGCCTGTTCAGTATGCACCCGAAACCGGATAAGTTTTTGTTCGGTAATAACGATGTTATAGTGTTTTAATAGCCGCAAATTGTATTCTAAATCCAAAAGCTGCTGTAGCGCCTTATTATGGAGACCCGTTTTTGTAAAGGCGCTTTTACTGATAAAACTGGCAACTGGTTCTCCAAAAAAATTATGGCTCAGGTGCATTTTACTATCCCTTCCTAAAATATTGAGTTTATTTTTTGTGAAGACAATATAATTATCAATATCGAGCAAAACAGTTTGTTGCAGGTCACTTATCCAGGAATTCTGTGAGATGTCCGCACCATTTTCATCGATAATTGTCCGCTTGCTGAAAAATACAAGTTCACCTGTAATTTCCTGAAGTTTAAGAAATTCTTCTAGGCAATCACTTTCTAAAATATCATCCTGAAACAGGAATTTAATCCAAGACCCGCTGGATTTTTCAATGCAATGATCCCAATTGGCACCGATTCCGGCCGGCTCGTGATGAAAAATATGTACCGGAAAATCAACATCTTTGCGGAAGTTTTCGGCAATGGCTAGCGTATTATCAGTGGAATTGTCATCGGAAATAATGACTTCGATATTTCTGTACGTCTGTGCTTTTACAGAATCTAGTGCCTGCTCTAAGAATTTAGCTCCGTTATATGTTGGGATGCAAATGGAAACTAACTCATTTCGTAACATCAGTATAGTTGTTTTTTGTGCGCTACGACAATCTGATAACCATTAATGATAGTCTCTGGCTTATATTGTGCGGTGAAGTCTTCCATTTCTTCACCGTGCATAATGATTTTATGTTTTATTTTTTCAAGATATCTTTTGCGTAACGCAGGTTTTAATTTAAACTTTATACGATCAAGTATGCTAAGCTCAGGATACACTTTTTCCAATTCTAATATAAGATTTTGAACCACTGTGTTTCTAATGTCAAAAAATTCATTTACCAAGTTCTGAAAATCCCAATATGACCATTCAATAACATGAAATGGATTCAAAGGAGTTAATGTTGTGGCGCGTGTGACCGGTGTTGATATAAGCAAGATGCCTTCTGATGTAAGAAGGTGACGGAAGTTGTTTAAAAGTCCCCTGTAGTCCGGCACATGTTCTATCGTCTCGAAAGAAACTATAACATCGTATTTCTTATCTGTTTCAAAATTTACTGCATTCGCTGCGAACCTTTGAATATTATGATGAGGATAACGGTGGTTGCCATATCTGATCGCTTCAGCATCAAGGTCTACTCCGTCAACATATTTTGCGCCACCCTCATTAGCAAGAATAAAGGAACCATAGCCGCTGCCGCAGGCGATATCTAAAACAGTTTTACCTGAAGTAAAAGCTGTGGCAAACTGATAACGTTGCAGGTGTTCCTTGTGGGTAACATCTTCTATAAAGCCTGGTATCCACCTTTCTGCCTTATTACGGATTGCTTTATCTGCCAAAGCACGCATTTCATACTGCAGGGAAAATATTTCTTCCTCTAACAAACTTTTATTTTCCATACTATTTAATTCCATTCCTGTTCAACGAAAAGTACACCTTGTGAGGGATCGAGTTGGATTTGCAAACGACTTGGAGGCTCTATTTCTACAATTAAACCTTTATCGTAGTAATCTAATATCACAGAATCTTTTGCAAGATATAATTCGCACGTATATATCCCGGGTTTTAAAGGAAATTTGTCAATTCTACACCTAATTATGTTCTCACCGGCCACTAATGAATAATATTTTTTGTAATGTTCGGAAAATGGTGTGATTAAGCGGTTTCCGAGCATGTCGTTTATGCCGATGCCAACAGAGACGTCCTTGTAACAGATTGTAGAATGGATTTTTATTTCGGCTGTTACCGGTTCGAGTGTCTGTGGTCTTACGTTTACATTTTGTGAACTCGATAGTGTAAATGAGGAAAAGTAAGCGCTACGCTCGCTATTCGGATGGATAGAATAACCCATTGCATCAGATCGGTTGTAGCGGTTCAGTGCCTCATCAATGCTGCCAACAAACTTAGTCCTTCCGTATTCGAGCACAATACCTTTTTGACAAAGGCTGCGCACCGCACTTAAATTATGACTCACAAATAGCACCGTTCTTCCTTCACCCTTACTCACATCGCCCATTTTGCCGAGACATTTCTTTTGAAATTCAGCGTCGCCCACGGCTAAAACCTCATCTACAATCAGTATTTCAGACTCCAGATGTGCTGCAACTGCGAAAGCTAAGCGTACGTACATCCCCGACGAATAACGTTTTACCGGCGTGTCGATGTAGCGTTCAACGCCCGAAAAATCTACGATTTCGTCGAACTTGCGTGTGATTTCTTTTCGCGTCATACCGAGAATGGCGCCGTTCAGGTAAATGTTTTCGCGGCCCGTCATCTCAGGATGAAAACCGGTACCGACTTCAAGTAACGACGCAATGCGGCCGTTCGTATAAATTTTGCCGGTGGTTGGCTTGGTGACTTTGCTTAAAAGTTTCAGCAGCGTAGATTTTCCCGCGCCGTTCCGTCCGATAATTCCGACGGCGTCGCCCTGTTCAATCTCAAAATCGATATCGCGCAACGACCAGACGTACTCGGATTCGCCTTTGGTACTGCGGTCATTCGCCTCACCGATTTTCAGGTACGGATCTTCTTTACCGCGCAGCTGGTGCCAAAAACGGTTTAGGTCGTGCGAGAGTGTGCCCGTGCCTACCTGCCCAAGCCGGTATTGTTTCGAAATATTTTCAGCCTTTAATGCAAGCATTTTTTATTAGTTCAAATCGTTTTATCTGTTCAGATTGTTCAGTGTTCTGACAATGGTTATTTATCAGTTTTTGCTTTGCTCTTCGTGCTTTTTACTTTGCTCTTTTGCCACTTAAACAGTGTCCATGAAGCTTTTCTCCACTTTATTAAATACCACAGTTCCAATCGCCAGCAACGCAAAAATAATCGCAGAACTTATGGCCAAAAGCGCAGGCGAAAAATCCCCCGAACCCAGCCAGCCATATTTGAAGCACTCGAAAATTCCGGTGAGCGGATTGTAATAAGCGAGTTTTTTCCACATTCCGGACAGTGCCGAAAGTGGATACACCACCGGCGTTGCGTACATATAAAGACTTACACCGAAGCCCAAAAGCATCTGCAGGTCGCGGTATTTGGTGGTAAGTGACGAAAAAATCATCCCCATGCCAAGCGCAAAACACCCCATTAAAAATATTAAAAATGGCGTGGCCAAAATCCAGAGATTAGGCTGCACTTCACCCTGAACCAAATAATAAATAAACACGATGAGAAACAGCAGAAACTGTACGCCGAACCGCATCAGGTTCGAAATGACGATTGTAAGGGGCATCACGAGTCTGGGGAAATAGACCTTGCCGAATATCGCGGCATTTGATGTGAAAACACTTGAGGCGCCGGTAAGACATGATGCAAAATAATTCCACAGCGTAACACCAGCCAGGTAGAAAAGTATTTTCGGAACGCCGTCCGTTGACAGATTCGCAATATTCCCAAAAATGACAAGATAAACTACCGTTGTAAGTATCGGATTGATGAAAAACCACAGCGGGCCGAGCACGGTCTGTTTGAAACCGGCCACGAAATCCCGTTTTACAAACATATAAACAAGGTCGCGGTAGCGCCATACTTCGCGCAGTTTAAGGTCAAACAGTGAGTGTTGCGATTCGATGGTTTCCGTCCATTGTTGCTGAGGTTCCGTCATTTGTGTGTTTAAAAAAATTTAGCCAAAAATAGTTTTATTAATTGAAATCTGCGCCGGATTCACACGGCCAATCAAAACCGAGGTGATAAAAAGTGGGACATACAGCCGGATTTCATACAAGATTCCGGAGTAAAAGCACATTAAAATATAAGGCACCGAAAGTGCGTGAAATAGCAGAATGCATTTAGCGTTCACAGTACTTTTAGCCAAAAACATCGCGAAAATACTGAATACCAGCCAAAACATAATTCCCAATAAATTCTTTGGTTGGGTGAAATTCCCGATTAGTAAATTCCCGTCGTTGGTCGTTAAACTGTCACTGAAAATGCGCAGGCCTAAATAGGTAATGAGAAAAACAACTGCCAAAATAATAACCGGAATTACTGTGGCTTTTTTTAAACCATTTTTGGCGTACAACAGTGTAGCAGCAAACGAAACAGACAGCGCTGCAGTTTCTCTGTTCAAGGTCGAAAATGCCAAAATGAGGCAGAGTGTGAGCAAATATTTCGTGTTTTCTTGGTTTAAAAATTTTATGAAAAAATAAAAAAACAGGATCAGGAAAAAATAACTCGATACATCGTAAGGCACTATCACAAACTGTGACAGACCAATCACAAATATGATAATGCTACAGATCAGCGTTTTTTCCGCGTCAGTGCCTTCGAAAGCTTTTGATTCGGCAAGCCACGTCAGAAGCATGGCAGAAATCATTAGAAAAAAAGTGTTGACGAGAAAAAAACTCAGGTAAAAAGCGGGTTCGGTATGCGGGTCGATAAATCTAAATTTAAATATTTGATAATCAATATTTAAAGTCTGAAGAAAATCGTAAACACCGCGCAGCAGCCAGCCGCTGAGTTTTCTGTACTGATAGATTCCCGTGCCGAACTGCTGTTCAAATGCCTGAAAGTTCAGGATCTTTGAGGAATAAATATTCGCAAACGACAAATAAACGAACGTGCTGACTAAAAACGCCAGCATCGCCATAAAGAGCGTTCTTCCGAATAGATTTATTCTCAAATTTTATGTTTTTACTTATGAAATCGTTTTCCGTCCAATCGATTTGTAGAAAAATCCAGTACTCTCCACCTGCTCAAGCGCGAACATATTCCGGCCGTCAAAAATCGCTTTGTTTTTCATCTGTTCGGCCATCATTTCAAAATTTGGGTTTTGAAATTCGCTCCATTCCGTGGCGATCAGCAGACAGTCTGCGCCCTCGAGAGCCGAATACATGTCTTTTGCGTAGGTGATGCTGTCGCCCAACAGTTTGCGCACATTTTCTTCGGCAATAGAATCGTATGCAGAAATCTCCGCGCCTTTTTCGAGCAGCAGCCTGATGTTGTCCAGCGATGACGCTTCGCGGATGTCGTCGGTATTTGCTTTGAAAGCCAGTCCCCAAACGGCGATTTTTTTGTTCTGAAGATCACCGTCGAAATAATTTTCGATTTCCGAAACCAAAATAGTTTTTTGCTTTTGATTCACATTTTCAGTCGCTTCCAGAAGCTGAAAATTAAAATCTTCTTTTTTGCCTGATTTAATCAAAGCTTTCACATCTTTTGGGAAACAACTTCCGCCATAGCCGATGCCCGGAAACAGAAACCGGTGCCCGATTCGGTCATCGGAACCCATACCGAGCCGGACTTTGTCTACGTCAGCGCCTACTTTTTCACAATAGTTGGCGATTTCATTCATGAATGTAATTTTCACCGCAAGGAATGAATTGGCAGCATATTTAGTAAGTTCCGACGATCTTTCATCCATGAAAATAATCGGAATTCCGGTGTTGGTGAAGGGCTGATAGATTTTCGACATTATTTCGCGTGCTTTTTCGGATTCGCTGCCCACGATAACCCGCGCAGGATTCATCGAATCTTCCACCGCAAAACCTTCTCTCAGAAATTCAGGGTTTGAAACTACATCAAAAGGTACGTCAGTCACAGCCGAAATCGTTTCGCGCACAATATCTGCAGTGCCTACAGGAACAGTTGATTTGTTTACAATCACCTTGTACTCGGTAAGTGAATCACCGATTTTTTGCGCCACATCCAGAACATAAGATAAGTCTGCGGAGCCGTCTTCGCCAGGCGGCGTAGGCAAAGCAAGGTAAATTACTTCGCTTTTCTGCATCGCATCGTTCAGACTTGTGGTAAAAAACAACCGTCGCGACTGAATATTTCTTAAAAACATTTCCTCGAGGCCAGGTTCATAGATCGGGACAACACCTTGCTGCATGGCGGCTACTTTTTCTTCATCAATGTCTACGCAGTATACCGTATTCCCAAGCTCAGCGAGCGTCGTTCCCGTGACCAGACCGACGTAGCCGGTTCCAACAATTGTAATATTCAAAATAAAAATTCTTTAAAACATGCAAATATAATTAATTAGACGGCGCTGCGGTACAGCTGCTTAAGCTTTTATAATCTTTAAAAATTTTGCGCGAAAGGCAAAAATGTGTATCTTTGCACCGGATTTACGGATAATAATGAAAAGGCTTTCGAAAGAACGCCTTTTTTCGTAACCTACATGAAATTATGGAATTTAGAAAAAGAATTGAAGAATTGCTTCACATTTTTTTGGCGGAAAGAGAAGACCTTTTTTTGGTAGATCTGAAGTTTTCTGCCGCTGACGATATCACGGTGATCCTTGATGGTGACAATGGCGTAACGCTTCAGGACTGTCTGGATGCGAGCCGCGCGATCGAGTTTAATGTGGATCGTGAAGAGCACGATTTTTCACTGCAGGTGATGAGCGCCGGACTGAGCGAACCGCTAAGTACACCTCGTCAGTTCCGGAAAAATATCGGGCGCGAACTTGATTTATTAATGAAAGATTCAAGCGAGATAACGGGTGAACTGAAGGAAGCGGGAGAAGATAAAATCATTTTAACATTAAAATACCGCAAGCCAAAAGAAATTGGTAAAGGGAAGACAGATGTGGTGGAAGACAGGGAAATTCTGTACACCGACATCAAAAAAGCACTGGTAACGATTAAATTTTAACAATAAAGATGGAGCCGCAGAGGCCTCATTCTATATCACTTATAAATATGGACGGTTTAGCATTAATAGAAGCATTTGGCGATTTCAAGGAGGAAAAAAGCATCAGTAAGATCGACCTGATGGCGATCATTGAGGACTCGCTGAAGACTTTGCTTAGAAAAAGATTCGACTCAGACGATCATTTTGATGTGATCGTGAATCCTGATAAGGGAGACTTCCAGATATTTTTGAATAAAACCATCGTAGAAGACGATATGTCTGAAGATGACGACCTGGAAATAGAAATCTCTGAAGCCAAAAAAATAGACCCAACCTTTGAGGTAGGCGAAGATTTTACGATTGAAATCCCGATTGAAGGTCTGGGACGCCGCAGCATCCTTACGCTGAAGCAGATTTTAGCAACAAAACTTCAGGAGCATAACAATGCGATGCTTTATGAAGAGTTCCGCGACAAGATTGGCGAAATAGTTGTAGGTGAAGTTCACCACATCCGTCACAAACATGTGATTTTGCTTGATGATGAAGAGAATGAGTTTATTTTGCCTAAAGAAAACCAGATCCCGTCTGATTTCTTCAAAAAAGGTGAAAACATCCGCGCGATTGTAGAAAGTGTAGATTTCAAAGGCGCAAAACCGCAGATTATCGTTTCAAGAACAGCACCGAAATTCCTCGAAAAACTGCTTGAGCTTGAAATTCCTGAGATTCAGGATGGTACCATTATCCTTAAAAAAGTAGTGCGGATCCCGGGTGAGAAAGCGAAGATCGCTGTAGATGCTTATGACGACAGAATTGATCCTGTAGGAGCGTGTGTAGGTGTGAAAGGTTCAAGGATTCATGGCGTTGTACGTGAACTGAAGAATGAAAACATCGACGTCATCCAATGGTCAAAAAATCCTGAGATCATGGTTAAAAGAGCCTTGGGTAATGTTACCATCAACAAGATCGACATTAACGACGAGACCAATTATGCAATGGTATACACGCCGGTTGACGAAATTTCAAGAGTGATCGGAAAACAGGGTCAGAACATCCGTTTGGCATCTTGGTTAAGCGGTTATGAGATTGATGTTTACAGGGAATCTGGTGAGGACGATGACGTAGAACTGAAAGAATTTGCCGGAAATGAAGAAGGCGATATCGAACAGTGGATCATCGATGAATTCGAGAAAGTGGGACTAACTACTGCGAAAAGTGTGCTGGATAAAGACACAGATGCACTTCTGAAAATGGTTGACCTGGAAGAGGAAACTATCGAGGAAGTAAAACAGATATTGAAGGAAGAGTTTGAGGATTAAACTTCCAAAAAAACCCGGTAACGTTAAAATAGGTTAACTTTACCAAAAATTAAAACAAAAGTTTACATTATACATGTCCAAAATTAGATTAAACAAAGCGGTAAAGGAATTAAATATCTCAATCCCAAGACTTGTAGAGTTTCTGCAGTCTAAAGGAATGGAGGTGGACAATAACCCGAACGCTCAATTGGATGAATCAGCATATTCTGCACTGAAAGCGGAGTTCGCGAAGGACAGTGAGCAGCGTAAAGCCTCGCACGAGGTGGTGATCACGAAGGTTCCCGAAGAAAAACTGGAAATAGAGCCATCTAAGCCAGAAATCATTCGCGCCAGAACCACCGCCCGTCCCGAAACCAAAGTTTTGGGCAAAATAGACCTCGAGCCTAAGAAGCCTGAAGCTCCGGTTGAAAAACCTGTCGAAACACCAGCTGAGAAGCCGGTTGAAGAGGTTGCTCTGCATACGCCTGCGGCGGAAAAGCAGGAATTTAAAGTTCTTGACAAGATAGATCTTTCACAGATCGAAAGCGGCCGTACACGTACAGCGCCGAAGGAAACTCCGAAGGAGGAGAAACCGGCTATAGAAGAAGTGAAGCCACAACCTGTAGAAGAAGCACCAAAACCTGCTGCTGAGCCAGAGAAAGCTCCGGCCGATCCTTCTTTTCCTGAGAAGATCGAAACTGTTTATCAGAAGCTGGATGGTGTGAAAATTCTGAAGGAAACCGTGGACCTTTCACAGTTCAACAAACCAAAATCTTCAAGCGCGGCAGCCAAGAAGAAAAGAAAAAGAATTGAAAAACCTGCAACACCGGGCACCGGAACAGCTGGTACTCAAGGTAACAGACCACAAGGGCAGGGCGGCAATCGCGGTCCCGGTCAGGCTGGTGGAAACCGTGGTGGCCAGGGTGGAAACCGTCCGGGAGGCCAGGGTGGAAATGCCGGACGTGGCAGCAGCAGACGCGGCGCACCTACAATGCCGGTAGAACTTACCGATGAGCAGGTAAAGAACCAAATTAAAGAAACCCTTGAAAAACTTACCAATAAAGGTGGTAAGAACAAGGGTGCTAAATACAGAAAAGAAAAACGTGTATACCGCCGCGAGCAGGACGAACTGCAGCAGGAAATGGATGCCGCGGACAGAACACTGAAGGTAACCGAATTCATTACTGTTGGTGAATTGGCCAGCCTGATGAACGTAAGCCCGACTGAAGTGATTTCAGCATGTTTCTCTCTGGGCGTGATGGTAACGATGAACCAGCGTCTGGAAGCTGACACGCTTTTGCTTGTTGCTGACGAATTCGGATACAAAATTGAATTCTCTGATGCGGATCTTGAAGAATCTGCAATTGAAGAAGATACAGATACTGAGGAAGATTTGTTGCCACGTGCACCGATCGTTACCGTAATGGGTCACGTAGACCACGGTAAGACTTCCTTACTCGATTATATCAGAAAGACAAACGTAATCGCCGGTGAATCTGGGGGTATTACGCAGCACATCGGTGCATACAATGTTCAGCTTGAAAACGGTCAGCGAATCACGTTCCTGGATACACCGGGTCACGAAGCCTTTACCGCGATGCGTGCGAGAGGTGCGCAGATCACCGATATCGCAATTATTGTGATTGCTGCGGATGATGATGTGATGCCTCAGACGAAAGAAGCGATCTCTCACGCACAGGCGGCGGGAGTTCCGATGATCATTGCGTTAAACAAAGTAGATAAGCCAAACGCGAATCCAGATAACGTACGTCAGCAACTTTCTTCGATGAATGTACTTGTGGAAGAATGGGGTGGAAATGTTCAGTCTCAGGAGGTTTCAGCTAAGTTTGGTAACAATATGGATGCGTTGCTAGATAAGGTTTTGCTTCAGGCTGAAATGCTTGAACTTAAAGCAAATCCAAACAAAAATGCACAGGGTGTAGTAATAGAAGCGTCACTTGATAAAGGACGTGGATATATTTCTACTATCCTTGTACAAAGTGGAACACTGAAGGTAGGCGATTATGTTCTTGCAGGTAAAAACCACGGTAAGGTAAAAGCAATGCTTGATGAGCGTGGTAAGCCTCTTGAATCTGCCGGTCCATCAATCCCTGTTACGATTCTGGGACTCGACGGTGCGCCGACAGCTGGGGATAAATTCCGTGTGTTTGAAGATGAAAGAGAAGCGAAAAGTATCGCCACTAAGCGTGAACAGCTTCAACGCGAACAGTCTATCCGCACCAAGAAGCACCTTACGCTTGATGAACTTGGCCGTAGAATTGCCCTTGGCGACTTCAAGGAACTTAACATTATCCTTAAAGGTGACGTGGACGGTTCTGTGGAAGCGCTTTCAGATCAGTTGCAAAGTCTCAGCACAGAAGAGATCAGTGTGAATATCATCCATCAGGGTGTAGGTCAGATCACCGAGTCCGACGTGTTGCTTGCAGCAGCTTCGGATGCTATTATGATCGGCTTTAACGTACGTGCCGGTGTAAATGCGAAAGAACTTGCGGATAAAGAAGAGATTGAGATCAGAACGTATTCTGTGATCTACGCTGCTATAGACGATGTAAAAGAAGCGATGGAAGGTATGCTTTCTCCGGAGATCAAAGAACAGGTAATCGGTAATGTAGAGATACGTGAAGTGTTCAGGATTTCGAAAGTTGGTTCCATTGCAGGCTGTATGGTCTTGACCGGAAAAGTGACACGAAACTCCAAAATCCGTTTGTTGCGTGATGGAATCGTTAAATTTGATGGTGAACTGGAAAGCTTGAAGCGTTTCAAAGACGATGTGAAAGAAGTAACTAAAGGATACGAATGTGGTTTGAACATTAAAGGATACAACGATATCGAAGTTGGTGACATCCTGGAAGTGTACGAGGAAGTTGCAGTAAAAAAGAAACTGAAATAAAATTTTTACTTAACATAATACATGAAAACCCGCTGATAGGCGGGTTTTTTTTTAGCTAAATACTATTTTAGAATTATTTTAAATTACCAACTGCATTAATATTAGAAATATAATTTAAAGATCAAAAATGAGCGTGGAATTACGAAAATATTAATACTTTAATAGTTTTTTTAATTATATACTAATTAAACTCTATTGAATTTAATAATTATTCAAGAATTTTTGATTTACACAATCAATAAAGTTTGGTATGTTAAAGAATTTTAACATATTTGCGAAAATAATATTAAATAGTGTTAATATGAATGTGAAAATTAAAGTACTTAGCATCGCTGTTGTGTTTTTTGCTGGTCAAACGCTCTCTGCACAACAAGATACTGCAAAAGTGCAGAACATCGATGAGGTGATCGTAGTGGGTTACGGTACGCAGCGAAAAAGTGAGGTTACCGGAGCGATTTCGTCAATCAAAGCGTCGGATATCGCTTCGATCGCCGCGCCGAGTTTTGAACAGCAGCTTGCAGGTAGAGCTGCGGGTGTATCAGTTTCTACGCCTACCGGCGTTTTAGGTGAAGCTCCACGAATCCGAATCAGAGGTGTTGCATCCATCACAAATGGGGTAAGTCCCTTGATCATTGTAGACGGTGTTCCTATTTGGTCTGGTGATATCGGTGGACAAACGGCTACGAACGGTTTGGGTGAAATAAATCCCAATGACATTGAATCGTACGAAATCCTTAAAGATGGTGCGGCAACAGCGATCTACGGTTCGCGTGCCTCCAACGGAGTGATCCTGATCACGACCAAAAAAGGCCGTGGCGGTAAATTTAACCTGAATTTCAGCAATTATGCGGGGTATGCAAGTCCTGCTGGTTACTATGATTTGCTTCAAACACCTGATTTCATCACGATTTCAAACGAAAAGAGAGCAAATACAACAACTGCGGCAACACAAACTCCTATCGCGTTCGGTACAGAGTTCAATACTGATTGGCAAAAAGCGGTACTTCGCTCAGCGGCGTTCCAGACAGATAACGTATTGTCTGCTTCCGGTTCTTTAGGTAAGTCTAATTACTATACCTCGATTGGTTACTCAAACCAGGAGGGTGTTACCAAGCCAAATGCGATGAAGCGCTTCACAGGACGTGCAAATATCGACCATCAGGCTTTCGACTGGTTAAAGATCGGAACCAATTTAAGTTTTACAAAAACACAGTACGAAGGGCTTAACACGGGTACTTCATCACTTTCGGGTAATATTTTCAACGCGATCCGTCAGTTACCCAATACACCGGTGTACAATCCTGCGCATCCTACAGGATATAATATTGACTTTATAGATCCACGTGTGGTGGGCAGATGGCAAAATACGATGTTAGCGGGTGATAACATTACCAACATCATGTACACCATCGATAATAACAAATATGGATCAGATGTGAACAGATTCATCGGATCGGTATTTACAGATATCCGTCTGTTTCCTTTCCTAAACTACAGACTTCAGGCGAGTGTAGACCAGTCTCAGACTAAAGGCTACGTTTACTGGAATCCGGTGCACGGTGATGGCCAAGGATCAAACGGATATATCCGAAATGATTTCTCTGACCTTCTGAGAAATAACGTTCAAAACATCCTGACATTTGACAAGACATTTGGTGAAAACCACAATGTAACACTTGTGGGTGTAAATGAGATTCAGAAGCAAAAGGTCCAGAGTTTCTACGGTGGGGGAACCAACTTGTCCAACGTATATTTCGGCAGCGGTGTAATAAGCGGCTCAATCGGTACGCTACAGGCCGGTGGTGGTATAACTGAGAACGGATTTGTATCACTTGCAGGACGTTTCAACTATAATTTTGCGCAAAAATACTTCCTTCAGGCATCAATCCGTAGAGACGGTCTTTCTTCTCTTCCATATGCGAACAAGTACGGTAACTTCCCGGGAGTTTCAGCAGGATGGACGGTTTCAAAGGAAAACTTCATGCAGGGTATCGCTGATGTAGTGAATGACTTTAAACTTCGCGCATCGTGGGCTAAGGTAGGAAACACCGACATCGGAAACTACCCTTATCTGGGAACTTTCAGTAACCTGAAATATGCGGATTATAACGGTATTGCCTACTCGCAAATCGGTAACGACAAACTTCGTTGGGAAAGTACCAAAAAAATTGACGCAGGTCTTGATCTTGGGATGTTCAACAACAAACTGCGTTTTACATTCGATTATTATGAGAACCAAATCGATGATATCATCCTTGGAGCACCGCTGGGCAGTGATTTGGGTATTCCTGGTAACCTTATCTACAAGAATATCGGTACCATGGTGAACAAAGGACTTGAGTTTTCTGCAGATTACACCGTTTTCAACACCGAAGATTTCGGTCTCGATCTGAACGCAAACATCACCACACTGGAAAACGAAGTTCTTTCACTGGCCAATAACAATGCAGACATGATTGGTCTTAATAACATCAACCGTGTAGGCGAATCTATCAACTCTATCTGGGGCTTTAAATACTGGGGTGTGAACCCAGCAAACGGAAACCCGGTGTATTATAAAGCAGATGGCAGCCTTGTACAGGGTGTTGTAGGCGGAAACCGATATGCAGTTTTCAACCAGTCAAACCCTGGCGATGTTTCTCAGGCGGCTACTTTAAGTACTTCGGCAGACAAGATGATCCTGGGCCAAAGTTTACCTAAATACTTTGGAGCCACCAGTTTACGTTTAAGATATAAAGATTTTGATCTGGGCACTACCGTAAGGTTTGCAGGCGGTAACAAAATCTTTAACTCTACCAGAAGAGAGATGATGAACCTGAACTTTACAAACAACTCCAGCGAAATCCTGGGCAGATGGCAAAGCCCGACAAATCCGGGAGACGGATGGACGCCAAGGCTGTTCTTTGGTGACAACACATTCACCAACCAGTCGAGCAACGCTACCTCAAGATTTTTGGAAGATGGAGATTATGTGAAATTCGATCTTATCTCACTGGGCTACACTTTACCAAGAACTGTGGTTGAGCAGGTAGGTATCAAGAGCATGCGAATCTATGTTCAGGCACAGAATGCATTCATCATTACCAAATACACAGGTCTGGATCCGGAGATGGAAACAAATGGTGTAGACCTTAATGCAACGCCTCGCCAGCGTATATTTACTATGGGCTTTAATATTTCACTATAAATATTTAAATAAAAATGAAAAAGAATATAATTAAAAAACTGGGATTGGTGCTATCCCTATCAGCGGTCGCTTTTGCCGGGACATCTTGTTCACGGGATGAGATTATAGACCTGAAGCCATTTAATAGCATCGATGAGAACTTGGCATTTTCTACGGCAGCTAACGTAGACCTGGCGGTAATGGGAGTGTACAACGCGGCTCAGAACGGATTTTACTATACAGCTCCCGGTGCGGCCAACACGCCGCGCGGATATGCCTTCGGTTCGGCCTATACCGTGCAGGGTGATATGCGTGGAGAGGATATGGTGAATACTGCCACATTCTATCAGTTGACTTACACTGCTACCTATGATCCGGGTACGGCAAACAACGTTCACCATTATGAAAACCTTTATGCACTGATCAACAAGGCGAATATTGTACTTGAAGGGGCTGCGAAAGCTGCAGAAAGCGGTGTGATTACAGCAGCTGTAAAAGATGGCTACGCAGGTGAGATGTATTTTTTCCGTGCTTTGGCGCATCTTGAGTTGCTTAAGCACTTTGCAAGACCATACAATTTTACTACCGGCGCAACACATCCAGGTGTTCCGTACAGAGATTTTGCAATCACTTCTCCGGCAACCATTGATCAGGCTTTAGAGGTAGGTCGTGGAACGGTTGCAGAAGCTTACGCAAAGATTATAACAGATCTGAACAATGCGGAAAATATGATGCCGAGTAAGACGACGCGTACAGGTAACATGAAGATCACAAGAGCATCTAAGGAAGCTGCAGCAGCACTGAAAGTGCGGGTGTATCTTAACATGCGTGACTGGAACAAAGTGCTTACTGAAGGGGCTAAACTTGCTGCCGGGTATTCTTTAGGCGCACCATCAGCTCCGTTCACCACCAACTATGGCAACACAGAGTCTATTTTCTCAATAGAAAACTCGGCAGTTACAAACCCTGGTGTAAATGCAGCGTTAGCTTCTATGTATAATAACCGTTCACTGGTTTGTATCAGCCCCATTATTTGGAGAAATCCGCGCTGGACAGCTACCGACAAGCGTCGCGAAGAAGGTACTATGGTGAGAACCGCAGCGTCAGGTGTGAAATTTTCAAACAAATACAAAGATATCACGAACCTCACCGATGCAACCCCTATCCTGAGATATGCTGAGGTAGTGCTGAGTATGGCGGAGGCCAATGCCCGTCTCGGAAATCTGCCTACGGCTCTTACACAGCTGAACCAGGTTAGAAACCGCGCACTGGCTGCACCGGCAACTGAAGCTTATACTGCAGCGTCGTTCGCAAATGCTACGGAAATGGTAGATGCGATCATCACTGAAAGACGAATTGAGTTTTTAGCCGAAGGTATGAGATGGAATGATATTCACAGATTACTGTATGACGATTTGGTGCCAACGCCAGGAATCCCGGCTAAAGTAGCTAACGCAATGCCTACTGCAGCTATGTTTACTCTGGGTACGCCATATACAGGACCTTACGGTGTGGCCATGATACCGAAGGAAGACTTCAGAGTGCTGTGGCCATTCCCATTAAGCTCCACTACCAACAATCCTATTTTGCAGGCAGAGCAAAACCCTGGATGGTAACATCCTTTGAATGAAAACTTCATTCAGTTAATTTTTCGCTGATCCGTCCTTTTTCACAAAAGGACGGATTTTTTTTAAAAAGCAAAATCGTAGGAAAAACGATAAGTATTTTGGCGGCTTTTTATTTTAAAGTCAAGAAAATAATTAAAATTTAATCTAATTCGTAGCTTGTGTTCACGCTGAAATGTTAAATTATAAAAAAATCAAAATTTTAGTTAATGTAAGGATTTTATAGATTTAACAGAAGTAATCTAAAGAAGGTTATCAATTATTTATGATGAGGTATTAATCCCGCGTATTGGTTAAAATATCGAAAACATCGAAATTCGGGTCGGTCGGAAGTGGTTTGTTAATGTTAAATATAATTAACATATTTGCGCTCAATTTAAAAAAAATGTGTTAAGATGAATGTGAAATTAAAAGCACTCGGAGCAGGTGTTATCTTCTTTTTAGGAGGAGGAATGGCATATGCTCAGACTGACTCAACAAGAACTGTTGAAGTAGATGAAGTGGTGATTGTTGGTTATACCGCAGTGAAGAAAGAAGATTACACTGGATCGGTTTCCAAAGTTGGCAGTGAGAATATTGCTAAGAAAAATGTATCGAACGTTGCACAGGCGCTTACTGGTGAAGCCGCTGGTGTACGTGTTATTACTACTTCCGGACAGCCGGGTTCTGAGCCTTCAATCAGAATTAGAGGTTTCGGATCGGTAAGTGGAAACAGAGAGCCGCTTTATGTTTTAGACGGAATTCCGTTTGCAGGTAACGTATCGGCGATCAACCCAGACGACATCGAAAACATGACTGTTCTTAAAGACGCTACTGCAACCGCGATTTACGGTTCCAGAGGTGCGAACGGTGTTGTATTGATTCAGACTAAAAAAGGTAGAGCTGGTAGAGATGTGGTAACCATCGACACTAGAATTGGTTTCAACGCGCCTTTGATCCCGCGTTATGACGTAATCCGCAGCCCGGAACAATATATTGGGCTTTCTTGGGAAGCGCTTTACAACCAGGGTAGACTTAGCAACAGCGCAGATCCTGTAGCGTATGCTAATGCAAGATTATTCTCTAACCAGGGTATCAGACCTCAGTACAATATGTGGAATGCATCAGCAGCGCAACTGATTGACCCTGCAACTCACATGGTAAGAGAAGGAGTTACCAGAAAATACAACCCCGAAGACTGGAGAGATTACGGTTTCCAGACATCAATGAGATCTGAGACCAACTTCAGCATCAGCGGTGGTGAAGGCAAGACAACATACTATACCGGTATCGGTTATTTGAAAGATGAAGGTTATACCATCAACTCTAAGTATGAGCGTTATAGCGGACGTTTGAACATCGCTCACCAGGCTAAATCTTGGTTGAAAGGTGAGTTCAACATGGGTTATGCTTTCTCTGATACAGACAGAAACGGCCAGACTGAAGACAGTGGAAGTATCTTCTGGTTCGTTGATAACATTCCTTCTATCTATCCATTGTTCCTTAGAAATGCTCAGGGTGGCTTCGTAAATGATTCATATTATGGTGGCTACCAGTATGATTACGGTAACGGTAGAGGTTTCGGTGCACTTACCAACTCTATTGCTGACGCAACGTACAACCTGGATAACAGAAAGAAGCACGAAATAAACGCGAACTTCTTCCTGAAAGCTGACATCACTAAAGACTTGAGCTTCGAAACGAGAATCGGTGGTCAGTATTATAACAATTCACGTAACGATTACAGCAACCCTTACTACGGTAGCTCTGCTTCCCAGTTGGGATCGCTGTACAAAGTTCGTACAGAATTGTTCTCTTATAACTTCCTTCAGTTACTTCGTTACATGAAGAAGTTTGGAGATCATAATGTACAGGCTTTTGCTGCACATGAAACTACTGACTGGAAATACAACTACCTTTCAGCTTCCAAGTATGGTTTGATAATTCCGGATGGTGGTGAATTCAATAACGCAATCAACCAGAACCCGGCATATTCTTATCTTTACAACTATGCGCTTGAGAGTTTCTTTGGTCAGGCAATGTATGATTTCCAGGGTAAATATTTGCTTTCTGCGAGTGTGAGAAGAGATGGTACTTCACGATTCCTTAATGACAAATGGGATACTTTCTATTCCGTAGGTCTTGGATGGGTTGTAAACCGCGAAGCGTTCATGCAGGACAGCAACGTTTTCAACAGACTTAAACTTAAGGCGAGCTACGGTACGGTAGGTGATCAGGCTGGTGTAGGTTACTACCCAGGTTACAATGTGTACAACCCTGGTAACTTCATGGGTCTCCCGGCTGCGGCTTTTGACAGAATCGGATATCCAGATCTTACATGGGAAAAATCTAAAGTGTTTGATGCAGGTGCAGAATTCACCTTATTCAAAAACAGAATCATCGAAGGTGCTGTAGATTATTTCCATAAAACGACTGACAATCTTATCTTTGATAACAGACTTGCGCCTTCTACAGGTAACGCAATCCTGAAAGTAAACGATGGTCTTTTGGTGAACCAGGGTGTTGAATTTACTTTGACAGGTCACGTGATCAACAAGGAAGATTTCTATTTAGACCTTTCCGTTAACGGTGAATGGCTTGATAACAAACTTACAAGAATGCCAATTGACCCTTCTACTCAGCAGCCAAAAATTATTGACTTAGCTGAGTCAGGTTTCGGTAGATCAGTAGGTCATTCACTTTACGATTTCTATATGAGAGAGTGGGCTGGTGTGAACCCTGCAACGGGTGCAGCCATGTGGAACGTAAGCTATACGGATAACAACGGTAACGGAAAATTCGATGCTGGTGAGCAAATCGCATCACTTACAGAATTTTTAGCCGCTAATCCGGGAGCAACAGTATTGGAAGCAACTACTGAAAACTACACGCAGGCAACACAGAAATATGTAGGTAAATCTGCAATTCCTGACCTTAGAGGTGCCTTCTCAGTTAATGCAGGTTACAAAGCGGTTTCATTATCTGCTCAGTTCCTTTATGGTATCGGTGGTTATTCTTATGACGGTGCTTATGCAGCACTGATGCACAACAGTGTGGTAGGTAACAACAACTGGCACCAGGATATCATGCAGAGATGGCAGAACCCGGGTGACGTTACAGATGTACCAAGACTTACCAGCAACCGTACGGGAGATACTAACTATAACAGTATGTCTACAAGATTCCTTACAAAGTCTGACTACCTGGTGTTGAATAACGTAAGATTGGCTTACACAATGCCAAACAAATACTTTGCAGGTCTTGGACTCTCTGGTCTTACTATTTCACTTACAGGTGATAACTTGTGGATCCAGACTAAAAGACAAGGTTTCAACCCTACAACATCTGAAACCGGGAACAGTAACACTTACAGATATTCACCTCTTTCTACCATTACGTTTGGTGTAAAGACAAACTTCTAAATTTTTAATTAACAAATGAAAAAGCTACTTATATTAGGTTCCATGATGGGACTACTCTTCACTACTACTTCTTGTAGAGATGAGTTTTTGGAAAGCGAGCCTACCGAAACGTTGGCAAATCCCTCGGCTCAAGCTAAACTGAACGGACTTTACCTTATGATGGTGAACACCGGAACAGGGGGTACAACAGGGCATGATGACTACGGTCAGAAAGGTTACGACCTCACTGCAGACCTTCTATCTGGTGATATGGTATTGAGCGGGGTAACTTATGGATGGTACCGAAACATTGCCAACCTTACTGCTACTACGGATTTTACCAATAACTCCAACTACATGCCTTGGAGATATTACTACAGAATTGCATACGCTGCAAATGATGTTATAGCGGGATTAGGCGGAAATGACTTTACTCCGGAAGCGGCAAAGGATAAGGCATCAATGGGTCAGGCTAAAGCCATGCGTGCTTATGCGTACTTCTACCTGATGCAGTATTTTACTACTAAGTATGACCCTGCGGCTCCTGCCATTCCGCTGTATACAGATACTGGCGTGGGTTCCAAACCCAAAGCGTTACAGTCTGAAGTGTATGCACAAATTGTAGGAGATCTCACCGAAGCTATAACACTGCTGAATGGTTTTGGCCGTGCTAATAAAGGTGTGATCAACCAGAATGTTGCAAAAGGACTCTTAGCTTATACGTATGCTGCTATGGGTGATAATGCTAAGGCGGCATCATTATCTTTAGAATTGATATCAAAATATCCCAAGACCATCGCGGCAGACTTGGTGTTTAATGAAACCACACAAACTGGGGGTGGCTTTAATAATATTGAAAACCCAAGCTGGATGTGGGGCTTTGACCTGACATTGGCTAATGATCTTGACTTGATCAGCTGGTGGGGTCAGCTGGACATCTTTAGTTACTCATACTCATGGGTAGGTGATGCAAAATCTATTGACCTGGATCTTTATAAAGCCATGCGGGCGGATGATATTCGAAGAGACCAGTTCAGATCTGTGAATGAAACAGCTGACGGCTTCACTACTGCTCCGGCAGATGCAGCAGGATCTTTTGATTATCCAGCAGTACCAGCCAACAAATTCTTTGATGCGAAACGAGTAATCGGCGGTCAGCGCATTATTCTTACCGATTATGTTTTCATGCGTGTTGATGAATTCCACCTTCTTGCAGCTGAGACGCTTGCGAAGTCTGGAAACGAAGCTCAGGCAAAAACAGTACTTAGCAATTTCTTGGCAAACAGAGTAGGTGATACAGCTTATATCAGCGGTCTTTCCGGTACAGCGCTCTTAAACGAGATCTATTTACAAACCCGAATTGAACTTTGGGGTGAAGGAAAGAGCTACCTGGCAATGAAGAGAAACAAAGCGACCATCAAGAGAGGTCCGAACCACTTGTTCTTTGCAGGTCAGAGTTTCAACTCTGATGATGATAGACTGACGTATGATATACCTCAGGCAGAAATCAACAACAACCCGAACTTCTAATAGTTTAGACGTTGTAATTTATAAAAGTGCTTCACCCATTTGGGTGGAGCATTTTTTATTTAAAAGTTGTAGTAATTCGTCGAAATCAAGGTGTCATTTGTAGTCGCGAAAAGGTGACAAATCGGGCGCTAACGTGTATTGTTGCCATTTTGTAAAAGAAATGGGTATTAGTTCACACATTCTGTACCAGAATAAAAAAAGAATTGCAATTTCCTAAAATTTGTTTTGGCTATGTTAATATAAATTAACATATTTGCCTATTAAAATATTAAAATGTGTTAATATGAATGTAAAATTACGAGTTTTAAGTATCGGCGTGCTTTTCTTTGCGGGACACGCATTGAATGCGCAGCGGGCAAACAGAGATACTGCAACTAAAACTAAAGAAATTCAGGAGGTAGTACTGATCGGGGGGATCAAGCTGGATCCGGCTCAGAAAGTGGGCGCATATAATGTAGTTTCCAAGGCTAATTTTGAAAGCACACCATTTTCATCGGTGGATGAAGTATTGAACGGCCGTGTGGCCGGGCTCAACTTCTCTTCAGCCAGTGGTGATCCGGGATCATCAAATATGGTAACCATCCGTGGGGTAAGTTCTCTTCTTGGTACGCCAAACCCTCTATACGTAATCGATGGTGTAATTGTAGGGAAGGGATCAGATAACGCTTCCTTGATGGAATCATGGAACCCGCTTTCCGCGATCGATCCGAATGCTATTGAAAATGTGTCAGTGCTGAAAGACGCTTCGGCTACTGCACTTTACGGTTCACGCGGTGCGAACGGTGTGATTCTGATTACCACTAAAAAAGGAAAGTATAACCAAAAGACACGTTTTGAATTCTCTACCGAAACCGGAACACAAGACCGCGCCTTCGACAAGATGAAACTGATGTCTTCTGACGAATACATTAAATATGGTGGGATTTTGATGTGGAATAGCCAGGACCTTCTGGGCCAGAGCTTTACTACACTCCAGGAGGCTACAGATTTTTTTCTCTCAGAGCCTACCTATGAAGGCAATTATGACGGAAACACCAATACAGATTGGGTTAAAGCCGTAAACAGAACATCATCTGTAGTAAACACTTACAACTTCTCCGCATCAGGTGGTGGCGAGAATACCTCTTTCCGTATCGGTGGAACGTATTACAACAACAGCCCACTGATCAAAACATCAAACTTTGACAGAATAAGTGTAAATACTGCCGTAGATCACAAAGCATCTGATAAACTGAAATTTGGGGTAAACCTCAATTATTCAAATATCAAAAGACAAACCTATTTTGGTGGACGTGCATCGGCAAACCCGGTTACATCATCGATCATGATTTCTCCACTGAGACCTATTTATCTTGAGAACGGTGACTATAATCAGGATCTGGGTGAAGGTTCACCAACACCAGGTTTCAACCCGGTTTCCATTCTGGATGAGACCAGCCAGAAATCTACGATCAACACCATCATCGGTTCAGCGAATATGGATTATCAGTTCATCAAGAACTTCTACTTCAATTCACTGTACGGTATGCAGGCCCAGTTCATGACGGAAAGACAGAACGTCCTTGCAGGGCATCCTGTGTATACGATCATGACAGACACCCAAGGTTTCCTTGGTGATTTCCGCACTACAATTTTCGACTGGAACTGGTCAAACACGTTAGGTTACCGAAATATCTTCAATGGTCGCCATAACGTACAGGCTTACTTGGGAATGGAGTATCAGGATCATACTTACAATAACTTCCAGGCGATTACCTACACGCAAAATGACCCTAGACC
>JAEZYN010000086.1 GCA_023419095.1 Bacteroidota bacterium | reverse complement strand
AGTACAGCCATTCAAGCAGAAAGACGGCCGGCACAATGGTGAGCTTGTTCACAAAAGATCCTTTCATGATTTTCATCAAAACCGGAATTTCGCGCGATTCCAGAAAACCTGTGGCTTTTTCAGCGTTCACCGCCAGATCATCGCCGAGTATTCCTGCGGTTTTTTGTGTTGCCATTTTTGCGGTGACAGCCACATCATCCATCAGCGCAGCAATGTCATCTAATATTGCAAAAAAGCCTGAAGCCATATTTTTATATTTTTAATAGTCGCAAAAATAGGTATTTCAACTTATAAACGGATTTTGAAGGCCAAAATGTTTTTTATCAAAACAATTTTAAAATTCATTTTTAAATCTTAATTTAGCACGATAAATTTAATTCAAATTGAATTCGCGATTTTCCTACATACACACAAAGAATCTCCATTTTTCTGGAAAGGAAATCCACGCTGAAAAGTAATATAAAGCCGACTGTCTGAAAGATTGTCGGCTTTTTTTATTAAATATTTTTAAAATTTAAAAATCTGTAATCATTCGCCATGAACAATACATACAAGTCCGCCGGTGTTGACAAAGAAGAAGGTTATAAAACCGTTGATAAGATCAAGAAAGCCGTAGCCGGCACGCATAATGCGAATGTGCTGAACAACCTCGGAAGTTTCGGTGCGTTTTACGAAATATCCGGCTACAAGAATCCGGTTCTGGTTTCGGGAACTGACGGCGTTGGTACGAAACTGAAAGTCGCGCTTGAAACCAAACAGTACAGTTCCATTGGTATCGACTGTTTCGCGATGTGCGCCAACGATATCCTTTGTCATGGTGCCAAACCCTTGTTTTTTCTCGATTACTTAGCATGCGGGAAACTTGATTCTGATATTGCCGCTGAGATTGTTCTCGGCATGGTGAAAGCCTGCAAGCATAACCGATGCGCGCTGATTGGTGGCGAAACCGCTGAAATGCCCGGAATGTATCAGCCCGGAGATTACGACGTGGCGGGCTTTTGCGTCGGCATCGTAGAAAAAGACCAGATAATTGACGGATCCAAAATTACAGCCGGACATAAGCTGATTGCGCTTCCGAGCAGTGGTTTTCACAGTAATGGTTTCTCGCTGGTGCGGAAAATTTTTAGTGATTTTAATGAAGATTTTGAAGGCAAACCGCTTCACGAAACGCTTCTGGAACCTACCAGACTTTATTATAACGCAATTCACACGCTTTTGGAAGAAGTGGAACTGTCAGGCATTGCGCATATCACCGGTGGCGGACTCATCGAAAACGTGCCGCGAATCATTCCGGAGAGTTTGTCCGCACGGATTGATGTTTCCAGAATAAAAATTCCGAATGTTATGCTCGAAGTGGAAAAACGAGGAAATATAAGCCGCGAAGAGATGTTCGGCACATTCAATATGGGTGTTGGAATGGTTTTGTCTGTCGACCCGGAGCACGCACCGAAAGTGCTTGATCTACTCGGCGATTCCTATGAAATTGGCGAAGTAGTGCAGTCTGATGGTGAAAGCAAAATTAATCTGCTCAATTTGTAATTAAATATTTAAAGGTTGCAGCAAAATTCTAAACCAATGAAGAAGATTTGCGTTTTGGTTTCGGGTTCCGGTACAAATTTGCAGCGCATCATCGATGCAACGCGAACCGGCGAAATAGAAAATGCAGTGGTTTCACTCGTTGTTGCAGATCGGAATTGTTACGCGCTGCAGCGGGCTGCTGATGTGGGAATCGAAAGTGTTTTAATTCCGCGGGGTAAGAATTTAAGTCAAAAATTACTCGAAGTAATTCCTTCTGACATTGATTTGATCGTGCTTGCCGGATTTCTTTCAATATTGCAAAGCGAATTTTGTACGCACTTCAGCGGGAAAATTATTAATATTCATCCGGCTCTTTTACCAAAGTATGGAGGCAAAGGCATGTGGGGCGCGCACGTGCACGAAGCGGTTTTAGCCGCCGGGGAGAAAGAAAGTGGCGCCACTGTGCATTTCGTAACGCCCGGAATTGATGAAGGTGATATTATTCTGCAACAATCATTTGAAATAGATGAAGACGACACCGCGGAAATTTTAGCCCAGAAGGTGCATGCAATCGAATATGAGTTGCTTCCCAGAGCTGTAAATCAACTCTTGAACACAGAAAAGAGCATAGCGTTCATCACGGATTTGCATATGTTCGAGAAATCGGTGACCAAGAAAGGTGTTGATACGCTGAAAAACTGGGAAACCGTTCTGCAGGATATCCGGGCGAAGGGAATTACGGAAGTAGTTTTGGGTGGCGATCTGGGTGAAAAGTCGGCGCTCGAAAATATTTTTAATGATCTTAAAGATTTTAATGTGAACGTCATTCTCGGCAATCATGATAATTTCGCAGATTTTGAAGGTTTTAATCTGAAATCAGAAGGTCGCCAGGAGCTGTTTTATACGTCGGAAATTTTTGGAAATAACTGTATTTTCCTGGACACATCCAGCTATCGGCTCAGTTTGGCACAGCAGAAATTTTTAGAAAAATGGTTGTCCAAAGCCGACGAACCTAAAATATTCATTCATCACCCCGTGATTGGAGATAAAAGCTGGATGGATCGCGAGCATCCGCTAGAAAACACTGATGAAATTTTGAAAATCCTTCAAACAAGCGGTAAAAATATTACCCTTATTTCTGGGCACTACCATCATTTCAACGATCTTAAAAATGGTAATATCAGGCAACTTATTTCACCAGCAGTTTCGTATCAGATCGCGAATACTGTTAAATATCAGGCTGATAAGAATACCTATGGCTATTTGCAGCTGACATTCCGTGGCCAAAAACTCCACGCTGAATGTGTAATTTTTAAAAATTAACAGTCATCAGAAATAAATCAAAATCCAAACTATAGAATATTATGAAGAAGCGTGCATTAATCAGCGTATCAGATAAAGCAGGGCTTTCAGATTTTGCCGGTTTCCTGGAAAATCATGGTTATGAATTAATTTCCACAGGCGGAACTTTTAAACATCTAAAAGACGCGGGCCTAAAGCCCGTTCAGATTGATGAAATCACCGGTTTTCCCGAAATGCTCGATGGGCGCGTGAAGACCCTTCATCCCAAAGTTCACGGCGGGTTGCTTGCGGTGCGTGAAAACGATGAGCACATGCAGACAGTCGCCGATCACGAAATCGGACTGATCGATATGGTAATCGTAAATCTTTATCCGTTTTTCGAGAATGCTTCTTCCGATATTTCGCTTGACGAAAAAGTAGAATTTATTGATATTGGCGGTCCTTCGATGCTCCGCTCTGCGGCGAAGAATTTCAAATCGGTTACGGTCATTACTGAGGTGGCAGATTACGATAAGGTAACAAAAGAAATCGGGGAGAGCGGAGATACTTCACTGGAAACCAGGAAAATATTAGCCGGCAAAGTTTTCAATCTTACTTCTGCGTACGACGCGGCCATAGCTCAGATGTTGCTCAGCGAAGCTTATCCCAAATACCTCAATGCATCCTACCGCAAGGTTTCAGATTTGCGCTATGGTGAGAATCCGCATCAGTCCGCGGCCTATTATGTTTCTACTACAGCGGCCGGCGCGATGAAAGATTTTGAAGTTTTGGGCGGTAAAGAACTGTCATTCAATAATCTGCGGGATATGGATCTGTGC
>JAEZYN010000029.1 GCA_023419095.1 Bacteroidota bacterium | reverse complement strand
TTGCGTTATGGCCTATTTCGTTTATATCCTTTACTCGGCTGAGACCGACGTTTACTATAAAGGTTTCTCGACTGATGTAGTAAAACGGCTGGAATATCATTTGAGTTCGGAACATAAATTTACATCGGAGGCGAAAGACTGGAAAATTGTTTACACGCGAGAGTTTTAAATCTCGAAAATTTTCGATTTTTCATTTATTTTTTTCACCACCGCTTCAGTACGCTCCCGGTTGGTATCCGTAATGAAAATCTGTCCAAAATGTTCCCTGTTTACAAGTTCTATCAATTGTGAAACTCGGGTGTCATCAAGTTTATCAAAAATATCATCCAGAAGCAGGACTGGCGTCTTTCCGGTAAGTTCCTTAATGCGATTCATTTGCGACAGCTTCAGCGCAATCAGAAATGATTTCTGCTGTCCCTGGCTGCCCGTTTTTTTTAGCGAACTGCCGTTCATTTTAAATATCAGATCATCTTTATGCACACCACGCGATGAATATGTAAGTAAACGGTCTTTTTCAAGATTGATGGTGAGCAGTGATTTGAAATCTTCCGTACGGAGATCTGACTCATAATCTACCGTAACTTTTTCGTTTCCGTTCGAAATGATCTCGTAGTAACTCTGGATAAGCGGCAGTATAGAATCGGTGAAATCGCGTCTTTTTTCGAAGATCGCGGTACCGTATCTTATCAGCGGTTCGTTATAAATCTCAAGGCTGTCTGCGTCGAAATAGCGGTTTTTGGCAAAGCTTTTAAGCAGGGCATTTCGTTGCTGAATGGTTTTTTGGTACTGAATCAGGTTAAAAAGGTAATCAGAGTCCGTCTGCGAGATCATCGCGTCCAGAAAGCGGCGGCGGCTTTCCCCGGAATCGGAAATAAGATTAGAGTCGTACGGCGAAATAATCACGCTGGGCATAAATCCGATATGATCTGCCATGCGGTCGTAGGACTTGTCGTTTTTCTTAATGATTTTCTTGGCTTCTTTCGGCATCTGCACCTTGATGATGTGTTCTTTTTCACCATCGTTTATGTGGCCTTCAATCGTAAAGAAGTCTACATCTGTCAGGATATTGTTTGAATCGGTGTTTCCCAGAAAACTTTTACCTACTGAAAGGTAATGCAGCGCGTCCAACACGTTCGTTTTTCCTACACCGTTATTTCCTACAATACAGTTGATTTGAGGTGAAAATTCGAACGTTTTTTCCTGATGATTTTTAAATTGGATAAGATGAAGCTTTTGGATAACCATTCGTCAAAAATACTTCATTAATACGGTAATTAAAAACGGAAGGCCGGATGCGCTCTCCACGCCGAATGAAAAGTACGCATCGCGCCGTCTGTTGTGCGAAAAGTAAATCAATATGCAACTTATCACTGAAGTTATGGCAAAAGCCGTTGCAGAGTCGGGATTAATACTGAAGAAAGCCACTGTAACGCTTAATATCACCAGTACGTACGCCAATAACTTGGTTTTTTGAACACCGATAAGACGCGGAAATGTCACGATATCATCGGATTGCATATCGCGGATGTCAAAGGGAAGTACAAGTGCCGTGATAAAAAGCAGGCTAATAAAGAAAATTTCTACATGAAATTCGGGTACGATAAGCCATGAGTTGATGAGCGCCCACGTGAGGCCCACATAGAAAACCTTCAACAGCGGAATTTTACGGATGAAATTTTCGAGGAAAAAAGAATTGTAAAGCAAACCCAAAACTACAATGCAAAGCCATTTCAGGAGTCTGATTTCGTTGTGGTTCGCCAGGATGAGCAGCGCAGACGCTAGCCCACACACAAAATTGAAGATCAAGACCTTTGTAAAATGCCTGTGTTTCTGGTATTTGGTATACAGATAGCCGCTGAAGTAGGTGATGAAAATGAGCAGTACTGTTGGCCAGCGCAATACGTTCTGTTCCAGCATAAAGAATACTGCCAGCGCCGTTCCCATCAGCGATACGTACAACTGACTGTCAATGATGTATTTTTTTGCTAAATTTAGAAACTGCATCTTCGCAAATTTAACCAATAATTACTTCCTCAATCCTACCTACAATCAATTACAGCAGATATGACGAACTTCACCCGGATTTTCACCGTTTTTCTTTTAGTAGGCTTTTTATCTCCGATGTTTGGCCAGAAATATTATGATGACCAATGGAAAAAAGTGGCCCAAAACTATAAGACCGGAAAATATAAATCTAACCTTCCTATTATTTTAGAAATCCAGAACCAGGCCATGAAAGACGACAATGCGAACCAGCTTATACGCTCGCTGAAGGCAGAATTCAGCATTGCAAACCAAACGCAGGACGATGAGAATAATGATTATGCCAGCCGGTTTTTCACTAAACTATCTACTTTTGGCGATAAACTTAAAGGTGATCAAAAGTTGCTTTTTGATGTACTTTTAGCTGAGTTTTTCAGCGATTATTACGATAATGAATCCTGGGAGATTAACCAGCGTACCAATATCAACAGTCAGGATTATGCGCAGATCGAAACCTGGAGCAAACTCGATTTTAAAAATTTCCTTACCAAACAGTTTGCCGAGCTCAAAACAAAAAAGGCAGCTTTGCAGCAGGTTCGGCTTTCAAAATACAGGGATATTTTTGAAGGTACTGAAGATCTGGATTACTTCCCGACTTTATGGGATTGGAGTGCCATGAAGCAGATTCAGTTTTTAAATAACTCAAATTTTTTCACGCCGAATGAACTCAAAGTCAATCATTCCGAGATCGTTTCCGTTTATGATGAACTGATTTCAAAAAATACGGGTGATGCAAAACTTTATTTCGAGCATCAGAAAATTAATTATACATGCCGGTTCTTGAACTGTAAAGACAAATTTGAACAGCTTCAAAATTTGGTTAATTCCAATAGCGGAGGTGATTATAAGGCTCTTATCATTGCAGAAATGATGGATTTACTTTCAGCTGAGCAGAAGTTTACGCAGGCATTAACCTTAGCTGATTCTGCAAAGAAACAGTATGCGAAATCTAAGTTTCTGGATAATATCAGAAGCCGTGAAAATCAGATCACCAATTCCTCACTCGTGATTAAATTCGAAGATCACACCCAGAGCAACCGTCCGATTCATCTGGTTGCCGAGGCTAAAAATGTAACTAAGTTTTCGCTCAATATTTACGAAGTGAAAGAAGACGTGCAGAATTTCTTAAAGTATGTGCGGAATTCCTACGATAAAAACAGCTTTGCTGCGGTTAAAAAATCTTTAGTGCGCAAAGAAATCTTTGAGCTTCTGGATCTCAAAGATTATAAATCTCACAAAACATCACTTGAAATAAAGCCTTTACCCTCGGGAATTTATCTGGCTGAATATGTTGTGGATGGCGCCATTCAGGAACACTTTTATTTTATCGCCTCACAGTCTCGCGTTTTGTATAACAAAAAAGATGACCGCAAACCAAGCGAAAACCTGTTAAAACTTGTCAACCGCGAAAACGGACAGTCTATTTCTAATGAAAGTTTGAAAATCTACGAGTACAGCGGAGCGAAAGCATTTAATATAACCAGCCAAAACACCGATAAATCAGCTAGTTTCAGGTTTTCAGATTCCGGCAGTAAAGAATATTACCGTTACTATCTGGTTCAGCAGCCAAAGACCAATGATTTTAATTTGATGCAGGTTTACGGAAATCGCTATTACGGAGGAGAAGATAATAATGACCGTGAAAATGCCCAAATCTTCCTGGACCGCGCGATTTACAGGCCGGGACAAACCGTATATTTTAAGGTGATTGCAACGGCTTTTAACGGAAAATCTAAAACAGAAAATGTAGTTTCAAGAACTAAACTCAATGTTATCCTGAACGATGCAAATGGTGATGAAATAAAGAAAACGCAGCTTACCACCAACGAATATGGTTCTGTAAACGGATCATTCGTGCTTCCGCTTGGAAAACTGAACGGACAGTTTTATATTGAGGTTGACAATGATGATGAAGATTCGGATTTCTTGATTGATGGAACCAAATATTTTCAGGTTGAAGAATACAAGCGTCCGAAATTTGAGGTGACTTTTGAGCCTGTAAAAGATGAATATAAATATGGACAGACCATCGAAGTCAAAAGCAGGGCCATGATGTTTTCGGGAGTTCCTCTGAGCAATGCTACGGTGAACTACGAGATAAGGAAAAAGAATATACGCTGGATGTATTTCTGGTGGTATCCGCGCGGAAACGACAATGAGAATTCCATCCTTGGTGATGTAAAAACCAATGATAAAGGTGAATTCACAATCAGGATAGACCTTAAAAAAGATGAAACCCTGGACGGAATTCAGGTGGATAACTATGAAATTAACGCTTCGGTGACCGCCATCAATGGCGAAACGCAGTCGGAAACCACCAATGTAAAGGTAGCCTCCGTGTCGCATTATATTAAAGCTGATGATATTAAAGACAGCTTCACCGATGAAAATATTAAGGTTAAGGTTGAGACTAAGAACTACAACGACCAGAACTTTAACAAGCCTTATCAGGTTAAACTTTCGAAGCTGCTGCCGGCTGAAAGGATCTTCAGAAGTAATTTCCAAAATGAAATCCAGGATTTGCCTAAATTGTCAAAACAGGAATTCATCCAGAAATTCCCGCATGATTACTTTTCTATTGACGAGAAAGAACCTGCTGTTCAATCTGTCATTCTGAATGGAGTGCAGAAAACTGATGAATCTCTTGACTTGGGTAAACTCGCCGCCGGAAAATACAGTCTTGAACTCTACAATATTGAAGGGAAAGACACGATCAAAACGGAAAAAACCTTTGAAGTTTTCGACAAGAGATTTCTGGTAGATACCCAGAAACCTTTCCTCAAAGTACTTCAGCCAAAAAGTGAATTTAAACGCTCTGAAAAAGCAAGGATTAATGTGTATTCGGCCATACCGAATGCGCTGGTCAATGTATATGTGCAGAACGGAAACGGGGAAACCATTACTGAGCAGCGGAAGCTTGAAAACGGGGTGCTGGAATACGACCTTGCCTTCCCGAATGACGAAAGCATCGACCAGGTGAATGTTCAGTTTCAAATTGTCGCATTCAATGATGTACAAACCGAAAGCATCAATCTTAAGATCAGTTCCGATAAAAAACCTTTAAGAATTGAAACGGTGACCTTCCGGGACAAGCTACAGCCCAATTCAAAAGAAAAATGGACCGTAAAAATCTTAGGCGATGACAAAGAAAAAGTGAACGCCGAAGTTTTGGCGAATATGTATGATATGTCACTCGATCAGTTTGCCGTAAACCGTTGGTCGTGGCAGCAATTATACCAGAAGTATTTCAGAATGATATCCTATGATCTAGCTCAGAACCTGGCGCAGGAGCATTATAGCAAAAGAGTTCCTTACATAAACCAGAAGAATATAAATATTCCTAATTTTAATTGGTTTGATGGTGGAGTATACGGAAGAATGGTTCGCCAGAATGAGGTCGTAGCCTATGCGGCCGATTCCGCAATGGAAAAACAGCAGATGAGTGCGCCATCTGCTTTACAAGGTAGGGTTGCTGGTGTTCAAATTTCCGGTCAAGGCTTGAAGGACACAGCGAATGTCAGACATGAAATTGAAGCAGTTGTTTTGGCTGGCGTGGGAAATGTGAATAGAGATTTAGGAGCTATTTCGATCCGCCAAAACCTGAACGAAACCGCATTTTTCTATCCGAATCTCATGACGGACAAGGACGGGAATGTCACCTTTGAATTTACCTCACCGGAAGCATTGACGCAATGGAAACTGATGTTCCTGGCGCATACGAAAGATGCAAGAGCGGCAACTTTGGAAAAAGAAGTCGTGACGCAGAAGGAATTTTCCGTGACGCCAAATTATCCAAGATTCCTGCGTGAAGGAGATGAAATTAATTTGCAGTCCAAACTTTCGAGTCTGGTAAGCCAGAGTTTAAATGGTACCGCACAACTTCAGATTTTGGATGCGTTTACCAATGAAGATATTTCAGGCAAATTCAGTTTAAAAGAAACTCAGAAATCATTTGAACTGGCTGAAAAAGGAAATTCTGTTGTCAACTGGAAATTAAAAGTTCCGAACGATGTTTCCTCAATCATTATAAAAGTTGTTGCGCAGGCCGGCAACTTCTCCGACGGGGAACAGAAAGCAATTGCTGTTCTGCCCAACAGAATGTTGGTAACCGATGCTGTTCCGATCTTTGTAAAAGAAGGCCAAACGAAAACATTTACGCTGGAAAACCTGGCTAAAAACAATTCAACAACCGCCACGAACGTTGCCAATACACTTGAATTGACAACCAACCCAATTTGGGAAATCATGTTTGCCTTACCAAGCCTGAAAAACGATCAGAACGGTTCGGCCGATGTGGTTTTCAACAAATGGTTTGCGGATGTTCTGGCTTCAGAAATTTTTAAAGCCAATCCGAAACTTAAAACGGTTTTTGATGAATACCAGCAGAAAGGTTTATTAACTTCAAATCTTGAGAAGAATCAGGAGTTGAAACAATTATTGCTCGAGGAAACTCCCTGGGTGCTGGACAGTAAAAGTGAAACCGAGCAGATGCAGAAACTGGCCCGTCTTTTCGATGCCAATACAATGCGGAATTCCATTCAGACCGACTGGGCAGAACTGAAACAGCTGCAGAATCCGGACGGAGGCTTCTCCTGGTATCAGGGTTATCCAAGTTCGTATTATACTTCATTATATATTCTTAAAAATCTGGGAAGGATCAATGAATGGCTGAAAGGAAACATGTCTGAATATCAGGGTTCCGACCAGAAAGAACTGGTTTCAAAACTCATTGGTTATGTAGATCAGGAAGTTAATAAGTATGGGAACATTGACAAAAAATTTGTGGTGAATAATTTCGTGCTGGATTATCTGGATACCCGCAGTTATTGGGAGGCTCAGTATCCGCTGAAAGCCAAAGGAACATCTTTAAAAAATGCTGTGATTTCAAAAGCCAAGTCAGAGAAAATTACTGATTTCACCTTCTTTGGCCTGCACCGTCTGGCGATGTTGTTTGATAAATATGGAATGAAAACGGAGTCTAAGAATTTCCTTACGTATCTAAAGGAAACCTCTACAGAAACCCAAACTCAGGGCGTTTACTGGAAACAGAATCTGAATGACTGGGGTTGGTACTCATCCAAGACAGTGAATCATGCCGGTGCTTTGGAAGCCTTCAACAAGCTCACTCCCAACGATACCGATTTCATTGAGGAAATGAAAATCTGGCTCGTAACCCAGAAGGAAGTCAATTCCTGGGGAAGTTCGCGCGGTACGGCTGAAGTTATTTTCACGATGCTGAATTCCGGAAAATCCTGGACAACTGCAGAAAGTGATAAGGCGACCATTATTTGGGGAGGGAAGGAGCTTGTGAACCCCGACACGAAAGCCACCGGTTATGTGAAAACCTCAGTAAAGGCTGATCATATTGATAAGTCCTTAGGAACGGTGACGGTTACAAAACCCGGTCCCGGTGTTGTTCAGGGCGGATTGTTTTGGCAGTATTATGAAGATCTGGACAAAATTAAATCTTCCGAATCTTATATTTCAATAACCAAAGAACTTTACAAAAAAGTGAAAACCGTAAACGGTGAGGAATTACAGAAAATCACCGCTAGAACCCCATTAAAAGTGGGCGATAAAGTTACTGTGAGAATGATTTTAAACACCGACAGAAATATGGAATTCATTCACCTGAAAGACATGCGAGCTGCCGGATTTGAGCCACTGAATGTCATTTCCGGTTATGAGTGGAAAAACGGTTTGGGCTACTATCAATCTACAAAAGATGCGTCCACCAACTTCTATGTTGAATATATGCCGAAAGGGAAGTATGTTTTTGAGTACGACTATATCTGCAATGCCTCCGGAACCTTCAGCAACGGAATTACGACGCTGCAGAACTATTACGCACCTCAGATGAACGCGCATACGATGGGAACACGGGTGACAATTTCAGAATAGATTTAACTAAAAAAACGAGCCGTTTTACAATTTGTGAAACGGCTTTTTTTGTGTTTAAAACAGGCTTTTACCGGGACAGAAGTTTCCGGATCAGTGAAAGTTTTTTGGCTGTATATGGCGGATATTTAATGGCCGGTTCACCCCAGTTTTTCCTGTGCAGCACCGCCTTTTTATGTGAAAATGCCTCGAAGCCATATTTCCCGTGATAGTTACCTATTCCGGAATTTCCCACGCCGCCGAACGGTAGCGCATCATTGCTGAGGTGCATCATCACGTCGTTTATGCAGCCGCCACCAAAAGAATAGTTGTCTTTAAAGAATTTAATCTCTTCCGGATTGTTCGAAAACAGGTAAGCTGCCAGCGGTTTTTCGAGTTGCGCCAGGTGATTCATCGCCTCCCGAAAATATTTATAGGAAACAACCGGCAGAATGGGCCCGAAAATTTCCTCGCGCATCACTTCATCATCCCAGTTTACATTGTCCAAAACAGTTGGCTCGATGTATCGTGTCGCGGGGTCCGTATTTCCGCCGAAATAAATTTTCCCGCGGTCAATCAGTTGCATAAGCCTCGCGTAATTTTTATCATTAATGATTTGCGCATAATGCTCGTTACCAGCCTTATAATCGAATTTTTTAATATAATCCCGCAGATAATCGAGAAAATGATCCTTGATTTTCTCTTCTACCAGCACGAAGTCCGGCGCCACACAGGTCTGTCCGGCATTGATGAATTTTCCCCACACGATCCTGCGTGCGGCCACTTCCAAATCTGCGTCGGCCGTCACGATCGCCGGTGATTTTCCGCCGAGTTCCAAAACTACCGGCGTCAGGTTTTTTGCCGCGGCTTCATAAACAATCTTGCCGACCTGTGTACTTCCGGTAAAAAATATCTTGTCGAATTTTTGCTTTAATATTTCCGTAGTTTCCTCCACACCGCCTATGCACACGTGGAAGAAATCTGGTTTAAAGTGTTGGTTGATGAGATTTTGGATGACCAACATCGTGTGGTGTGCGATTTCGCTGGGTTTTAGGATTACGGTGTTTCCGGCTGCGATTGCGGAAATGGCCGGCAACAGCGAAAGCTGAATAGGGTAGTTCCACGCACCAATGACCAAAACAGTACCCAAAGGTTCACTGTAAACCCTGCTTGAGCCCGGAAGATTCGCTAGGTTCGTCCATTTTCTTTCGGGTTTAGCAAGCTGCGAAAGGTTGCGCAAAAAATACTTAATTTCTTTATTGATGATTGAAATTTCAGTGGTGAAAGTATCGAACGCGGACTTTCCGAAATCTTTATGAATGGCCTCGTACAGGGCTTTTTCGTTATCACTAACCAGTTTTTGCAGTTTTATCAGCTGCTCTTTCCTGAAACGTATATCCTTGGTTTGGTGCGTGCGGAAGAATTCGCGCTGATTTTCTATGAGTTTCGTATAATCCATTAGTTGTTGGTATATTTCAGTTGAACTAATCAAAAGCGCTTCAAAATCCGCGCCTCACGCCCGTCGATGCTGTTTAAACACAACTTGCAATGAGATTTAATTTTAAAAATAAAATTTAAAATCATCAAAACAACCTATTGAAAATGATCAATTCGGTCCCGAGCCCAATGTTTGAATGACTAAGCTAAAATTTTAGGCTCACCAGTGAAAGTTTTAGCTTGATGTGCTAAACATTTAGCTTTAAAACGTAATCATTTAGGTTAAAGACATAATCATTTAGGTTAAAGACGCAATGGTTTAGGTTATGAAGCTAAAGTTTTAGGTAAAGGACGTAAATGTTTAGGTTCCTGACGTAAAATTATACGTCGCGGACGTAATCGTTTAGCCTGCGGTCTTAAACATTCCGCTGATTAACCTAAAGCTGTATGTTCCGATAAAAAAAATCCGCCTCCACTGAGGAAACGGATTTTGATTTTATTTAAATATGCTTTCTGGACTGGTTTTAGCCGCACTTGCTCGAGCCACAGTTTTTGCAAATCAGGCAACCTTCCTGATAAACCACCTGGTCGGAGCTGCAGTTGGAGCATTTTCCGGCAGCCTCAGTACCGTCGGCGATATACCGCTTCAGGGCGCGTGCTACACCAGCTTTCCAGTTATTGATCGATTCGGAATCGAGTTCGAGACGGTTGATCAGTTCCACTACGTTTTCAATCGGCATTCCGTGTCTCAAGGTGCCCGAAATCAGTTTGGCGTAATTCCAGAATTCAGGATTAAACTTATGCGAAAGCCCTTCAATTGTAGTTTTATAGCCACGAAGATTCTTAAACTGGAAATCGTAGCGTGATTTGCCGTTTTCGTCGCGGTTTTTAATGATGACCCCGTCATTTACCCAGCGTGGCAGCGCGATACCTTCTTCATCATCGGCCAGTCCGGTGAAGATTTCGTACGGTTTTTTATCGATCAGACCGATGAAGGCAATCCATTTGTCTTTATTGTTTTGGAAACGCACAATGTCGGTTTCCAGGATCTGAGGTCTTTTTTTCGGAAATGCAGTGCTGGCCGGAGATTCTTCTTTCTTTTCGTCGTTCGAAATCAAAACGCCGGAACGCGAACCGTCGCGGTAAACTGTCACGCCTTTGCAGCCCACTTCCCAAGCCTTGATGTAAAGCTGATTCACCAGTTCTTCTGTTGCATCATTCGGGATGTTGATCGTTACGGAAATAGAATGATCTACCCATTTTTGGATTGCACCCTGCATTTCCACCTTGCTGAGCCAATCAACGTCATTCGAAGTAGCCTTATAATACGGCGACTGCTCGATGATTTTGTTGATTTCTTCCTGGGTATAATTGCGCTCGGTATCGATACCGTTCACCTCCATCCACTGCTTGAAACGGTGGTGAAAAACGATGTATTCTTCCCAGTGATCGCCAACTTCATCTACGAAATCTACACGGACTTCCTGGTCGTTCGGATTCACTTTGCGGCGGCGTTTGTAGACAGGCAGGAAAACCGGTTCGATGCCGGAAGTCGTTTGAGACATCAGCGAAGTGCTGCCCGTAGGCGCAATAGTAAGCAACGCGATATTCCTTCTGCCGAATTTTTGAAGGTCTTCAAACAATTCCGGATCTGCATCTTTAATTCTTTGAACAAAAGGATTGTTTTTCTCGCGTTTCTCATCATAAATCGCGAATGCGCCGCGTTCTCTTGCCATTTTAACGGACGAACGGTAGGCTGCCAGCGCCAATGTCTTATGGACTAAAGTTGAAAATTCGTTCCCTTCTTTGCTGCCGTATTGTATGTTCAAAGCCGCCAGCATATCACCTTCTGCGGTAATCCCAACACCTGTTCGGCGGCCTTCGATCGTCTTTTTGCGGATGCTGATCCAAAGATTTCTTTCGGTTGCCTTAATCTCGTCGCCTTCCGGATCTGACTCGATTTTTTCTAAAATCGCATCAATTTTTTCAATCTCAAGATCGATGATATCGTCCATCATCCTTTGTGCATAACCGACGTGCTTTTTGAAAAGTTCGAAATTGAATTTTGCTTTTTTGGTAAACGGATTTTCTACATACGAGAACAGGTTCACCGCAAGAAGTCTGCACGAATCATACGGGCAAAGCGGAATTTCACCACATGGATTCGTGGAAACCGTTTCGTAACCCAGATCTGCATAGCAATCCGGCAAAGACTCTCGGATGATCGTGTCCCAGAAAAGAATCCCGGGTTCCGCAGATTTCCAGGCGTTGTGGATGATCTTATCCCAAAGCTCGGTCGCTTTCACTTCCTTTTCGAACTTCGGATTTTGGCTGTGTATTGGGTATTTCTGAATGTAATTTTCCTTGGCTACCACCGCGTTCATGAACTCATCATCAATCCTCACAGAAATATTGGCGCCCGTAATCTTTCCCTGCTCAAGTTTAGCATTCACGAAATCTTCAGAATCGGGGTGATTAATCGAAACCGAAAGCATCAGTGCGCCGCGTCGGCCATCCTGGGCTACTTCGCGTGTGGAGTTAGAATATCTTTCCATGAATGGCACCAAGCCCGTAGAAGTGAGCGCCGAATTTTTCACTGCGGAACCTTTCGGACGGATGTGAGACAGGTCGTGGCCCACACCGCCGCGTCTTTTCATCAGCTGCACCTGCTCCTGATCAATTTTCATGATGCTGCCGTAAGAGTCGCTTTGCGTGCCGCTGCCGATCACGAAACAGTTAGACAGCGATGCAATCTGGAAATCGTTTCCGATTCCTGTCATCGGGCTGCCCTGCGGAATGATATATTTAAAGTTTTTAATCAGATCGAAAACTTCCGGTTCTGATAATGAATTTGGATATTTTGCTTCAATTCTGGCGATCTCCGACGCAATTCTACGGTGCATGTCATCAGGAGTGCGTTCATAAATATTTCCGTCGGAATCTTTGAGTGCGTACTTGCTGACCCAAACTTTTGCAGCCAGATCATCGCCGTTAAAGTACTGTAATGTTGATTCATATGCGTCCGCGTAGCTGTAAATTTTGCTTTTTTGTTCAAGTTCCAGTGTATCCATATCGTATTAAAAATTAACGAAATAAATGTAGAACAAAATTTCAGACTGACAAAAAGTTTACAAAAATAAACATATAAACGATTGATATATAAGTATTTAAATTTTACAAATTTAAAAAAAGTTTACAAAAAAATTATTTAGTTTGTGTGTTGGAGCAGGGTTTTGTTGATTAGATCTAGGTAATTAGCCATTATCGTTTCTTTCGAAAATCGGCTGGAAATGGAATGCGCAATACGGTCGCTATCATGAACTGAATTTACAAGTTGGATAATACGCTGCGCGAAAAGAGGATGTTGACTGATATTGCATATTTCACCGTTAATTTTAGGCTGAATAATTTCAGAAATACCACCCGGGCAATTGTTGGCGAGCGAGTAAGTTCCGCACGCACCGGCTTCGAGCAGCACATTTGGAAAACCTTCGTAGCGCGAAGACAGCACAAACAGATCGGCAAACTTTAAAAACCGATACGGATTGTCCTGCTGGCCGTGGAAGATCACGTTTTTTAGATCTAAATCAATTCGAAGTTCCTCCAGCAATGCATAATCACGGCCGTTTCCGATAATATGCAGAAGGATTTTTTCATCTTTGAGGTGCGAAAATACTTTCAGCAAATTATCAAAGCCCTTTCTGGAAGAGAGATTTCCAATGGCGACTACATTTTTAAAATCTTCTCTGAAACTTTCTGGCCTGCGTGCGTTTTCCGTTTGTGACTTTATAAAATTCAAATCTACGGGATTGTTGATTTTTACGATCTTGAATTCCTTTACCTTAAAATTTTCGGTCAGATCATTTTTCATATCGTCACTTTGTGCAACGATGCGATGAAAATTATTGTAG
>JAEZYN010000018.1 GCA_023419095.1 Bacteroidota bacterium | reverse complement strand
ATCGTAGGCTGCATCAGGGTATAAACACCAGTTTGTGGTGCCATATCTCCCCAGGATTCCAACCAGTTTGCCACCGGAATTACAGCTTTCGCTGCTTTATACATTTCATTTTTCTTATCGGCAACAGCAATCACGTGTGGAACGCGAGCCAGCGCTTTTTTGAAATCTTCTGAACGGTTGTGCGAGTAAAGCGGATTCACGTTGTTAGCAATTACCACAGCTACCTGACCTGTGCTCATCCACCCTACAAATTCCTGGAAACGCTTCGCATCAAATTCTTTGAGGAAATTTGCCTTACCTGTGAATGCGGTAGAACCCAGTTTTTGGTTGATCAAATGCGCCAACACATGCGCACCTTTAGAACCATCAGCGAAAACAACTGCGTTGCTTCCTTTTGCCTGAAGTTCTTTTACGATTTCGCCGGCTTCTTTGCTTGTAGTACCACCGTTCAGACCGTTGTAAACCTCTACCAAGACCTTGTTTACAGCGCTTGGCTTCAGCTTAATACGGCTATCTGCGTTGGCACCGGTGAGTGACATGTTAGATTCGATCTGAATATGTCTCAGCATGTTTGGTCCCGGAACTCTTGCTGCGGCATAAGTGCCTTCAAGCGAACCTCCGTTAAATTCTCCAAGGAAATCTGCCTGGAAAGAGACCACCAACTGCGTTCTTGAAAGATCGTAAACCGGAAGTGCACGCTGACCGAAAACTTCCTCTGCAGCATCCAATGCAGCAGTGCAAGGAACAGCATCGTAAGTTACAAGTTCAGCGGTTGGATATTTAGCTTTAAAATCAGCAAAAAGTTTTTTAAATGTAGGAGAAGGAAAAGAATGTGACAGCACCACGATTCTGCGGCCGTTGGTCTGCGCTTCGTTCAAACTTTTGATAACATAGTCATCTACTTTGTCGAAAGTTTCGTCTTTGCCATTCAGTTTTGGCTGCTTCACCTTATCATTGTCATAAAGTGAAAGTACCGCTGCCTGAGCACGGGCATTGGTTTTGCCCAGTTCACCGGCTGCGGGATTGGGTTCAATTTTGATAGGTCTTCCTTCCCTTGTTTTCACCAATACACTGGCAAAATCAAAACCGTCAAAATATGTCGTAGCGTAATAGTTTGGGACGCCGGGAATGATTTCGTGTGGTTTTACAACGTAAGGAATGGTTTTGATAACCGGTGCTTCACAAGCTGCCAGCGTTACCGCCGCCGTAGAAAAACCTAAAAGCTTCAGGAAGTCTCTTCTGGACGAGCCTGAGCCGCCACTTTTGGATCCTCCTAATAAGTCATTCACCGGAATTTCCTCCTGAAATTCTTTTTGAGCCAGCTTTGCAGTTAAGCCTGGATCTTTCAGTTCCTGAATACTTCTGAATTGTATTTTATTTGAAGCCATTTATACTTCTAATTTTTGTTATTAATAATGACATTTACCACACTCAAGACCACCAATCGCATCAACGGTAATTTTGGTTTCATTACCATACTGTTTTTTCAGTTTGTCATGCAGATTCTTAAAGTACTCTTTATTATAGCCGTTGTTCATATCTACCTCTGTCGTTCTGTGGCATTCAACACACCAACCCATCGTGAAATCATTAGCCATACGCACCACGTTCATCGTATCAATCTGGCCGTGGCATGCTTTACACACTACGTCGATCTTAGCGTTAGGATTTTTCTTGTTGTGTGAGTTGATGATTGCCTGTTCACCTGCAACAACGTGCTGGGAGTGATCAAAATAAACGAAATCCGGCATATTGTGAATTCTCACCCATTCTACCGGTTGCGTTTTGCCGGTGTATTGCTGTTTGGCCGGATCCCAACCTGTAGCAGCATAGATTTTCTGGATTTCTCCGTCATAGAACGCTTTGTCTTTACCTGGTTCCATGTATTTCCCGTTGTACTCAGAGATGGTACGGTGGCAGTTCATACAGACATTCATCGAAGGAATTTCGGAAACCTTCCCGTATTTAGCGGAAGAGTGACAAAGCTGACAGTCGATTTTATTTTCACCTACGTGAATTTTATGCGAGAAATAGATAGGCTGTTCAGGCTTGTAACCTTTGTAGACACCAATCCACATCAGCGAGTTCCAGATACCATATGCAGCCAAAATACCGAGAAGAGCAAGGAAGCCTTTTCCAACGTAATGGTACTTTCTGTAAAGCTCGCCCCACGAAACGGCGCGGTTTAGCTGCTGCTCTGCAAGTTCTTCGCTTTGCTGCAGTTTTACAAGCTGATTCAGTTTCGCGAGAAGCCAAAGTAGCAGGGCACCGATGGCAACCATCGAAATCAAAATGATTTTAGAGTTTTGCGAATCGGTTTTCGAAGCTTCTAAAGCTGCTGCAGAAGGAGCTTCCGCGGCTGCATCAGCTGGTGCTGCAGCTTCCGGGGCAGGTGGATTCGTGGTGTACTCTAAAATATCATCAATATCCGTATCCGAAAGGTTAGGGAAAGGTGTCATTTCCACCTTGTTGAACTTTTCGTAAACCTCGAGGGCATACTTGTCACCTGATTCACGAAGAGATTTGTTATCCTTAATCCACTTGTGCAGCCAGTCTGTATCCAGATTCTGTTCCGTTTTCAATCTGTCTACTACACCACCGAGCGCGGGACCGATGAGTTGCTTATCCAACGCGTGACATGCCGTACAGTTCGCCTTGAAAAGCTTTTCACCGTTCTTGGCATCGCCCTGAGCGTAAATAGAAGCACTGGTCGACAGCAACAGACCTATTGCGATAAGACCCTTCTTGTAATGCTTTCTCCAACTAATCATTTATATAATATTGGGTTAGTAAAATATTCGAGTTTACTTTTCAATTGGGCAAAAATAGCACTTTTAACAGAAAATTAACGGGCGTAGCCGTGCGCAAACGCCGCCGAGTGGTAATTTGTAACAATTCTAAATAATATAAATTGGTATAATTTTTAATTGTCCTATTTTTGCCTAAAATTAACGGATGAAACAATTTTTTAAAATACTCCCGATATTTCTGATTTCTTTTTCAAATGTCGCTCATGCGCAATTGGTTACGAAAAACGACACCATTTCCGGTACGCCGCTGGTGACGAACATGGACAAAAATGTGGCCGCACTTTTGCAAAATTTAGAAGAAAAATGCTCAACAAGCATTCGTCGGGCTGATGAGGAAACTTCTACCCGACCCGCGAAAGTATCAGTACCCGAAAAAGAACTGTCAAAAGCCGAAATCTGTCGCAGAAACCCCCGTATAATGGGTTATAAAATTCAGCTTGCTGTGGTGAAAAGCAATGAGGAGGCTAGAGAAGTGGGTATGTTTTTCCGTCGCCGATTCCCGAATATGAAAGTGGAAATTGACGCCTCATTAAGACCAAATTACAAAGTGATGGCCGGAAGCTACCTCACCAAGCAGAGTGCTGCTTCAGACCTATCGAAGATAAGGACACATTTTAAATCAGCGATGGCTGTGCAATACCGTGTTTTCTGCGTAGAAGCTAAGTAGCAGCACGTACAAAATAAAAAAAGCTCCGATATAGACTGCCCCCAAAAAGTAAGACACTTTTTAGGGGCATTTTTTTATTCTTAAGGTTTAATTTTTAACCAAAAGGCGGAAACCTTCGCCATGTACGTTTATGATCTCTAATCCCGGATCATCTTTAAGCAATTTTCTAAGCTTTGCGATGTAAACATCCATACTTCTGGCGGTGAAATAATTTTCCTTTTTCCAGATTTTTCTTAAAGCTAAATCCCTCGGCATAAAATCGTTACGGTGCAGACACAGAAGTTTCAGAAGTTCGTTTTCTTTCGGCGAAAGCTTGTACTCATTGTCGCCAACGCGCAACTGTCTCAACATAGAATCAAAAAAGATGTTGCTGATCTTGAACTGTTCCTGCTCTTCATCTTCAGAAACACTGCTGCGCTGAAGAATGGCTTTTATCTTATACAGTAAAAGTTCCGTATCGAACGGCTTGGTAATATAATCATCCGCGCCCAACTGGTAACCTTTCAGGATGTCTTCACGCATATTCCGCGCCGTGAGGAAGATGATCGGCGTGTTTTTGTCGATCCTTTTTACATCTTCAGCAAGGCTGAAACCGTCTTTTTTAGGCATCATGACATCAAAAATGCAGATGTCGAACTCATTCTCGGTAAACTCTTTGAGACCCTGCTCACCATCCGTGGCGAGGGTTACTTCAAAATTATTTATGGTAAGATAATCTTTCAGAACCGCGCCGAAACTTTGGTCATCTTCTACCAGTAAAATCCTGTTGTTCATAATAATATCTGTTTTTAGTTCTTAAAAATTATTTTAAAAATGCCTTACGTTATTGGCAGTTTTATCGTGAAAGTGCTGCCGACACCCTTTTGAGACTCTACCAAGACCTGTCCTTTGTGCAGTTCAACAATTTTTTTCACGTAAGAAAGTCCGAGGCCCTGCCCTTTTACGTTGTGAATGTTGCCGGTTTCTTCGCGAAAGAATTTCTCGAAAATCCGTGTTTTGTTACCCATATCCATTCCCATTCCACTGTCTGAAATTTCTACCACATACCAGTTCCCTTCATTGCTTGTCTTCACTTTTATTTGCGGCGAGTCAGGAGAATATTTGTTTGCGTTATCGAGCAGGTTTATCAACGCGTTCGAAAGATGGAATTCATCCACTTTGAAAACATAGCGTTCGGCACGCAGATCGTGTGTCAGCGTACCATTGCGCTGTGCTACAATCAGTCCAAAAGATTCCGAAAGTTCCTTTATCAAAGCGCGTACATCAGTTTCTTTCAGGAAAAGATTTACTTCATTACGCTCAAGTTTAGACATATTCAACACGTTTTCCACCTGCTTTTTCATCCGCAGATTCTCCTGTTTTATGAGACCGGAATAATATTTCACTTTTTCCGGGTTGGTCGCTATCTTGTCATTTGCGAGAGAATCTGTCGCTACAGAAATGGTTGCAAGCGGTGTCTTGAACTCATGCGACATATTATTGATAAAATCTGTCTTTACTTCGGCAATCTTTTTCTGCCGCATCATGTAATTGATCGAAATCACATATATGCCCAAAATGGTAAGCAGGGACATGAAAGTACCAAGCAACATCGGCAGATTATTTTTTGCCAGTGAATAATCTTTGCGCGGAAAAACTAATGCCAGTGTATATAGCGTGCGGTCTTTGCTGTCGGTAAATAGCGGATAGGTAAAGTTGCTCTTATCTTTTTGTTCCAGATAAGTCTCGTTCACTATTTTGGTGAGTTTGCTCTTTTTATCCATCACCGCAAAACCAAACTTAGTGTTGAGTCCGTTCAGTTTCAGTTCTTTTGAAAGTACCGAATCTAGAATGGTGGCATTGACACGTCTTTCCACAGGCAGATTGCTGGCATTGAGTTTCGCAAATTCGCGCAGCGCATAGGTATTGTTATTGAAATCGCGGCTCATCTGCGCGGTGAGCGGTTCGGCAGTATTCTCCTGTTTTTTGATTTTCAGAATGCCCTCGTCCGTATAAAGCTTGGTAAGCAACAGACTGTCGCCAAGCGGCGATATCGGGAAATTTTGATTCTCCACAATACTTTTCTGGAATGTAATGGTGCGCCGGTTGGCAGAATCTGAGGTTTGCTGAATGTAGGTCTGTGTAGGAAGATTACTGCTGTCAATGATGTTATTCGCGAAATTAAGGTTGTCTTCATTAAGGTATTTTTCCACCTCAAGCTGCTGCGTTTTTGCGGCGGCAGATTCCATTGCAGCGTAAACTTTGTTCGAAAAATCCTGGTTCAGCGCGGAGTATAATTCTTTAATCCAATATAGCTGCAGCGTGACGAAAACTATCATAGAAATCGTCATCAGTACGGATATGAATGGAATAAATCTGTTGTTCATCCTTGTATTTTAAGTTTCAAATGTTAAAATTACTCATTTTAAGAATATATCAACGGATTTCTAATCAAATTAGTATAGATATTTTCTTAAAACCATTTTTTTTAACAATTTCCCTTTAAAAATAATTCTCGAAGTAACGGATTTTTCTTACAAATTATTCATTTAAATTTGTTTAAAAATAACACAATGACAAACGAATTGGTTTTTAACAGCGATTACGATGCTGCGCAGGTTTTTGTAATGCGTGTATTTCCTTGTGAAGTAACGACATTATGGGATTTTTTCACGCGCGCTGAGCTTTTAGATCAGTGGTGGGCACCAAAACCCTGGAAATGTGAAACAACATCTTTAGATTTTAAAGAAGGCGGAAGATGGCACTACGCAATGGTGAGCCCCGACGGTGAAAGGCATTTTGCCGGTGCGAAATATCACGAAATCAACTGGCATCGAAGTTTCGACTGGACAGATTATTTCGCGAACGAAAACGGTGAAATCGATCAGAATTTACCCGAAGTGAAATGGCTTGTGGGATTTACAGGTGTGGAAGAAGGCACGAAACTTACCATCAACATTCATTTTGCGAATGAAGGCGAGATGACGAAACTTCTCGAAATGGGTTTTGAACAGGGATTCAGTGCGGCGCTTAGTCAGCTTGCTGAGCTTCTGTATCAAACAGATTCTCGTCAATAAAATACTGAATAATCGCTTTTTTCATCAGGATCTGCTGCTCGTTGGGCTTTAGCTCCGGTAGCTTTTCCAATTCTGTAAAGTGCGGATATCCATCGTCGTCGTAATGCGAAAATGCATAGTAACCAAACGGCTGAAGAAGACGGCAAACCGCGATGTGCAGTATATTCAGCTTGTCATCTTTGGTGTATTTTTGCTGTCCGCTGCCAAGCTCCTGCACGCCGATCAAAAATAGTATCGTATCAATTTGCGGATGCTTTTCTGTACCGAAATTCTGCTGGAAAAACGCTTCCACGTCTGCCCAAAGTTGGCTGTCGGTTTTATTTTCCATGAGTTCTGTTTTCTAGTTTAAGTATAAATGCATACTCTAACGCATCTTCTTTAAGTGATTCAAATCTGCCAGAAGCCCCGCCATGTCCCGCGCTTATATCTGTTTTTAAAATAAGGAGATTATTGTCAGTTTTCAGCTCGCGCAGTTTTGCTGTCCATTTGGCGGGTTCCCAATACTGCACCTGAGAATCGTGCAGACCGGTCGTGATTAGCATACTTGGATACTCTTTTTCTCTGATGTTGTCGTACGGAGAGTAAGATTTCATGTAATGATAATATTCTTCATCCTGCGGATTTCCCCACTCGTCGTATTCGCCCGTCGTCAGAGGAATGGAATCATCCAGCATCGTCGTCACAACATCCACAAACGGAACCTGAGCCACCACGCCATTAAAAAGCTGAGGCTCTTCGTTCACTACGGCGCCCACCAAAAGTCCGCCCGCGCTGCCACCCATCGCGTAGAGATGTTTTTCGGATGTGTAGTTTTCAGCAATTAAAAATTTGGCAGCATCGATAAAATCGTAGAAAGTATTCTTTTTGCTCAGCAATTTGCCGTCTTCATACCATTCGCGACCGAGATATTCGCCACCGCGCACGTGCGCGATGGCATAGATAAAGCCACGGTCGAGCAACGAAAGGCGCACATTCGAAAAAGCCGCGTCTACCGTGTGTCCATAGCTTCCGTAACCATAAAGAAGTAACGGAGTTTCAGCTGATTTTTGTGTTGATTTATGATAAACAAGTGAGATCGGAACTTTGTTCTTACCATCACGTGATGGCGCCCAAATTCTCTCAGAAATGTAATTTTCTTTTAAAAATTTTCCGCCCAAAACCTCGTGTTCCTTTAGTATCACTGAAGTCCGGCGGCGCATGTCATACTCTATCGTCGCATTGGGCTGCGTCAGTGAAGTATAACCATACACCAATTTTTCAGTTTTAAATTCCAGGTTTAAACCGATGTACGCTGTGTAGGTGGGTTCATTGAATTCCAGATAATGCGAATTACCTGTTTCGTTTTCAATTATCTTAATGTACAGCAGCCCTGCCGTTCTTTCTTCCAGCACAAAAAAATCGCGGAAAATCTCAAAGCCTTCAAGCAATGTCTCCGGCCGGTGCGGAATTATATCCTGCCAAAATTCGATTCCGGGTGTGGAAACCTTGGTTTTTACAATTTTAAAATTCGTGGCTTCATCCGCATTTGTGATGATGTAGAATTCATCTTTATAATGCTCGACGGAATATTCCAGGTCCTCTGTTCGCGGCTGGATGATCTGCCATTCCGCAAAAACATTGTCAGACGGAATAAAACGCATCTCATCTGACACCGTGCTCGAACTTGAGATAAAAATGTATTCTAAAGATTTAGTTTTAAATACATTGACGTCAAAAGTTTCATCCTCTTCATGAAAAATCAGTACGTCTTCCTCAGGGTTACTTCCCAGACGGTGACGATAAACCTGAAATGCGCGCAAACTTTCATCTTTCCTGATATAAAAGACATGCTGGTTATCATTAGCCCAAACCGCCTTGCCAGTGGTATTTTCTATCCGGTCCTCAAAATCTTCATCTGTTTCTAAGTTTTTGAAGCATATTGTATAAATTCTTCGGCCGAGGTCATCAGAAGAGTAAGTCATCAGCCGGTTGTTGGGTGAAACCGCCAGACTGGCGACCTCCATATAATCTTGATTTTCCGCTAAAACGTTCACATCGAGCAAGATTTCTTCCTGGTTATCTAAAGTCTGAAACTTGCGGCTGAAAATAGGATATTCTTTCCCAATCTCGTAACGGACAATGTACCAGTATTCATTGAAAAAGTAGGGCAAACTCTGATCGTCTTCCTTGTAGCGTGCTTTCATTTCTTCGAAAAGAAACTCCTGCAAGTCTTCGGTATCGCGCATCTGAAAATCGCAGTAAGCATTCTCTTCTTCAAGATATTTTATCACTTCAGGATTTTCACGTTCGTTTAGCCAATAATACGGATCTATACGTTCGTGGCCGTGCTGCGTGAGGATTTTATCTATTTTTTTTGCTTTTGGAGCATTCATTTTGTCTATGTTCCGGCGAATGAGTACGCCAAATTTAAATTAAAAACAAAAAGCTGCCTTAATCGATTGAAAAAGACAGCCTGTTTATCGGGATTCTGCAATCTATTTGTTGATCGCTCTAATGTATTTCTCAATAGCCATCGTCATGGAAGGACTTTCTTTCGTGGGTGCCATCACGTCTATACGTAAACCGGCGTCTTTGGCTGTCTGCTCAGTAGCGTTTCCGAAAACGGCAATTTTAGTTTCACCCTGCTCGAATTCCGGGAAATTAGAACGTAATGAACGGATTCCCTGTGGCGTAAAAAACACCAACATATCGTAATCATCAAGTGAAATATCGCTAAGGTCGCTGCTTACGGTGCGGTACATCGTAGCAGGTGTCCACTCTATTCCGGCTGATTCCAAAACTTTCAGCGTATCCGGACTCACTGTTTCACCTGAAGGCAAAAGGTATTTTTCAGTCGGAAACTTTTTGAAAAGCGGCAGCAGATCAGCAAAGCTTCTTTCACCAAACGAAATTTTACGTTTGCGGTAAACGATGTGTTTCTGAAGATAATTCGCAATCGCCTCAGAGAGGCAGATGTAACGCATAGAATCGGGAACTGCAAAACGCATCTCTTCAGCTAAACGAAAATAATGATCAATTGCATTTTTGCTGGTGAAAATAATTCCGGTGAACTGAGAAAGATCGATCTTCTGGGTTCTCAACTCCTTCGCGTCCACACCTTCCACATGAATAAAGTGCCTGAAATCAATCCTGATTTTCTCCTTTTTGGCCATCTCCAGATATGGCGATGATTCATTCGGGGCAGGCTGCGAAACAAGTATAGATTTTATTTTCATCATCAATAATTTGTTAAACAAATAATACTTTCCACAGTACCAAAACAGGTACAATTTGGAGCGTGCAAATATACAAAAATTTATAATACCATTTTTGAGGCAATATGGCTTCAGGCTGCATCAGGTAAAAGACATTTTTAAATAAAAACATCGACGCGAGCAAGATCAATGAGAATTCCAGAAAGCTTTTACGCTCTATATTAAAATAAAATTGCACGACATTCAGTACAATTAGCACCATTGTGAACACAAAATAAAATTTGCCAGCCGAGAAATAAAAACGTTCCCATCTGCGAGAAGCGCCGGTTCCTGAGAACAGCAGAAATCCAAGACCGGTTCTGATTAAATAAAAAAGCGAAACAATACTAAATGTAAAACCTAATTTATTCAGTTCAAACCCAAAAACCTGGTACTGGCGCAAAATTTTCGGGACTGTAGGTACATACTGCGAAAGTGCGGTAGCAAGCATTACAGAATATACCACACTGATGACGGCCCAGCTTAGAAAACTGTTCGTAGCATCGGGAAATTTCTGAAGGAGAAAATCGCCTGCCGAAGCCTCACGCTGAAGAGAGCGCAGCACGAAAAGCAACAGGAAAATGCAGCCTGTTATAAGAAGTATTACCCAATCGTTGTGCTGCGTAAGGCGTATCAATTTGTATTTTTTTGCAAAAGTAAGCATTCGCAGGCAAACGGCAGCAGCGGCTTCTGCTGGCGTGAAAGTCATCAAGCGTCAGTTTTAGCAAAGCAGGAAAAGATTATCTTTGCAAATTATTTACACGGATGAAGAAACTCGTTATAATCCCGACCTACAACGAAAAAGAAAACATCGCGCAGATCATTTCTGCAGTTCTTTCTTTGGAAATGGAATTTGATATTTTGGTTGTGGATGACTCTTCGCCAGATGGTACGGCAATGATTGTCCGCGAACTACAGAAAGTGTACACAAACCAGCTTCACCTCAGTGTCCGCCAGGTGAAAGATGGCCTGGGAAAAGCCTATCTGCACGGCTTCCGGTGGGCTTTGGAGCGCGACTATGATTATATTTTTGAGATGGACGCTGACTTTTCGCACAACCCTGCTGACCTGCCCCGTCTTTACGAGGCTTCCCAGCATGCCGATCTGAGCGTAGGTTCGCGGTATTCAAAAGGTGTGAATGTTGTAAACTGGCCCATGGGTCGGGTTTTGCTTTCGTACTTCGCGTCGAAATATGTGCGCTTTATCCTCGGGATTCCGGTGCACGACACTACCGCAGGGTTTGTGTGTTTTTCTCGCCGTGTGCTTGAAAATATAGGTCTTGAAAACATTAAGCTGAAAGGTTACGGCTTTCAGATCGAAATGAAATACCGCGCTTACAAAAAAGGGTTCCGTATTGTGGAAGTGCCGATCATCTTTACGAACCGCGAGCTAGGTGCCAGCAAAATGCACGGCGGAATCATTCACGAAGCAGTTTTGGGCGTATTGAACCTTAAACTTAAATCATGGCTGGGCAAATTATGAAATTAGTGCAGTATTTATTTTTAGCAATTATTCTGATGAGCTGTTCTGAACTGATTCAGCCGCCTAAAAAACTTTTGCCAAAAGACCAGATGGCTGAAACGATTGCTGAACTTGCACTTGCAGATCAGCTTAATAACTACATTCCGGGCACCAACGCAGAAAATGCAGCACGCTTTGTATTAAAAGATCAGAAAATCAAAGCCGTAGATTTCTCTGAAAGTTACAAATATTACCTCGCCACAGGCGAACTCGATAAAATACTTGACGATGCGCAGCAGATTATTTTAGATAAAGACCCAAAAGCCGCCGAATTCATCAAGAAGAAAACCAAAGAAAACAAAACTCCTGTACTTGAAAAATAAAAATGACAGATCCTTTCTTCAAAATAGATAAAACAACCAGCGGCAAAGCCCGCGCCGGCATTATTACTACTGATCACGGCACTATTCAGACCCCGATTTTTATGCCTGTGGGTACGGTAGCTTCCGTGAAAACCGTGCACCAGCGCGAACTGCGTGACGACATCAAAGCACAGATCATTCTGGGAAATACCTATCACCTGAATTTACGTCCGAAGATGGATGTGATGCAGGCTGCAGGCGGTTTGCACAAATTCATGAACTGGGATCTGCCAATCCTTACAGATTCCGGCGGCTATCAGGTTTTTTCACTTTCCAAATCGCGAAAACTGAATGAAGAAGGTGTAAAATTCAAATCACACATCGATGGCAGCACACATTTTATCTCACCTGAAAAATCGATGGAAATCCAGAGACAGATCGGCGCTGATATCTTTATGGCCTTTGATGAATGTACCCCGTATCCTTGCGAGTACAATTTAGCCAAAACCTCAATGGAGATGACGCACCGCTGGCTCCGGCGCTGTATTGAATGGACTGAAGAAAACCCTGAAATCTATGGTCACAAACAGCGGCTTTTCCCAATTGTTCAAGGCTCGACGTATTCGGATCTGCGTAAAATTTCTGCTGAATTTATTTCGGAACAGAATGCTGAAGGCAACGCAATCGGTGGACTTTCAGTTGGCGAACCGGAAGAGGAAATGTACCGCACCACGGACGAAGTGACCGATATTTTGCCAAAAGACAAACCCCGCTATCTCATGGGCGTCGGAACACCGTGGAATATCCTGGAATCGATAGGCCTCGGAATTGATATGATGGATTGCGTGATGCCAACCAGAAATGCCCGAAATGCAATGCTGTTTACATGGAAAGGCGTAATGAACATGAAAAACGAAAAGTGGAAGGACGATTTCTCGCCGCTTGACGAGTTCGGCACCAGCTATGTGGATTCTGAATATTCGAAAGCGTATGTGCGGCATCTTTTCGTGGCGAAAGAATATCTCTCGAAGCAGATTGCATCAGTGCATAATCTCGCTTTTTACCTTGATCTGGTACGCGTTGCGCGGCAGCACATCGTAGCCGGTGACTTTTACGAATGGAAGGATTCGGTAGTTCCTATTCTTAAACAAAGACTTTAAGATTTTGATGAAAATCATTGATCTGCATATCATTAAAAAATACCTCGGCACCTTTGCTTTTATGCTGGGGTTGCTGACTTTGATTGTATTGATTATTGACGTTCAGGCGAAAGCACCGCGAATAGAATCAAACGGTTTCTCGGTAACTGAGTTTCTGATTGAATTTTATCCGTACTGGATCGTGAATCTCATCATTACATTCATGTCTATCCTGGTTTTTATTTCGGTCATTTTCTTTACTTCGCGGATGGCGAATAACACCGAGATCGTCGCGATCATCAGTTCTGGTGCCAGTTTTCATCGGTTTGCGCGTCCCTATCTCATTACTTCCACCTTCATCGCAGGCGTTGCACTCTTGCTGAACCACTTTGTTCTTCCCCGCGCCAATGTGAAGAAAAACGAACTTGAACCGTACACCTACTCCGCCAAATCGCGTGAGGAATATATCGGTAACGTAGAAGTAGCGGCGCAGCTATCGAAGACCGAGTACATTTTTATTAAAAGTTACAACCAAAAAGAAAGGCGCGGTTCCGGATTCATGTACCAGAAATTCGACAAAAACCGCAAACTGACTTACCAGATCATCGCCAATG
>JAEZYN010000005.1 GCA_023419095.1 Bacteroidota bacterium | reverse complement strand
TACCCAAACTGTTTCAGGCAAAGTGATTCTAAAATCTTTCGCATAATCGCATGCTGATTTTGCCAAAACTCATATAATTTCTTACTTTTGACACATCAAAAATTTCATATGAAAAAAACACTTTTATCGCTGTCATTTTTAGGTTTGCTGATGAGCTGCCAGAAAGTTCAGGAAGGTTCCAATAAATCCGTTCTTCGCATGAACAATGTTTCGCACGAAGGTTTCCCATACAGCGCGGATGCGCAGGGTGAACGGGAAAAGCAGTTTGCCAAACCTGTTGCTGCGGAAACTCCCGCGGTGGGCGTGAAACTGGATTCTGTAGCAACAACAGAAACTCAGGGTGCCGCGATTTCAACCGAGCAGCCAACCTCCGGACAGGCCGATGTGAAGTAGAAACAAACTTTAGTAAAAATAAGATGTCTTGCTGATGCAGGACATTTTTTTTATTTTTACAAGATTCCAATATTAAAATTTAACTCAAAAATAAAATGCAAGAAACCCTCAATTACATCCAGCAGAATAAACAGCGATTTGTAGATGAACTTTTTGATCTCTTAAAAATAGCGTCTATATCCGCAGATCCGGCGTACAGTGACGATGTGCTTCGTTGCGCAGGCGAAGTAGCGAAACATCTTAAAAACGCAGGTGCCGATAAGGTAGAAGTTTGCGAAACGGATGGTTACCCGATCGTTTACGGTGAAAAGTTTATTTCTGATAACCTGCCAACGGTGCTGGTTTACGGTCATTACGACGTACAGCCGCCAGACCCGCTTGATCTGTGGAGAAAACCACCGTTTGAACCCTACATCGAAAAAACGGAGCTTCATCCCGAAGGTGCAATTTTCGCGCGTGGCGCAGCTGATGACAAAGGGCAGTTTTTCATGCATGTTAAAGCTTTTGAGGCTATGATGAAGACGGATTCGCTGCCGTGTAATGTCAAGTTCCTTATTGAAGGTGAGGAAGAAGTGGGCTCGAAAAGTCTCGAAGCATTTGTAAAGCAAAATACCGAAAAGTTAAACTGCGACACGATTCTTATTTCCGACACGCATATATATTCAAATGAGCAACCGACGGTCACCACCGGATTACGCGGCCTCAGCTACGTGGAAGTGGAAGTAGAAGGACCGAACAGGGATCTTCATTCAGGTCTGTATGGCGGCGCGGTACCGAATCCAATCCATGTACTTTCACGCATGATAGCGAAACTTATCGATGATGACGGTCATATTACGGTTGATGGTTTTTATGATAACGTGGAAGTGGTTTCTACTGAAGACCGTACAGAGATGAACAAATTGAAAGATGATCCGGAAGCATTTAAAAACTCAATCGGGCTTAATGGAACTGAAGGCGAAAAAGGCTATACAACACTTGAACGTACATCAATACGCCCAACGCTGGACTGCAACGGAATTTGGGGCGGCTACACGGGCGAAGGTGCGAAGACCGTCATTCCGAGCAAGGCTTTTGCAAAAATTTCAATGCGTTTGGTGCCTTATCAGACTCCGGATGAAATCACAGAAAAATTCACCAAATATTTTGAAAAAATCGCTCCAGACAACGTGAGAGTAACCGTGCGTCCACACCACGGAGGCATGCCGTATGTCTTACCAAGCGATACTAAGGAGTTCAGAGCCGCTAAGACGGCGATGGAAACCGCATTTGGTAAGGAAGTTTTGCCTTACAGAAGTGGTGGCTCAATTCCTATCACCGCCATGTTTGAACAGGTTTTAGGCGCAAAGTCTGTATTAATGGGATTTGGCTTGGATTCCGATGCTATTCATTCGCCAAATGAGCATTACGGACTGTTTAATTTTTATAAAGGAATTGAAAGTATTCCGCTTTTCTTTGACAACTACACGAAAGGCAATTAATTTTAAACTGTTGATAAACCGCCCGCAAGCATTTGCGGGCTTTTTTTGTTCTAAATATTTCGTAATTGATTTTTTTTTAAACGTAAAACCGGATACTTTTTAAATTAAAAAACCCGTTTTAAAGTGTTCGGTCGCAATAAATATGTTAATTTTACAGAAAAAGTACTTTTAAAGATGACAGACAGAAAAACAATTTACATAACAGGCGGAACTAAAGGAATCGGTTACGGAGTAGCCGAAATATTGCTGAAAAACGGTTATGCGGTAGCTTTCAGCGGCAGGAAAGAAGAAGATGTGAAGCGTGCTGAAGAGCAGCTGTCTCAGATCTCTGAGGACGTTTTGGGAGTGGTTTCAGATGTGAAAAACTTTGAGGATGAAGTAAACGCAGCACGTAAGATCGTGGAGAAGTTCGGTAAGGTGGATGGCGTCATTGCCAATGCGGGACTTGGTGTGTTCAAACCGGTTGACCAGCTATCACTTGATGACTGGAACAGCATGATTGATACCAATCTTACCGGTATTTTTCACACATTGAAGGCGTTTGTAGAAGAACTTAAAAAATCTGAAGGTTATTATATCTCAATTTCCAGTTTGGCCGGAACCAACTTTTTCGAAAGTGGAGCAGGCTACAACGCGTCGAAGTTTGGTGCAGTAGGTTTCACACAGGCGGCAATGATCGATTTGCGGAAATACAATATTAAAACCGTAACCATAATGCCAGGATCTGTCTCAACCCATTTTAACAACAATGAACCGTCTGAAGGTGATGAATGGAAACTTCAGCCTGAAGATCTGGGCGAGGTCATACTAAATATTTTCAACATGAATCCACGGGCGTTGACGAGCAAAATAGAGATCAGACCTACAAAACCAAACAGCTAAAATTATGTATGAAATATTAAAAATGCAGGCGATGCTATGCATGCATAATATTTTAATGTTATCTTAGCCTGAACGTATTAGACAGTTTTAAACAAAAATAAATTTTAACTTTAAGATGAAAATATTAGTTTGCATCAGTAGTGTTCCGGACACCACTTCCAAAATTAATTTTACAGCAGATAAAACTGCGCTGGATAAAAACGGAATTCAGTGGGTGATCAATCCACTTGACGAGTTTGCACTTACCAAGGCGGTAAAGTTTCAGGAAACGCAGGGCGCGACTGTAACGGTATTAAATGTTGGCGAAGCCGCAGCGGAACCTGTAATCCGTAAGGCCCTTGCAATCGGCGCAACTGAAGGAATCCGCGTAAATACGGAACCCAAAGACAGTTTTTCCGTAGCCAGCGAAATTGCGAATGTGGCGAAAGCAGGCGGTTTTGATTTAATTTTGTGCGGTAAAGAATCCATCGATTATAATGGTGGCGCTGTTCCGGGCATGGTTGCACAACTACTTGGTCAACCTTTCGTAAATTCGTGTGTAGGTCTGGAAGTGAACGGTTCTGAGGCAACAGCCATTCGGGAAATAGAAGGTGGGAAAGAAACAATCTCAGTGAAACTTCCGGCCGTTATTGCGGGTCAAAAAGGTTTGGTAGATGAAAAAGATCTGATCATCCCAAACATGCGCGGAATCATGTCTGCACGTACAAAACCACTTCATTTACAGGAAGCTTCAGCTACGGATGTGAAGGTTCAGGGTGTTTCTTATGACGCTGTGCCGCCACGCGCTTCCGTAAAAATGATTTCACCGGATAATCTGGATGAACTGGTGAGATTGCTGCATGAAGAAGCAAAGGTAATTTAACAAAATTCAAAAACTTTAAAAAGCATAAAATGGCAGTATTCGTATACGCAGAAAATATAAACGGTGTTTACAAAAAAGCAGCTTTTGAGGCAGTTTCGTACGCTAAGGCTGTGGCAGGCCAAACCGGCGACACTGTGACCGCGGTTGCAATCAACCCAACTGATTCCTCAGAAATCCTATATAAATATGGAGCTGATAAAGTCTTGAATATCAAGGACGAAGGTCTTAAAAATTTCAGCGCAAGAGCATATGCCCAGGCTATGGCAGAAGTAGCCGACGGTAATGTTTTCGTATTTCCACACACCACAGATGCGTCTTCAGTGGCACCAATGCTGGCTGTGATGAAAAATTTCGCACTTATTACCAACGTTTTGGAAGCTCCCGAAAGCACGCAGCCTTTTCAGGTAAAGAGAAAAGCTTTTTCCGGCAAAGGGTTTATGCACGCTAAAGCAGAATCAGAGGGCGTAGTCTTCACTGTTTCTCAAAACGCTTTTGGAATAAAAGAAAATCAAGCCGCGGGTAGTGAAGAGGTGAAAAATCTTACGATCAGCAATGAAGACACGAAAGTTCTTTCGCATGAGCAAAGCACGGGTAAACTTGATCTGAAAGAAGCCGAAGTGGTAGTTTCCGCAGGCCGTGGAATGAAAGGACCGGAAAACTGGGGAATGATCGAAGAACTGGCAGAGGTTCTCGGTGCTGCTACAGCCTGTTCAAAACCGGTCTCAGATATCGGTTGGAGACCGCATTCCGAACACGTAGGACAAACCGGAAAAGCAATTGCTCCCAACCTGTACATCGCAGTGGGAATTTCAGGTGCTATCCAGCATTTAGCGGGTGTCAATTCATCGAAAACCATTGTGGTAATCAATAGCGACGCGGAAGCACCATTCTTCAAGTCGGCAGATTATGGAGTGGTGGGTGATGCTTTCCAGATTATTCCCGCATTGACGCAGAAAATCAAGGCGTTGCAAGGTTAGGAGTTGTTTTAAAATGTAAAAATATGGACTGGAAAATTTATTTTCCGGTCTTTTTTTATTTAAATTTTCCGAGAAAATAAGTGCAAATTCTTGTTTAAACTTTTTTAGTTAAAACTCAATCCGAGTTGCAGTATGAAACGCATTAAAACACCTGTTTTAAAGCAGGTTTTTGATTTAATATGATTTAATTTAAATCCAAAATCTAAAAAAACATTTATATTTGTAACCATGGATTACCAACGATTAACGATTCGCGGAATTTCTTACAGCCAGACGCAATCCGGTGCCTATGCGCTGCTTCTGGAGCATGAAGAAACCAACGTGAAACTTCCGGTTGTGATCGGCAACTTTGAAGCGCAGGCCATCTCATTAGGCCTTGAAAAAGACATTCATCCGCCACGACCGCTCACGCATGATCTTTTTACAAAATTTGTGCGGTCTGCAAATTATACGCTGGCTTCAGTGATTATCTATCAGATCCTCGACGGCGTATTTTTTTCAAATCTCAATTTTAAGAATAACGAAACCGGCGACGAATTGATTCTGGACGCGCGAACTTCAGATGCTGTCGCAATGGCAGTGAGGTTTGATGCGCCTATTTTCACCACACCTCAGGTACTCAGCGAAGCCGGCATTTTACTCGAACTGGAGGAGCCCACGCCTGCACAGGAAGACATCGAAACCGTTCTTGAAGGCGATCTCGCTATGGTTTCGCTTGAAGGTTTACAGAAACTGCTTGATGAAGCTGTGAAAGATGAAGATTTCGATGCAGCGCTGGAACTTCAAAAAGAAATCAAGCGCAGAAACCGCAAATTAGAATAACGTTATCAAATAAACTATGAACTTAAAATTACGTCTTACTTTTCTAAGTTTTCTTCAGTTCTTTGTGTGGGGCGCGTGGCTCACAACGCTCGGAACTTACGGATTCTCTTATAAACAATGGAGTGGTGCTGAATTTGGCGCTGTATTTTCCACCCTCGGTATCGCATCGATCTTCATGCCTGCTTTGATGGGAATCATCGCTGATAAATGGGTTAATGCTGAAAAACTTTACGGCACACTGCACATCCTCTACGGTATTACACTTTTCCTGCTGGCCCGAACCGATGATCCCACCACATTCTTCTGGATTCTGCTCGTTGGGATGTGTTTCTACATGCCGACCTTATCGCTTTCAAACTCAGTATCTTATAAACTTCTTAATGACAGTCATTATGACGTAGTGAAAGTCTTTCCGAAAATCCGCGTATGGGGAACTATTGGCTTTATCGCGGCGATGTGGTGTACCAATATCTTTAGTGACGAACGGTCATTTTCCGAAATTGGTATAAGCATCGGTAACACTTTTGCGAATATTTTCGGCAATTCACTAAACGCCAACCAGTTTTACTTTGCAGGAATTTTTGCGGTAGTTCTCGGGATCTTTGCATTCTTTCTGCCTAAATGTCCGCCTCCGCGTTTGATGGGCAAAGACTCTACTTTAGCTCAGAAGTTAGGTCTTGATGCATTCAAACTGTTCAAAGAGAAGAAGATGGCTTTGTTTTTCATTTTCTCAATGTTTCTGGGAGCGGCGCTGCAACTTACCAATATGTACGGTGACACTTTCCTTAAAGATTTTGGAAATGTGGTGGCATTTAAAGATTCGGCCGTTGTACAGTATTCAACCATGATCATCTCGATTTCCCAGATTTCTGAGACAGTTTTCATTCTCGCGATACCGTTTTTTCTTTATAAGTTCGGAATCAAAAAAGTGATGCTCATATCGATGTTCGCATGGGTTCTGCGTTTTGGCTTTTTCTCAATGGGGGGCCCTGAAGGTTTTGGTCTGCTGCTGATTGTCTTTAGTAATATTATTTACGGAATGGCATTCGATTTCTTCAATATTTCAGGCTCATTATTCGTTGAAAGTACCACGGACAGTAAGATCCGTTCTTCCGCTCAGGGCCTGTTCATGATGATGACCAACGGTTTCGGTGCCATCCTCGGAAGTGCGGCAAGCGGATGGCTCATCAGCAGTTTTTACACCACGGTAGACGGCGGTAAGATGTGGCCGGATATCTGGCTTGTATTTGCGGTCTATGCGCTTATTGTAGCGGTCGCTTTTGCGCTGATGTTCAAGCACAAACATGATCCGGCAGCGGTTGCTCAGCTTAAGCATTAAAGTTTAAGTTTAATAATATTTTTAAAAACACATTCCACACGGCATGTGTTTTTTTCGTAATTTGCCATTCATAAAAAAACCATTGAAAAATATTATGCAAGAAGTATTCATCGTATCAGCAGTGCGAACCCCAATAGGAAGTTTCATGGGAAGTCTATCAACGGTTCCGGCTACGAAACTCGGTTCGGCCGCTATCAAAGGTGCAATCGATAAAATAAATCTCGATCCAAATCAGGTTCAGGAAGTATATATGGGAAATGTGCTGCAGGCTGGTGAAGGCCAGGCGCCAGCACGCCAGGCTGCATTGGGTGCAGGGTTGTCTCAAAATACGCCATCAACTACTATCAATAAGGTTTGCGCTTCCGGAATGAAGGCCGTGATGATGGCTGCGCAGGCAATCAAGGCTGGTGACCAGGACATAA
>JAEZYN010000077.1 GCA_023419095.1 Bacteroidota bacterium | reverse complement strand
ATTATTCCATTACCAACAGAACGCAGATACGATTCTCACAATTGGCAAGCTCGCGCATGATGTGTGCACCTGCTGACATGAATATTGAAAATGATGTCCTGGAAGTACTGAACACTGCAGACAACTTTACGCTGAGCGACGGGAAGCTGATGCTGAATGTGGGTATAAGGGCACCGTTGGCCGTGTTTGCGAAAATGAGCACCAATCCTGTACTTAATAAATACTGGACACTTAAGGAATTGAACGGTAAGCCTGTTACAATGACTGCGAACCAGCAGAAGGAGCAGGGTTTCTTTTTAAGGATTAACGGAAAAATTACAGGTTTTGCCGGATGCAACAATTTCTTCGGAAATTACACGCTGTCGGGAAAAAACGGTATTTCGGTAGCTGAAAATCTTGGAATGACGATGATGGCCTGTCCGGACATTGCAGTGGATGAGCGCGCATTTACCGGTCTGTTCCACAACGCAGCGACTAACGAGATCAGTGGTAATAAGTTATTTTTAAAAGATTCGTGAAAAAAATTGCTTTCAACCTTCGAAACCCTTTAATTTCCTCTTGATTACAGATATGATCTTAATTTGCAGTTAAAAGCCATTTCGTCAGATGGGTAATAAACGCTGTGCAGGGCAATCAATTAAATGCCCACATTACCAGACCCTGACCGCGGCTGAGGCTCTCGAAATTGCGGTGGCGGAGGCTCTCGAAGCCACAACCACAAATGTGCCCGGTATGTGGTGTAAATTTCGCTGAGACATGTGCGTAAGATCTTTTCCCTGAAGTACCAAGAATTGCTTTCCCACAAAGGTACTTCAGTAAAGTGTCATCAGATTTCCTGTTGGCCAAAGGCTTACACCAAAACATTGTACAGCAAACAAGGAAAGTGCATAAAAAAAGTCCGCACTGATCACCAGAACGTGCATACAGTAGGAGAGGTTTTACTGATTAAAGAAACCTTGCCGGGTCTCTAAGGACAACTTCACCATATCGTATGGTTAACGCTGAAGTTCCTTCGGGCTATCTGCAATATACCTCCAATACAAGTCCAATACAACGCCAATAACTTATTGGAGTTGTATTGAACCTACATTGATTTTATAATTGATTTATTCCGAAGAAAGTCCGGAGTCTTCTGGTCAAACTTTCTAAAAACAACTGAGAAGTTAGATGACAAAAAAATACCAATTTAAAATTACTGCTTTTTCACCAGTTGGCATTGAATGCCGGTATTTTTTAAACTGATTTACTTCTCCAGCCAAAGAGATACCCACTCCTCGCGCTGCAGTTGCCGCTTCAAGCTTAGTTTTTGCTGCGTACAAACATCCAGGATATCGGCCACGTCGAAAAAGCATAGTCCCGAAAGCAGAAGGCTTCCACCTTCGTTCAGCGCAGAAACATAGGTCGGGATGTCCGAGATCAGGATATTGCGGTTGATGTTGGCGAGAATGATGTCAAAGTTTTCACCGCCCAGATTATCCGCCGTTCCCTGCGAAATTTCGAGTTCGACATTGTTCCGCGCTGCGTTTTCTTTTGAATTTTCCACAGACCATTCGTCAATATCGATCGCCACGGTCTTTCCGGCGCCCTTTTGTTTCGCGAAAATCGCCAGAACGGACGTGCCGCAACCCATATCCAGCACCGTCTTTCCGTTGAAATCCATGTCGAGCATCTGCTGGATCATCAGATAAGTGGTGGCGTGATGTCCGGTGCCGAAAGACATTTTCGGCTGGATGATGATTTCGTGCGGCAGATTTTGGTTTGGGTGAAATTCTGCGCGGATGGAAACCTGATTTTCGACGTTGATCGGATCAAAGTTTTTTTCCCATTCCTCATTCCAGTTGATGTTCGGCATTTCGCTGTACGTGTAGCTGATCTCAACTTCCGGATTCTGCAGCAGACTCACGTTTTGCAGACTCGTTTCGGTGAACAGATCCTTCTGAATATAAGCCAGGATGCCATCGTGCTCCTCCGTAAAACTGTCGAATCCTACTTCGATGAGTTCTGCCATCAGGATTTCATTCCAGGGTTGTAGAGGTTCTATTTTAAATGTAAATTCAAGATAAGTCTGCATACGTTATGTTATTTAAAATTAATTTATCTGGGCGCCTTTTCCGGCTTTCGCTACTCGCTTCCCGCGCCCTGCCGGTTGCGGGAGAGCTCAGACAGGCCGCTCAATCCGGGGCGCGCTGAATCGCCGTTTTCATAGTGTGCGAAAAGCAACAGGGATTTTTCCTTCCGATCTTTGTTTCCTGGGTTTCGCTCTTCACTTTCATTTAATGCGCTGAATCTCAAGTGTGTTTCGGTCATTCAGTGTCATTCAGGTTTTTGCTCTTTTGTCGTCTCACTGCTTGCTTCCGTTGACACGCTGTCAATGGGCTCCCACAGTTCAATTTTGTTTCCGTCTTCGTCCATGATGTGCACGAACTTTCCGTAATCATAGGTCTCAATCTGGTCAAGGACAGTCACCCCATTTTTTTTGAGTTTTGCTACAAGTCCTTCGATGTTCTGCACGCGGTAGTTGATCATAAACTCCTTTTTTGAGGGTGAAAAATAATCACTTCCTTGTGCGAAAGGGCTCCATTGCAAATAATTGATTTCTTCCGGTTTTTCTAAATTTCTGGATTTAAAGCTTGAACCGTATTGGTTCACCTCCAGTCCCAGGTTTTCTGAGTACCATTCTCTCGTCTTACCGGGGTTTTCAGAGAAAAAGAAAATTCCCCCAATTCCGGTCACTTTTGGTGTCGTGTCTGCCTGCGGAAGCGACCCTTCAGAACTATTGTTTTCTGCTGCCATATCTTTTGTTTTGTTGGTTATCGATCTGCAACCTGTCAGCGTTGCTAAAATGGAAACCGAAATTATTAAATTTTTCATCGCTAATCATTTTTGTGTTATTGCAGAATCAGGGTTTATGAAAATGAGTCGGGAAGGCTTCATCCGGTCTCTGCCGGAATATATTGAGCAAAATCCACGATTTCAGAAAACCGTAGCCATATGAAAACATCTGGATGTAAGTGGAAATGACCGCGAAGGACGCAATGCTGATGTTGCGCGTTTTGTAAAGTGCATGGAAGAAAACCAGCAACGTATAAACACCGTAAAAGCCGAGTATAAGGCCTTTTTGGAGGATGAAGTATTCGATGAAACCCATCACATAACCAAGCAGAAAGAAGGTGGGAAACGCGAAAGAAAGTTTTACATATTCAGGGTGCCGCTGGTTCAGGATCGGGCGCGCACAGCCAAACTGATAGACCTGTTTGGAGAATTTCCCGAAATCTACACGCCGCTTGTGATAGACGCCGATATCATCAAAAAACGCAGTGCTGAAGCCGTTTTCCCAAAGGGTCATCGACAGATCGGGATCTTCGCCCACACGCATCTCAGAGAAACCACCGACTTGTTCAAATGCCACTTTCCGTACGCCCATATTGAAGCTTCGCGGCTGGAATTTGCTTACGGATTTTTTGTTACCGCGAATCCCACCCGTCGTAAAAACTGACGTCATGGAGTAGGAGATGGCCTTCTGCATCAGATTAAAACCTTTGTGCGCTTTATCTGCACCACCAAACGCATCGCAGTCTGATTTTTCAATATTTTTTTTGATGTTTTCGATGTAGTCTGTCTCCACGATCACATCTGAATCCACGAACACAAGCCATTCATTTTTTGCACGTCGGGCACCATAATTCCGCGAGAGGCCGGGACCGGTATTTTCTTTCCGGAAAAACTGTATCTGCAGCGTTTCATCGAAAATCGCGACCGTCGGCCTGAGGTCGACCATCGATCCATCGTCCACAATGATGATTTCGAAATCTTTGTCGGTTTGCTTTGTAAGTGACGTCAGCAGCTCGAACAGTTCGTCTTTGCGGTTGTAGATGGCGATGATGAGGGAGAGGGAAGGCAATTCGTTAATTTGAAAATTTGAAAATGGGTTAACTTGAAAATGTAGCAATTTAGCAATTTAACCATGGAAGTTTAGTGGTGAAAATTGCTAAATTGTTATCTGATAAATTGCTGGATTACTAATTATTGATTGTTTTCCAGTTTATGCACTTTCTTCGTGCCTTCATACATTTCAAACTGCAGGAAACGGCATTCCAGTTTTCCGTTGAAAAGTTTAATTCTGCGTGATGGCCTTAAACCTACTTTTTTCGCCGCATCGAGGTCGGAGGAAATGAACCACGCGAGTGTGTTCGGATAGCTTTTCTTGAAAGTGTCTCCTATTTTCTTATAAAATTCATCGTCGGTGATTTCAATTCTTTCATCGTAGGGCGGATTGAAAACCATCAGCAGCGGGAAAAGCTCTTTTTTAGACTCGAAGAAATCCTGTCTTTTAATCTCTATCACATCTTCCATTTCGGCTGCTTCCACATTGAGGTGCGCCGCATTCAGCATTTGCGAATCCAAATCGTAACCTACGATCTTGCCTGTGAATTCTTTGATACGGTTGATCCGTACTTCTTTTATTTTCTGGAACAGTTCCGAATCGTAATTTTTCCAGTTTTGGAATGCGAATTTCTTGCGGAAAATCTGCGCCGGCAGATCCATCGCAATCATCGCGGCTTCGATCAGCAGGGTTCCGGAACCGCACATGGGATCCAGGAAATTGCCTTTACCGTCCCAACCTGCGAGCTGCAGCATGCCGCTGGCTAAAACTTCATTGACCGGTGCTTCACCCTGTTCGCGGCGGTAACCCCGTTTGAACAGCGCGTCGCCGGAAGCGTCGAGCGATACCGTTACCAATTCCCGGTCGATATGCAGGTGGAATTTGATGTCCGGATCCGTGGTATCAACGTTGGGTCTTTTGCGGTGATGGAATTTAAAATAATCGACGACAGCATCTTTCATTTTCTGCGACATGAACTGCGAATGTCTGAATCTTTCGGAATAAACCGTTGCATCAATTGCGAAACTTTGGTCCAAACTCATATAATCGTCCCACGGGAAGGCAAACAGCTTGTCATAAAAACGGCTTTCGTCCCAGGCTTTGAAAGTCAGCACCGGCACCAAAATCTTGAGCGCTGTACGTGCAGAATAATTGATTTTATAAAGGAAACCCAGGTCACCCTCACAGTTTACCGCGCGGTTTTTGATTTCGACATTGGTGCCGCCTAATTTTTTTATCTCTTCAGCCAATACCGGCTCCAGGCCGAAAAATGTTTTGATCTGTATTTTTAAATTTTGTGTGTCCATTATTTTATTTGCTGGGTTTATGCTGAACAGGCTGTGTGTTAGATATTTAGCCGGAAGAGCTTCCTTTCGATTCTTTAGAAATTATGGTTGGGCGGGTTTGCAGAAGTCTCAAACACGCGTATTCGTAGTTCAGGATTTGCAAAAATAGTTATTTTTGCAGAATGGCATGGTTTCAAACATGGTTTAATACCCCTTATTATCACATTCTTTACAGCGACCGGAATTACGAAGAGGCTGAACATTTTATTACCTTACTGGTTCAGGATCTGAATATGCAGGCGGGTTCCAAAATCATTGATCTGGCTTGCGGTAAGGGCCGGCATTCGGTTTTTCTGAATAAAAAAGGCTACGAGGTGCTCGGTCTCGATCTTTCCGAAGAAAGCATTAAACACAACCAAACATTTGCGAATCCTTCTTTAAAATTTGAAGTTCACGACATGCGAAACGAGATTTTCCCGGATGTGAGCGCGCAAAAAGTGGATGCCGTTTTCAACCTTTTCACCAGTTTCGGATATTTTGACAGCCCGGAGGAGGACCGGAAGATCTTTAAGTCGATAAATAATGTGCTGTTGCCCGGCGGTTTTTTTGTGCTTGATTTCCTGAATGAGAAATGGGTGAAAAATACACTGGTGCCGGAAGAAAAGCTCGTAAAGCAGGGTATTGAGTTTAAGATTAAGAAAAAAATTGAAAACCAATTTGTTATTAAAGACATTCACTTTACAGCAGAAGATAAGGAGCATCATTACTATGAGCGCGTCAAGCTCCATTCACCGGAAACAATCAAGGAATATGCTGCCGAATTAGGTCTGGAAACCGTGAAGACTTACGGTGATTATTCGCTCGGCGAATATGATGTGGAGACATCGCCGCGCTGCATAAGTGTATTCCGAAAAGTCACTAACTAAACAGAAAAATTTTATGGTGCCGATAATAATCCTGCTGGTTCTTAGTGTCGTCATTGGCGTTTTTTTGGGAAAGTTCTTTGGGTCTCAGCAGAAGTTCGCCAAGAACCTGCTCATCCTGAGTGCCGGTTTTCTGATAACAGTATGTCTCAATGAGGTTTTCCCGGAGATATACACAAGCGACATCAAAAATATCGGCCTGTTTGTGATCGCGGGTGTACTGCTCCAGATGCTGCTCGAAAATCTCACTAAAGGTTTTGAGCATGGGCATTTTCATCACCACCACGAGCAAAAGAACATCCTGCCGCTGGCACTGATGCTCGGAATGTTCGTGCACGCGTTCCTTGAGGGAATTCCACTCGCAAATGAAACTGATGTTTTAAGCCCTTATCTGATGGGAATCCTTTTTCACAACCTGCCGATTTCTTTTGTGTTGGGCGCGTTTCTCTCACAGAAAAAGGCACGTTTTTCTACCTCTTCGATGCTTATAATTGCCATTTTCGCTGTCGCGTCTCCTTTGGGGCTGATGCTCGGCAATTATTTTAATCCGGCTTACAACGTATATTTTTTAGCGCTGGTGGGTGGGATCTTCCTGCATATATCTTCGGTGATCATCTTTGAAAGTAATAAGAACCACAACATTGATTATACGAAAATCTTGATGGTGATTTGCGGTGTCGCATTAGGAATGTTCGGTCATCTTTTCCATACGCATTAAAAAAAGCTTCGGATAATTTCCGAAGCTTTTCATTATGCCTTATAAACTTTTAATTAAAATTTCCAGCCAAGCGTGATGTAGAAATTATTCTGTTTGTTTTCTACATCGGATACGAGATAATTCGCTGAATTAAGTTCTTTCGTCGGCGAATAGTAACCGGTTCCGTCTTCTTCCGAACCATAAAGGAACGGATTGGCATAGTCAGAATCTACATACTGGTAAGCTGCGTCGATATAAAAAGACCTGAAATCATAGCCGATACCTGCGCCAACCGTATTTCGGTTTCCTACAAACATACTTTCAAAAGTCCTGCTTCCGGAGCTTCCCGCCGCATCGTACGCACTGACTGAAACCGAATCAAAGGGACTCGCAGCGTAGCCGTAACCCGCCCGTAATCTGAACGCATCAATACGGTATTCCGCACCCACTTTCACTTCAGAAGCGGTGTTGTAGTTGTCGGAGAAGAAATCATTCAGTACAGTTTCCGCCTCACCATACACTTTGTACTTCGGTTTGGTAATTCCGAGCGTATAATCTACATTCAGGGAGAGATTTTTATTCGCAACATAAGCTGCACTCAATGTCGCTTTAAGCGGAGAAGACAGTTTACGGTCTTCATAATAAGATCCGTCGCCAGTTATTGCGTAGCCATTATAAACACGTTCCATGCTCCACCACGTAGGTGTTTCAATGGCAGCTCCTAACCTGAAGTTTGGATTAATCTTTCCAATTACACCTACAGAGGCGGAAAAGCCACTGGCCGACTCAGAAAACGGAGTAAACTGCTTGTCAAATATCTCTGTCCCGTTACTTCCATTGGTGAAAGCGGCACTGTCATACTGATCGAGAACAGAATTATGGAAGTTTAGTCCTACACCCAGATAGACTCTGTTGTCATAGTTACCTCCCACTGCAATACTCGTTTTATTCACATTACCGTAACGGTTAAACGCATGACCCGCAAAAGCAAGATTCTCAATGTTTTCATCTTCATCCTCAAACTGAAATGTGACGTTGCTGTTTCCCGGCGTCTCCGTATAATCTTCAAGAGAGCGGTTCGAGTAACTAACACCTACATTCACAAACTTCCAGTTCGACGAAGAAACAGGAAATACCGCGATACCACCGGAACTGGTGATATCCGTATTGTTTATTTTATAATTGATTGACTGATTATTAAGACTTGAATTATTCTGCTGTGACCGGATTCCCAGCGTTGCCGAAAAATCATTGGCAATACTCACACCTACGCCGGCGGGATTTGAATTTATAACCGAATACTCACCACCTAATGCTCCCATAGAGCCTGCCATCGCATTATATTTAGCCGAACCCTGCATTGAGGAATTGGCGTAAACATCTGCCGTATTTCTTATCGTGGATACATCCTGCGCATTCATGAAATAGGCTGCAGCGAGTGATGTAACCATCAATGTTTTTCTGATCATTATTTTATTTAAAAATTTAAATTAAAGATTATCTTCGGAAACCGCCGGAAGACCGTGTACCGCCTGAGTTAGAGCCACTGTTGAAGCCGCCGCTGCTGCTGCCTGAACGGAAACCACCGTCACTGCCGCTGTTGCTTCGGAATCGGGGCTCGCTGTAGTTTGGCATACTTTGACGCGGTGCGGTCTGTCGGGGCGACGTATTCTGCCTATTTCTCTGTCTTGGCTGCTGTGTTTGATTTCTGAAACCGCTGTTTCCGTACGCACTTGGATTGCTTCCGTTTCTGAAACCGGTGTTGTTGCTGTTGGAATTTCTCAGATTGCTGTTAGAATTACGGATGCTGTTTCGGAAACCGCTGTCAGTGCCACTTCTTTTATAAGTGAATCCGCCATTATATGTATTGTATCCATTACCATAACCGTATCCGTATCCGTACGGATTGTACATATAATAAGGGCTGTAGCCGTAATAAGGGTTATAATAACCGTAGTAACCGCCATAGTAGCTATACCAAGGATTGTAACCGTAACCCCAAGGATTGTAGAACGCACCGTAACCCCACGGGCTGTAATAGCCACCGTAACCCCACGGGGAACCCCAGCCAAAACTCATTCCGAAACCAAAACCGTTGTAGTAACCGTAGGGGTAGCCCCAGTTGTCAGTGTAATAAGTATTCGTGCCTGTGTATGTTCCCCAATCGGAATTCTGCGCTTCACGCCAGCTTTCATTTCGGTTTTCAGTGTTTAGATAAACATTCTGATCATCATTTGCCTGATAATCGTAATAGTCGCCCACCTGATTTCCGCTGCGTGTCATCGAACCTTCCGGAAGCGTGTCGCGATTCGGATCGTAATATACACCGTCAGTTTCTGTATAGCCACCTGTCTGGATAACGCAGGAGGTAAGCATAAAACTTCCTGCAACTATTAAAACCACTTTCGATTTGAATGCTTGCAGGATATTTTTATAAGTAATTTTTTCCATGATAGGTGAAAAGTTTTAAATTGAATTATATTTGCATTTCATACCAAAATGATACCAACGAAAGGTTCTGTTTTGGCCTGAAACCGCTGTGGTTATTAGATACAGCAATACTGCAAAAGTTAAATCAAAGATAGATAAAAAATGGCAAAACTTACTTCGCGCGCCGAAGATTACAGCAAATGGTACAATGAACTCGTAGTAAAAGCTGACCTCGCTGAAAATTCAGGAGTTCGTGGCTGCATGGTTATCAAACCCTACGGATATGCGATCTGGGAAAAAATGAGAGATGAAATGGACCGCCGTTTCAAAGAAACGGGTCACGAGAACGCATATTTTCCCATCTTCATACCCAAAAGCCTGTTTGAAGCCGAAGAAAAAAATGCAGAAGGATTCGCGAAAGAATGTGCCGTAGTAACGCATTACCGCTTGAAAACCGATCCGGACGATCCTAAAAAACTGGTTGTGGACCCGGAGGCGAAACTCGAAGAAGAACTTATCGTGCGTCCCACGTCGGAAGCTATCATTTGGAATACTTACAAGAACTGGATACAGTCTTACCGTGATTTACCGATTCTGATTAATCAATGGGCAAATGTGGTGCGCTGGGAAATGCGTACGCGTTTATTCCTCCGTACAGCGGAATTCCTTTGGCAGGAAGGTCACACTGCACACGCCACGAAGGAAGAAGCCATCGAGGAATCTGAAAAAATGCTGGAAGTTTACGCGGATTTTGCTGAAAAGTTCATGGCCATTCCTGTGATTCGCGGTTTGAAGACTGAAAGCGAAAGATTTGCCGGTGCAGATGAGACTTATTGCATCGAGGCTTTGATGCAGGACGGAAAAGCTTTGCAGGCAGGTACTTCGCACTTCCTGGGACAGAATTTTGGGAAAGCATTTGATGTGAAATTCACCAATCGTGAAGGAAAGATCGAGCACGCGTGGGGAACTTCGTGGGGAACTTCAACACGTCTGATGGGTGCATTAATTATGACGCATTCTGATGATTTTGGCCTGGTTTTGCCGCCAAGTTTAGCACCAATTCAGGTGGTGATTGTTCCGATCTTTAAAGGTGAGGAACAGTTAAAGCAAATCGATGAGGTAGCTTTTGAAATTCAGCAAAAACTCAAAGCACAAGGAATCTCCGTGAAATACGATAACAGAACGGAAAATAAACCGGGCTGGAAATTCGCAGAATATGAACTGAAAGGCGTTCCCGTACGTATCGCACTGGGTGCGCGCGACCTCGAAAACGGCACCGTAGAAATCGCTCGCCGTGACAATCTTACAAAGGAAACCATCGCACTTGAAGGTCTTGAAAATTACATCGAGGATCTGCTGAAAACTATTCAGGAGGACATATATAACAAGGCGTTAAATTACCGCGACACGCACATCACCCAAGTGGATTCCTATGAAGAATTCAAAAAAGTTCTTGAAGAAAAGGGTGGTTTCATTTCCGCACATTGGGACGGAACAGCAGAAGAGGAAGAACAGATTAAGAACGAAACCAAAGCTACGATCCGCTGCATTCCTTTAAATAATGAGATGGAAAAAGGTGTTTCGATGGTAAGCGGTAAGCCTTCGGCACAGCGTGTAATTTTTGCAAAAGCATATTAAGATCCGATATCGCTTGTAATGGCTATAGTTTGTTTGGATTAAAATTTGCATCCTGCTTTTGCTGAATGTTAACATTTAAAAATAAACTACTATGTCATTAAACATTATTGATCTTATCCGTGGGCAGTTAGGTCCAGCCCTGATTTCCCAGAGTGCCACACAGCTGGGCGAAAGCGAATCTTCGGTTTCTAAAGCAGTGAGCGTTTTGTTACCATCGGTGATTACAGCATTGGCTGATAATGCAGACAAACCCGGCGTTCAAACTACGATCACCAATCCATCATCAAGTGGACTTCTGGGCAATTTGCTTGGCGGTACTGCCGGCAACTCTATGGTGGCAACCGTTTTAACGGCGATTTTTGGGGACCGTGTACCTAATTTGGTGAATTCTGTATCAGAATATGCGGGTGTTAGCAATACGTCGGCCAACTCACTGCTTTATACAGTAACGGGCGCTGCTATTGGCTCAATAGGCAAATATGCTGAAGATCAGCATATGGACGCAACCGCAATTTCATCTTTATTGCGTGACCAACGTGAGAATGTATCGTCGCTGATGCCTGCGGGATTCACATTTGCCGATGCGGGCAGAGGAAGTTTGGCCAACGCGGATGAATATCCGGATGCTCCTGAACTTGCTGCTGCCGATACTGCGGATACTTCTGCTGTAGATGTAAACCGAGGCGGGAATACACATGTTCATGTGGACAGAAATGATGCGCACCGGGAAGGGTCGCTGTGGAGATGGCTGCTGCCAATTATTTTGCTTGCTCTGGCCGCCTGGTTCCTTTGGAGACAGTGTGATAAATCTGCCAACCAAACGACCGCAATGAATGATTCAACATCTGTACAGGCCGAACCTGCGGCCGTAGTGGCGGATACTTTAAATGACAGTTCAATGACAGCTGGCAACCGCGAAACAATGTCAGTTGCTTTGCCTTCCGGAAGCAGCGTAAACGCGTACAGAGGCGGAATTGAAGACCAGATGGTGGCGTTTTTAAATTCAGATGAATACAAAAATGCCGATGAAAATGCACTAAAGGAAAGATGGTTTAATTTTGACAATTTAAATTTCGAATTCAATTCGACTCAGCTTACGCCTGAATCTCAGGTTCAGCTCGACAACATTAAGGCGATCTTAGCAGCTTATCCTGATGCTAAAATTAAAATCGGCGCCTATAGTGATAAAAAAGGCGACGACGCAACGAACAAAAAACTTTCACAGGACAGAGCAAATGCAGTAAAAGCGGCATTGGCTTCGCCTCAGGTCGTTTCCGCGGAAGGTTATGGTGAAGAGCGCGCGACGGTTGATGAATCGGCCAGTGATGAGGAGCGGTTAAAAGACCGTTATACAGCCATCCGTTTTACGAAGTAGTGAAACTTAATTTTTATGATCCCGGTTCATCCGGGATTTTTTTTGGAATTTATTTGGAGGTAATCACTTATTTAATATATTTGTTAGACTAATCTAACATTTTGAGAAATCCAGATACCGGTTGGCGTTATTCGCGGCGTGCGAATTCGCTCCCAGAAGCATTTGCCAGTGTAAATATTCCAAAAAATGCCAGTTTTTGGCGCAAACTATTTGCGTTCACAGGGCCGGGTTTAATGGTCGCCGTGGGCTATATGGATCCCGGAAACTGGGCGACTGACATAGCAGGCGGCGCGCAGTTTGGCTATGCTTTACTCTCAGTGGTGTTGATATCCAATCTATTCGCAATCGTTTTGCAGCATCTGTCATTAAAGCTCGGCATCGTTGCCGAACGCGATCTCGCCCAGGCGTGCCGGGACCATTTTGATCCAGTGACTAATTTTATCCTTTGGGTGTTCTGCGAAATCGCCATTGCGGCCTGTGACCTTGCCGAAGTCATCGGTGCAGCAATCGCCTTGAACCTACTGTTCGGGATTCCGCTTACTTGGGGCGTGGTCATCACCGTGGTCGACGTATTCATCATTCTTTTTCTTCAGGCAAAAGGTTTCAGATATCTCGAAAGCATTGTTGCCGGTCTTATTATTGTGATCTTAGGCTGTTTTGCTTACGAAATTATCTTAAGTAAACCTGACGTTTTCCCCATACTGAGTGGTCTGGTGCCACAAAAAGAGATCGTCACGAATCCTGCAATGCTCTATATTGCCATCGGTATTCTGGGAGCTACGGTAATGCCACACAATCTTTATCTGCATAGCAGTATTGTGCAAACACGGAATTATGAACGCACGGTTCAGGGTAAAAAAGAAGCGATAAAATTTGCCACCATTGACAGTACAGTCTCTCTTTTTCTTGCTTTTTTTATCAATGCGGCAATACTTATCGTTGCTGCAGCCACATTTCATACCACCGGAAACCAGGATGTTGCCGATATTCATGATGCGCACGAAATGTTGGCGCCAATTCTTGGAACTACGCTCGCGAGTATCGTATTTGCGGTCGCACTTTTAGCTTCAGGGCAGAATTCAACCCTCACAGGTACACTGGCGGGCCAAATTGTTATGGAAGGATTTCTGAATATCCGCCTTAAACCCTGGCTTCGCCGGCTTATTACCCGTCTGATTGCGGTGATTCCGGCGTTGATAGTAACAATTCTTTATGGCGAGAAAGGCACTACCGATTTGCTCGTACTCAGCCAGGTTATTTTGTCGATGCAACTGAGCTTCGCTGTGGTGCCATTGGTTATGTTTACAGGTTCAAAACTTAAAATGGGCGAATTTGCCAATAAGTCCTGGCTGAAAACTATCGTGTGGATCATCGCCGCAATCATTATTGCGCTTAATTTGTACTTGTTAATCGAAACATTCGCAAACCTATGAAAACGCACTGTATTATAGCATTCCTGGTGCTGCTGCCGGTAACGATGCTCGCGCAGACTACGATCGAAACGGACAGGCCGGACCAAACAGAATCTCCTTCTACGGTTCCGCATAACTATCTGCAGGTTGAAAGTGGTTTTATGTACGAAAAAGTAAACAGGGAAATGCAAAGCATATTTCATCCTACAGTTTTGTGGCGCTACGGGCTTTATAATAATTTTGAATTCCGGATACAGACAGACCTGACCACTGAGAAAAGTCCGGCAGACACAGCTTCGGGCCTGGCCCCTGTAGCGGTAGGTTTTAAGGCCAAGCTGGTGGAAGGTAAAAAAACCTTGCCTGACATTTCGTTTGTCGGGCACTTAAGTATTTCCGAACTCGCTTCGCCCGGTTTGCAAAACCGCTATTGGGCGCCCGACTTCAGGTTTTTATTTAAACATACCATATCCGAAAAGTTCGATATCAGTTATAACCTGGGAGCGGAGTGGAAGGGTGAAACGCCCGATGCCACGGCACTTTACACGCTGGCTGCTAACTTTAGCGGGGGCAGAAGGGTCAGTGTGTTTGCAGAATTTTACGGATATCTTAATAAGTATGAAACGACCGACCACCGTTTTGATGTGGGCGCAACATGTCTTATAACGGATAATTTTTTAGCGGACTTATCTGTTGGCAAAGGACTGTCTCAAATTTCGCCAGACATCTTTGTTTCCGCCGGCCTTTCTTATCGCTTTCATATAAACTAAAATCTGCCTAAATGTCCATATAGTTCATTTGGCAAAATCTTTGAGAACCTTGCTGCATAAATTGTATAATTATGTCAGAAAATAAAGAATTTCAGGAAGATGAACTGAATGTGCAGGACGAAAACAATCTGAATGCTGAAGAGCGACAAGCGGAAACTGTGGCAGAAACGCCGTCAGCGGATGAACTTTTGGCAGAGGAAAAAGATCGCTATATCAGACTTTTCGCGGAGTTCGAAAATTATAAAAAACGTACCACGAAAGAGAAGATGGAATTCTTCCAGTATGCCAATCAGGATATGATGATTTCAATGTTGGGCGTGCTGGATGATTTTGAGCGTGCACTAAAGGAAATTGCTAAAAACGGAAGCGAAGCAGACCTTCAGGGAGTGGAATTGATTTACCAAAAACTCAGAAGTAAACTCATAGAAAAAGGTTTGAAGCCAATTGAAGTGAAACCCGGCGACGATTTCAATGTTGATTTTCACGAGGCAATTACCCAAATTCCTGCGCCTTCAGAAGATCTGAAAGGGAAGATTGTTGATGTGATAGAAACCGGTTATCAGTTGCATGACCGTGTGATCCGTTTCAGTAAAGTGGTTACAGGAAACTAAATATCAGCAATGATTGATGGGTCGTGAACAAATACCCATTACCCATTCTTCATTACTTATCAAATTTAAAGATGACAAAGAGAGATTATTACGAAATTCTGGAAGTTTCTAAAAGTGCGTCGGCCGACGAAATAAAGAAGGCTTACCGGAAAATGGCGTTAAAGTATCATCCCGATAAAAATCCCGGGGATAAAACGGCTGAGGAAAAATTCAAGGAGGCGGCAGAAGCCTACGAAGTGCTGAGTGATGATAATAAAAAAGCCCGCTACGACCAGTATGGCCATGCAGGTGTGAACGGCGGTGGTTTCGGTGGCGGTGGTTTCGGCGGCGGGATGAATATGGAAGATATCTTCTCGCAGTTTGGTGATATTTTCGGCGGACACTTTGGTGGTGGCGGTTTCGGCGGTGGCGGACAGCGTCAGCAGGCACGCGGCTCGAACTTGCGGGTTCGCATCAAACTGAACCTTGAGGAGATGGTAAACGGTACGCAGAAAACCATTAAGGTAAAGAAAATGAAAATGGCGCCCGGCGCTACTTCCAAGACCTGTACATCATGTAACGGAACCGGAGTGCAGATGAAGGTGATGAACACCATGTTCGGCCAAATGCAGACGCAAACCACATGTGGAACCTGTCAGGGAATCGGTAAAATAGCCGACAAAATACCGGCTGGTGCCAATGCCCAGGGTTTGATTAAAGAAGATGAAGAAGTAACGATCAACATTCCGGCGGGCGCGCGTGAAGGCATTCAACTCAACGTTCGCGGCAAAGGAAATGACGCCCCGTTTGGCGGCAATCCCGGTGATTTGCTCGTCGTTGTAGAAGAAGAGGTTGACGGAACGATCAAGCGTGAAGGCGATAATCTGCATCAGGAGCTTTATATTTCATTCGCGGAAGCGGCTCTGGGAACTCAAAAAGAGATTCCGACTGTTGGCGGAAAAGTTAAGATAAAAGTAGATGCGGGAACGCAATCCGGTAAAATTCTGAGGCTTTCAGGAAAGGGTTTGCCGAGTATCGACAGCTACGGAAAAGGCGACATGTTCGTACATATCAATGTGTGGACACCTCAAAATCTATCTGCTGAGCAACGCGCATTTTTCGAGAAACAGATCGAAAACGGTGAAATGATGGCAGAACCTTCCGGAAAGGAAAAGACTTTCTTTGATAAGGTGCGTGATCTTTTCAACTGAATATCCGCAAAGTTTAGTTTAAATTTTTAAACTCAATTAAATAATAAAAAAGCAATCTAACCTTAGATTGCTTTTTTGTATTTGGAAATTTTCTATTCTCTAATATTTGGTTCTTCCTTTTTCTTTCCGAAAAAGAATTTCATCACAAGCGGCACGGTAGTGATCAAAACGATAATCAAGATGATGATTTCAAGATGGGTTTTAAGATCGATATCGAATTTATCAAGAAAAAATTTATCGAGATAATGACCTGCAAAAATCAGCGAAAATGACCATAAAAAAGCGCCGATAATGTTATCGATTAAAAATCTGCCTTTATCCATTTTCACGATGCCCGCCACAATCGGCGTGAAGGTTCGCACCACCGGAAGAAAGCGCGCCATGATAACGGCAAGTGCGCCATGCTGCTCAAAAAAGTCGTGTGCCTGGAATAAATATTTTTTCTTAAACAGAAAAGTATCCTCTTTTTTGTAAAGTGCAGGGCCGGCTTTCAGACCAAACCAATATCCAACTTCATTTCCGATCACTGCTGCCAGAGCCACGGCAGTAGCGAGGATGGTAGTGTCGAGAAAATCGCTGCCGGTAGAGCCGATGGATTCATTGATGATTTCCACAGCATAAATGCCGGATACAAACAGGAGGCTGTCGCCGGGTAAAAAGAAGCCGACGAAAAGGCCGGTCTCCGCAAAAATGATAAACAAAATGAGCCAGAAACCGCCCATTTGTATATAAAATTCAGGATTCAGCAAATCCTTCCAGCTCTCATAATTTCCCATATTCACAAAGGTAACAAAAGAGCCGTTTTTTAAATATATTTAAATTGTTAAAGTTTGCCAAAACATCAAAGCGAAAAATCGTCCTCAGTCGCGGCTGTGCCGTCTGCCATAAGGAAAGCTTTAAGGAACGGAGTCAGGTTTCCGTTCATCACACCATCCACATCAGAAGTCTCGTAACCGGAGCGCACATCTTTCACCAGTTTATAGGGATGCATCACATAATTCCGGATCTGGCTGCCCCATTCAATCTTCATTTTGCCCGCTTCTATCTCGTTTCTCGCCTTCATTCTTTCCTCAAGTTCGATTTCGTAAAGGCGTGAACGCAGAAGCTGCATCGCTTTCTCCTTATTCTGAAGCTGCGAACGGCTTTCGGAGTTTTCAATGATAATTCCGGTTGGGGCGTGCCGAAGCCGTACTGCGGTTTCCACTTTGTTCACATTCTGCCCGCCAGCGCCGCTGGAACGCATGGTTTCAAATGAAATATCTGCCGGATTAATGTTGATTTCAATGGTGTCGTCCACCAGCGGATAGACGTAAACCGAAACAAAACTCGTGTGGCGTTTCGCATTTGAATCAAATGGGGAAATTCTCACCAACCTGTGCACGCCGTTTTCGCCGCGCAGATAGCCGAACGCAAACTCACCGTCAATCTCCAGCGTAACGGTTTTTATCCCTGCTACATCGCCTTCCTGGAAGTTGAGTTCACGAAGTTTATAGCCCTGTTTTTCAGCCCACATCGTGTACATCCGCATCAGCATCGAAGCCCAGTCACACGATTCAGTTCCGCCGGCGCCCGCAGTGATCTGCAAAACGGCCGAAAGTTCATCGCCTTCATTTGAAAGCATATTTCGGAACTCAAGGTCTTCTATTTTGTCTAAAAGTACCGGAAATGCCTCGTCCAGTTCCTTTTCAGAATCCGGATCCTCCTTTGCGAATTCCATCAAAACTTGAATGTCTTCGAAGCGGCTGAAAATTTCTTCATAATCATTGACCCATTTTTTTTTGGAACGAAGCTGTTTCATGAAAACTTCAGCCTCTTTCGGATTGTCCCAAAACTCCGGTGAGACGGTTTTTTCCTCGTCGTTGGTGATCTCAATTTTCTTTTTTTCTATTTGCAGAAATTTATATAAATCGGCGATGCGTGCCTGTACGTCTTTGATCTGGTCGCTGTTTGTCATTCCGCAAAAATACGGATTTGACGTCAGAATTAAACTTTAAAAATTACAGTTACAATTGAGAAGTAATTTTTTAGTAAATTTTAATTCATCACAAGGCACAAAAAAATCCGGAAAAAGAAAGTTTCCGGATTATTATTACTTACTTAAATAAGATTAAATATAAATCTGTTTGTAATATTCATCGGCCATACGGTCACTGTTGAACGCCGTTTTCACATCTTCCATCGCCTGCTGCTGAACTTTTCTCCACTTGTCCGGCTGGTCATAGTACATTGGCAGAATTTCGTTTTCAAGCGTATCGTAAAGGTTTTCAAGATCAAACTTGTCCTGATCGTAAACACTCATGTTCTCATAATCGGCTTGTGGCACCACGAAACCGTTCACACCGTTTTTGGCAAATTCCGGAATCCAGCCGTCGTCCGTAGAAAGGTTTACCGAGCCGTTCATTGCCGCCGTCATACCGGAAGTGCCGGAAGCTTCACGCGGAACTCTTGGGTTATTAAGCCAAAGATCTGAACCTTGTTTAAGTGCTTTGCTCAAAGCCAGTTCATAACCTGTAAGCACAGCCATGTTTTTGTGATTCTTGCTTTCTTCCACTAGCGAATTGAAAGTTGAAATGGCCGAATAATCCATCGGGTAGGGCTTTCCGGCCCAAATGATCTGTACGGGGTATTTTGGGTTGTTCAGAAGTTTTTCAAAACGTTCTTTGTCGTGCAAGAGCAGATCCGCGCGTTTGTATCCGGCAAAACGGCGCGCCCAAACAATCGTGAATACATTGGGATCAAAAAGGTTTCCGGTCTGGTCTGCCACGATCTTGAAAGTTCTTTTTTTCAGATGTTTCTTGCGGAAATCAAATGTCATCGTGTCATTTTCGTCTTTGGCGTCGTAGAGCGGTTTGTCTGCCCAATATTTAAATTCCTGGGCATTGGTAATCGCTTTTATTTCACAGATTCCCGGATATTTGTTCCACATTTTCCGTGAAACCTTTCCGTGAAGCTGCGATACACCGTTCGCGACCCGCGCCATTTTCAGTGCGCAAAGTGAATGATTAAAACGGTCGTCCTGTTCGCCTTCGATCTCGCGGACTTCATCAATTGAAAGCCCGGAAAAGTAAGACATATTGTGACACAGAAAAATATCGTGTTTTTCGTTACCGGCTTCCTCAGGAGTGTGCGTTGTGAAGACCAATTTTTCTTTCACTTTCGCCATGTCACCGCCGAACTTTTTAAGTAAATAAAAAGCTGCAGGCAGGCCGTGCGCTTCGTTCAGATGATATACATCGCGTGTCAGATTCATCTCATCGAGCAGTTTTGCGCCGCCTTTTCCGAGCAAAATGTACTGCGCAAGTTTTGTTGATTCATTCGCATCGTAAAGTCTGTGACATATGGTTTTAGAAACATGATCGTTCTCCGGCACATCCGTAGAAAGGAAGAACATCGGTGCGGTATGGAAAATTTCCGGGTCCAGGTAATACGCTTTTACCCAAACCGGAGCTGAGTGAATTTCAATCTGAAACTTTATTCCGGTATCTACCAGGAATGAATACATCTTTTTTGTCCACGTAGGCTGCAGCGTTTGGTCATGATTGCGGGCCTGATCATAGTAACCGAATTTCCACAAAATGCCGATTCCGACCAGATCCTGTTTCAGGTTATAGGCGCTGCGCATATGTGAGCCGGCAAGAAAGCCGAGGCCGCCGGAATAGATTTTCAGTGCCTGATCGATGGCGAATTCCATCGAGAAGTATGCGACTTTTTTAGAATATTCAGGGTTGATATCAAACGGAATGGTAAAGTTTTCAAAATCCATAAGTGCTTTGCTAAAAAATTAAGGTGCAAAGGTAAATATTTAAATTCTGCAGGAAACAGACTTGCATCATTTTTAGCTCATTCATAATACTTGTCATATTTTCTGAATGATTTTGGTGAAGACACCTTCATATCCGTAAAGCAGGATGCCGATCACGGTAAAAATCAGCGCTGCCACAACAAGATAAAATATCGAAAGGAGGTATATTAAAAAAATTGACCACACAGAGCGTGCGATAACATAATATTTTCCCCGTTCCTCAAAAAACTGAATCAGCGAAAACGTGACAAGACTCCATGAAACCAGAAAAAACCAGCCATTGTGGTTGCCGAAAAACTGATTGATAAAAATAAACACTACGTATACGGCCAGCGACTGGCCAGCCAGGAAAAGTAAGATTACCAGCCACTCCGGATAATTAACGCGGTATTTCCGGAAACCGAGAAAAAAGCCAAGCGCCGCAACAGGAAGAATAAGCAGTACCGTAAATGCAAAATGCCCCGAAAACCAGTCGATAACGTGCCGGAAGTAGTTTACGAGTCCTTCGAAATCAACGTATTTTTGTAGAGATGAATTTGCGGAATCTTGCGTTGCCGTGAGCCCGTTTTTTACTTCTGATTCTTTTTTAAAGAAATATTGTATAAGTGCGCAAACCGATCCGAGGATTACAACCAGGGTAAATGGCGGGAAATGCGGTTTTCTTTTACCCTCGATATACTCGCGGATGGAGTGGCCTGGACGTTTAAAAAGTTCGCGAAGCGTAAATAAGATTCCGCTGTCCACATGAAAAATTCCATGTTGAACCTCATGCACCAAAAAATGGAAATCAATGCGGTGTGTATCGGTCTTCTGGCCACATTGGTGACAGAATCGCTGATGCAGAAGGAGATGCTGGCGACAGTTTCGGCATCGTTTTTCATAGGATTTCATCGCTTTAGTTTTATCAAATTTATAATTTTGTACAAGATTATTCTCTTATTGATAAAAAATTTAATACAACAATTTTTATAATTTTAGTTGAACTAAAATTATCAGAACTTAAATCTTTAGATAACACAAACAAAAAATTTTAATTCTGAAAGCATGAAGAAATCACGGAAACATATTGACGAAAAGAAAGAACCGTCGGATAAATTTCAAAAGACAGATCATGCAGTAAAAGGCGCGGAATCCAAACCAACGAAAAATCCTGATTCAGACATGCCGGCACGAAAAAACACCGACGGAAATCTGCCTCACAACAGTTCTCCAGTGTGTTTTTCGGAAAGTAACGAGATCTGCGATGAGTATAGAACAGTTTAGAAGAATTGTTCTTGCTTTCCAGCTTCATCATTTAAACTCTACACATTTATACCACAATAATAATTTCGCTAAATTTGCAGCCTTAAATTATGGAAACCTTACTCCCTAAAACCGCTGCATTTCACACGCTTGGATGCAAACTGAACTTCGCTGAAACTTCTACTATTGCCCGCCAGCTTACAGACGCCGGCTACGCAAAAGTGAGTTTTGATGACAGGGCGGATGTGTATGTAATCAATACCTGTTCAGTAACCGATAACGCAGACCGCGAATGTAAACTTCACGTGAAACGCGCTATGAAAGCGAATCCTGACGGACTTGTAGTTATCATTGGCTGTTATGCTCAGCTGAAACCGGATGAGATTTCGGCAATTGAAGGCGTTGATTTGGTTTTGGGCGCAAAAGAAAAATTTAATATTCTGAGTTATCTTGATGATTTACGCAAGTCATCTGCAAACGGCCTTGTTCATTCTTGCGAAATTGACGAGACCGATTTCTTTATCGGAAGTTATTCCATCGGCGACAGAACGCGCGCTTTCCTGAAAGTGCAGGATGGCTGCGACTACAAATGTACGTACTGCACGATTCCGCTTGCACGCGGCATTTCCCGAAGTGACACCATCGAAAATGTGGTAAATAATGCACGCGAAATTGCAGCAAAAGGCATTAAAGAAATTGTCCTGACAGGCGTGAATATCGGCGACTATGGCAAAGGTGAATTTGGTAATAAAAAACACGAACACACTTTTCTCGACCTTATTTCTGAACTTGAAGAAGTGGAAGGAATCGAAAGAATACGTATTTCATCAATAGAACCCAACCTGCTGAAAGATGAAAGCATCAATCTGGTTGCGCGTAGCAGCAGATTTGTGCCACATTTCCACATTCCGTTGCAGAGTGGTTCTGATGATATATTAAAAAAGATGAAGCGCCGCTATCTTACCGCGCTTTATTCGGACCGCATCGCAAAGATTCGGGAGGTGATGCCTGACGCATGTATTGGCGTAGATGTTATTGTCGGCTTTCCCGGTGAAACGGAAGAAAAGTTTTTGGAAACTTACCATTATTTGAGCGCTCTGCCGATTTCCTATCTGCATGTTTTTACCTACTCCGAACGAGAAAATACGGAAGCCGCTGATATGGAAGGCGTTGTGAGTATTCCCGAACGGAAAAGACGAAACAAAATGCTTCGCATTCTCTCAGAGAAAAAGAAAATGGAGTTTTACCGTACGCAAATCGGCAAAACACTTCCGGTACTTTGGGAGCATGAAAACCGGAACGGCAACATGTACGGATTTACCGAAAACTATGTGCGTGTGCAAAAACCATTTGATCAAGCTTCAGTGAACCAGATCGAGCTGCTTACGCTTGGCGAAATACTTTCTGATGGAAGTGTTTCTGCTAAAGCTTCTTTCAACGCATTTCTGGCTAAGGTCTAGCATCTACAGGCTGTGCATCACCTGTTGGCAACGTCATGAACAGATTTGGAAAAAACTGCATGATGATAAGGTAAGAAATAATAACTACAACCAGCAGTACGATAGCGGCAATCATGAATTTTCCGGGTTTATTTCTGTCAGAATTTTCCATAGCGTTTAGATTTTTTTAATGTTCAAATTTCCAGAAGCGATTTTTGTGCCATCAGTTAAGGTTTTAAGTCGCGGGATTCATACAGAAAGTTGGTCTGCGCAGGATTTTCTTCGATTTTAGATTAAACTCACGACGGTTTTTCATCGTAATTCAGATTTAAGATCGCTTTTGTGTACGCACGGGTCGTTCGGGTGAGTTCCGGACTGTCGGCCAGCTTGTGTCCGTATGTGGGGAATATTTCTTTAATTTTTTCACGCCACTCATTATTAAATTTATCCGCAAAACATTTTTCCAACACCTGAAGCATCGCAAATGCAGCCGTAGAAGCGCCCGGCGACGCACCCAGTAAAGAAGCGATTGTGCCGGCAGAATTTACCACCACTTCCGTCCCGAATTCGAGCTTGCCACCCAGTTCATCATCTTTTTTAATGATTTGCACACGCTGTCCGGCCACTTTTATTTCCCAGTCTCTTTCATCAGCATCTTTAATGAATTCCCTTAAATGCTGAATCCGCTGGGTTTTTGTCATCGCAACCTGGCGTAAGAGGTATTGTGTTAAGGGCAAATTATGCCACCACGCACCGAAAAGAGAGCGGATGTTTTTAAAGTTAATGCTTTCGGGTAAATCCAGATAACTGCCTTCTTTTAGAAATTTAGTGGAAAAACTCGCAAAAGGCCCGAAAAGTAAAGTTTCTTTTCCGTCAATGATGCGCAGATCGAGATGAGGCACGCTCATCGGTGGCGCGTCCATTGGAGCTTGTGTGTAAACTTTGGTACGGTGCAGCTTCACCAATTCAGGATTGTCTGTCACGAGCCATTCGCCCGAAACAGGGAAACCACCGTAGCCGGCTCCTTCAGGAATATCTGAACTTTCCAGAAGCGGAAGTGCGTAGCCGCCCGCACCTATAAATACAAAATCGGCCACTACACGCTGGCTGTGCTGATGCAACCGGTCTTTCACCTTCATCTGCCAAGCGTTGTCTTCTCGTGGATCTATATCTTTCACCTCATGGTACAGAAAAACTTCCACGCCGGAATCATCGATAAGATAGCGCGCGATTTTCCGCGTCAGCGCACCAAAATTGACATCTGTGCCTAGATCCATCTTTGTGGCTGCCAGTTTTTCGTGCTGATTTCTTTTGCTCATTATAAGTGGAATCCATTCACGCAGTTTTTTGTGGTCGTCGCTGAATTGCATGCCTTCAAAAAGAGGGGATTTTGTCATCTGTTCGTGACGTTTTTGCAGAAACTGACAATCTTTTTCACCAAAAACAAGGCTCATGTGCGGACATGAATTAATAAATTCGTGGGGATTCTGAATGTAGTTTTGTTTCACCAGAAATGCCCAGAACTGTTTCGAGATTTCAAACTGTTCGGCAATATTTTCAGCTTTTTTAATGTTAATGCTGCCGTCCGGAAGTTCCGGTGTATAATTAAGTTCACAAAACGCGGAATGACCGGTACCCGCATTGTTCCACGCGGCAGAACTTTCCTGGGCGAAACGTCCTAATCTTTCAAAAATGGCAATTTTCAGATCCGGTTGCAGCTCATGCAGCAGTGTGGCGAGTGTGACGCTCATTATGCCGCCGCCAATAAGTGCTACGTCATAGTGCGGTTTTGGGGTAAGTTGGTTTCGGAATTTCGGCATTTTTTGTTATTTTTAAAAAAGTTATCCCCTGCGCGAGATTAATTCAGCAAAACTGTAAGTTTTTTATATTCGAGTTCCGCATTGGCTTCTTCATACAATATCCTGTAAACTGCATCTATAATGGGCGTCTTCATCTTTTTCTCCTGCGAAGTTTTGTAAATTGAATCCGCAGCGTAATAGCCTTCCGCAATCATATTCATAGACTGCAATGCGGATTTTACAGTATAGCCTTTACCAATAAGGTTTCCGAGGTTGCGGTTTCGTGAAAAGAGGGAATAGGCCGTTACCAGCAGGTCACCCAGATATGCACTTTCGTTCACGTCCCGCGGCATTTCGTGTATAGCTTCAAGAAAAACTTCCATCTCGCGGATCGCATTCGTAACAAATACTGCCGTAAAGTTGTCACCATAGCCAAGACCGCTCGCGATGCCAGCTCCCACGGCATAGATGTTTTTAAGAATCGCACTGTACTCATTGCCCAAAATATCAGCAGAACAGTTGACTTTAATGAAATGCGAGGCGAATTTTCGGCTCAGCATTTTCTGGTTTTCCTTGATGGTGGCGATAGTAAGGTATGAAAGTCGTTCCATAGCCACTTCTTCAGCGTGACAAGGTCCGGCAATGACTGCCTGACTCCGGAAACCGATCTTGAATTCATCCCGTAGATAATGCGCTACCACATCATTCACTTTCGGCACAATACCTTTGATCGCAGAAACGAAGATCTTGCCGGAGTAGTCACAAGTCATCTTCTCCAGTGCATCCGATAAATAAATTGAGGGTGTTGCCAGAACCACGATGTCACAAGCTGACACGAGCTCGTTGACGTCTGTAGTGAGGTGGAGGTGCTTTACATTGAAATTTACCGCGGTAAGGTAGCTTGGGTTATGATGCCTAAGCTCGATTGCGCCTTTCACAAACTCGTTGCGTACACACCAATGGACGATCCTGCTGTTTTCTGTCAGCATTTTTACAATCGCGGTGGCGAAACTTCCGCTGCCGAGTACGCCGATTGTTTTATCATTTTCAGATGCCTTTCTTGCCATTAATTTTTAGTTAATTAACAAATATACGATGATTGGTGAAAGTTTGCCTCAAAACACTTGAGAGTTCCTGTCTGCAAACCGCTTCGCAGTATATTTTTTCAGTAACATAAAGCTAAAATATTGTAAAAATAAATACATAAGTAAACGAAATTCAGAATTTTCGTATTTTTGCACCCGCTAATTTAATCATAATGACATTTTATAATAAAATACTTCAAACACTGAAATCGAAAGCCGCAATCAAGGCTTTTGGCGCGCTGATGTTCATGCTTATCGTCGTGCAGGCAGCTATTATCAGCAAAATGTATGCTGAACAAAACCATAAGACCTACGAAGTAAATTTGGTTAAAATAAATACGCAGAAAGACAGCGTTGATTATTTGGAAATGAAAAATAACCTGGCGCTGGTAGACCGTACGGTGAGAGAACTCAATTCTTTTCTTGTTGCTAAAAACCTTTCCGACGCGCGCATTGCAACTCTGGCGCAGGACAGTATTTCGAATGCGGTGTATCTTGCACGGCAGACCAACCGTTACAGCCAGTATCTTATGGATATGCAGACCAAATTGCAACAGGTGCCGCTCGGCATTCCAACGGATGGGTACATTTCTTCAAATTTCGGAAATAGGGTAAATCCTATTCCGCCCCGAAATATTTTGATGGCGTCCGCGCAGCCTTTGAAAAAAAATATGGCTGAACCAAACATTGCAGCTGAAAAAGACAGTCTTGGAAATTCAGTTGCGTCTAAGAAAAGCGGCGCAGCACAAAAACCGGAAACTCCGGAAGCGAAGCCGATTCAGTTTCACAAAGGCATGGATATCGCAGTTCCGTACGGCACTGATGTCCGCGCTGCAGCCCGCGGAACCGTGATTTTCGCCGGTTCAAAAGGCGGATACGGAAATTGTGTGATTGTGTCGCACGGCAACGGACTCGCGACGCTTTACGGGCATTTGTCATCGATCTCGGTAAAAGCAAATGATGTGATAGAGGTAAATCAAGTTATAGCCAAATCCGGAAACTCAGGGCGTTCAACAGGTCCGCATCTACACTACGAGGTGCACAAAAACAATACGCCGGTGAATCCAAAACTGTTTATGAATCTGTAAATCAATTTTAAATTAATAGTAAAGCACGTTTTACAAACGTGCTTTTTTTATTTAATTATCTGAAATTCAGATATCAAACGTGCTAAATTAAATTAAAAATAAGACAAAAAAAATCCTGCAAATGAAGTTGCAGGATTTAAAAAAAGTGACCTCGACAGGATTCAAACCTGTAACCTTCTGAGCCGTAATCAGATGCGCTATTCAGTTGCGCCACGAGGCCGTTTTTCGGTTTGCAAATATAGCACTTTTTTGTTTTCTTTGAGAAATGAAAAGCAAATTTTTCTTTTTTATTTTGATTTTTACACTTATCAGCTGTAAAAAGGACCAAAAGACGGCCACTGAGGAGTGGCATGTTATTTCAGATCAGGTACGTTTTAAAAGTAATGATCAGACATTTGAACTTCACTCCGGTAAATTTAAATATAATCTTCCGCAAAGTAAATTACCGTACAGGCGCGTGATGTTGCTGAATGCGAGTCTTGTTGGCTACGTGGCGGAGTTGGGCGCGGAAGAGAAAGTTATAGGTCTTTCAAGTCCGGAATATATTTTTTCCCCAAAACTGAACGAAATGCTTGTGAACGACGCAGTTCAGAATATCGGCAATGAACAGAAATACGATATCGAGAAAATCATTGCGCTAAAACCGGATGTTGTTTTTTCCAACTATATCGCAACTTTTGATAATACGTATGATCTGCTGAGAAAAAACGGCATTGAAATTATTTTTCTAGACGAATATCTCGAACAGAATCCTTTAAAAAAAGCCGAATATCTGCTGCTTTTCGGAAAGCTATTGGGTAAGGAAAAGTTGGCGAATGAAAGATTGGCCTGCATCTCGTCTGCTTATGATTCCTTAAAATCTTTAGCTAAAAAAGCCCAAACACGTCCGAAAGTTTTAGCGAACGAAATGTATGGCAACCAGTGGTTTTTGCCGGGTGGACGAACTGCTTTGGCGCAACTGATAAAAGATGCCAACGCGGTCTACATAAATGCGGACAACCCGGAAACAAAAGCGGTTCCGATGAGTTTTGAAGAAGTTTTGGCGCGCGCCGCTGAGGCTAAGTTTTGGGTAAATGTCGGAAACCACCGCGCAAAAAAAGAACTGCTGCAGATCAATCCAAATTATGCCCAAATGCCTGCTTATCAATTGGGTAAACTTTACACCCTTTCGGGCAGAGAACGCGGCAGAGCCAATGATTTTTTTGAAAGTGGAGTGGTACGGGCAGACATCGTCTTAAAAGACTACATCAAGATTTTTCATCCGGAACTATTGCCCGAATATGAGCTGACTTACCTGAAAGAACTGAAATAATATCGTTATTTTTGCGGGCTGAAAAACGGCGGCAGCGCTTTATCTGAAAAATATGTGGAAAAAAATTAGACGGCTTATCTATATTCTCATTCTGGCTAATATCCTATTTATCGTCTGGGGCAAATTCTTCAATCCTCCCATCACGCTTACACAAGTCGGTGGCATCCTTGACTATGGAAAGCTGGAACGCGACTATATTTCCTACGATGAAATGGGAAACAATGTCAAAAAAGCGGTGATCGCCTCAGAAGACCAGGCGTTTTTCACGCACAATGGTTTCGACTATAAAGCCATAGAAAAAGCCATGGCACACAACCAAAAAGGTAAAAAACTGCGCGGAGGCAGCACCATTTCTCAGCAGACAGCCAAAAATATTTTCCTCTGGCAGGGTAGAAGCTGGTTGCGCAAAGGTTTGGAAACCATCTACACGTTTATTATTGAGCTCGTTTGGGGCAAAGACGTGATACTGGAGCGATACCTGAATTCTATCGAAATGGGGCAGGGCGTATTTGGTGTAGAAGCAGCGTCAAACTATTATTTTAAAAAGTCGTCACGCAATCTTACAAAATCTGAAGCTGCCTGGATTGCCACCATTTTGCCAAGTCCAAAGAAGTATGATCCGAAAAATCCTTCATCATACCTTCAGAAAAAACACAGATGGATTATGCGGCAGATGAACAACGTAAATCTGAAATAATCTACCTTTGCACGGATGACGCTCTACCACAACAGAAAGCGCGCTACCTTCACGGCGGTTCTTACCAAATATTTCAGTTTCCGGAACGAGACGAAATCACTGGAGCCGTTATCTGACCTTATGCTGCAACTGCGGCGCACGCCCTTCGCAGAAATTCTTGATTTCTTAAAGCAAAACCGAGATATTGCGGATAATTTCGGCTACTACCTTAATCATCTGTTTGAAGGTAAACCTTTCAACCTTTCCCTTACAGAAGCCAATATTCTCTCAGAAGATGCTTTTTATCCTGAATTTAAGAAGAGACTTTTAGAT